>CAZMQI010000001.1:0-78719 GCA_964568585.1 uncultured Rhodospirillales bacterium
GGTAGAGCACCAGTTTTCCAAGCTGGCCACGAGGGTTCGATTCCCTTCACCCGCTCCATCCCTCACATTATTCACAATCGAACCCTCGTATTTATATCGCGCAAAGCACGGGGTTCGTTTCACTTTATCTGCTCCGCTAAAGCTACGCAGGATAAAGTCTTGTAATCATCAAACATAGAACGCTCTGTAAAATAAAACTGCTGCAGCCATCCGGTTTTTTTACCTGTGTTCTCCACAAGAAAACTTCATAAAAAAATTACTATGATTTTTAAACTATCCTTAATCACACCCTCAACGCACTGAAATCATTCACATTGCAGTGCGAACCATGCAGTGCAGCGATAGATAAAATTTTTTGTAAAATTAATTTTAACGAAAGGTAACCAATATAAACTGAAAAGCATACGAATGCAGATTTATGCAGCGAAAGCTGGCCTAAGTAAGATTAACGCAGGTTATAAAAAATGCTTTTGAGCAACCATTTTAAGATTAATTTTTCAATCAGCACTGCCGTTCTCGGCATGTTCTTAATGAGCGCTACACCTGCATGGGCGAGCGATGCCGCGATTGCATCGTTCAATCAACCAACCAGCTTTGGAATTTCGGATAGCGTTACTGGCGCAAGCATATCCGGCAACAGCATGAGCAGCCTGACAACACTGGGACTTTCCGTAGGTCATGAATTCAACCAAGCCGTGGGACGCCGCCAGAACAAGCTCCACAGCTTCAGTGCTGGCGTCGGCACAAGCCCTGTATTCTTTGGTGAGGCAGACGATATTGAACTGCAAAAGAAAGCAGAAAAAGTATTTGATGAAATCAGCAAGCAATTCGGCTTTGCAGGCGATGGCGGCTCGTTGCCGCAATTCTGGTCGAGTGACTACAAACGCAAAGGCACGGTTGGAAGCAGCAACGGATTTAATACCTACAATTATGAACTCAACGGGTTTTCGGGCGGGATGGATGTCAAAGCCGGAGACAGATGGAATTTCGGTTTGGCTGCGGGCTATGCCAGAGCAACCAGCAGCTTCGAAGCATTAGGCAGAACTGCAACCGATGTGGATGCATATCAGGCCTCTCTCTATGCAACCTTTGAAGATACGTTTGGATCAATTGATAGCAGTGTTTCCTTCAACAAATTTGCTAATCACAGCGAACGCAGCATCATCGGCAGCGCGAAAAATAACATGGCGGATTCAAAGGGCAAAGGCTATCAAATCGCATGGACATTATCGGCGATGGGTCACGGCACCTATGATAAATTCAGCCTAACCCCCATTACCGGATTCACCTTCACCAAACTGCACAGAGGCGGTATGAGTGAAAGTGGCGCAGGCTTTTATAATTTGAACAGTGCATCCACCGACAGCACATCCCTGAAGCCAATGCTTGGCATCGATGTGGCGCGCAGCTATGTCTATAAAACAGACACCATCATCACTCCGGAAATTTATGGTATCTATCGCTATGAAACGATGGATGCGAACGAAAACACAACCAACCATCTGGAAAACTTTAATAACCTCTCCTCTTCCTCCAGCACCAATCTGTCACGTCACAGCATGCAGGTTGGAAGCAGTGTTTCCGTGAAGATTGGGGATAACTTCACTGGAAAAATGCAATTTGATAGCGATTTGCAACCAAGCTCGCACAGCTATAGCGGCATTTTTAAAGTGAACTACAACTGGTAGTTGCTGATCCCGCGAAACGTTCCTATTCCGTTCCATAAAACACACACAGGCGCAGACTCTTGTTGCATGAAAGTGTTTTAGCCATTGTTTTATAATCAGATTTATTCAATGGTCGTCTCCCGTTGCCTTATTATTCAGGCTTTTTTAACAAAACCAGCGCATATCTGACCTCGTAACCTTCCATTTTTATTCATGCCACATAGCAGCACCAATCCGAAAAACTCCCGCAAACTAACGCTCATGATAGGTGCGCTCGGTATTGTATTCGGAGATATCGGAACCAGCCCGCTGTACGCAATGCAGGCAAGCTTTTCTAAAGCCACAGGGCTTACGCCTACCCCGGATAATATTCTTGGCGTTTTATCGCTCATTTTCTGGCTGCTGATTATCGTCGTCAGTTTTAAATACGTTCTGTTCATCTTGCGCGCCGACAATAAAGGTGAAGGCGGAATTCTATCGCTACAAGCACTCGCTTTACGAAGTACCAATAAATTCGGTCTAAGACGTTTTATTGTTATTCTTGGTATTCTTGGTGCTGGCCTGTTTTTCGGCGAAATCATCATCACACCCGCTATTTCAGTATTAAGCGCCATGGAAGGTATCCAGGTCGTTGATCCTGCGCTAACCACTGAACACATCATTCTATTCACGATTGTGATTTTATTGCTCTTATTTACCGTACAACGCCATGGGACATCCTTTATTGGCCGTTTCTTTGGCCCTGTGATGATTGTATGGTTTTGCACTATCGGCACGCTTGGGTTCTTTTCAATCCTTCATAACCCGTTTGTACTTTCTGCGCTTAACCCTTATTACGCGGTAAGTTTTTCACTCGGGCATTTAAATGTCCTATTCCCTATTCTTGGTGCGGTCGTACTAGCGATGACGGGTTCCGAACCGCTTTATGCCGACATGGGACATTTTGGGCGCAAACCAATTAGGAATGCATGGTTCTACGTTGTGCTGCCTGCGCTTGTTCTCAATTATTTTGGGCAAGGCGCACTGCTGCTTGAAAATCCAGCGGCAACCAGCAATCCATTCTTCCTGCTGGCGCCAGAATTCATACGAATTCCGCTGGTCGTGCTGGCTGCCTGTGCAACCATCATTGCATCGCAGGCAACGATTTCCGGTGCGTATTCCGTTGTACGCCAAGCCATTCAAATGGGCTATTTACCGCGCCTTAACATCACTCACACATCCGAACATGAGGCTGGACAGATTTATATCCCTACTATTAATGCCATCATGATGGTGGGTGTTGTATTCGTGGTATTGGGCTTTAAGACATCCAGCGATCTTGCGGCGGCATATTGTATCTCCATCACTGGCATGATGATTATCACGACCTTGTTGGCGTTTCAGGTTATCCGTAAAATATGGAAATGGCCGGAATGGACATCATATGCAATCTGCATTCCGTTACTGATGATTGACCTTTTGCTATTCAGCAGCAATGTGCACAAGGTAGGAGATGGTGGCTGGCTGACGCTGACGATTGCCGCATTCCTGTTTTTCATCATGATTACATGGATTGATGGCAGCCGCTTCCTGTTCAAACAGATTAGTAACGCAACCATACCGCTCAAGGATTTTATTGCGTCGCTCCCTTCGCTAAAATTCACCCGCGTAAGTGGTACGGGAATTTTCCTTGTACGCACAACGGGCGATACACCACACGCATTGCTACGCAACTTCAAACACAACCATGTGTTACATGAACGCGTAATTATTCTTAACATCACCACCAAGGATGTACCGCGCGTGCCGCGTAAAGATCGCTTCCGTGTCGTCGACTTGGGCGATAACTTCCTTCTGGTAGAGGCGGTTTATGGCTTTATGGAATTGCCCAGCATTCCACTGTTAATGCGTCAATGCGTCGAAGAAGGTCGTTTGCAAATTGATATGGGGGATACCAGCTTCTTTGTGTCGCGCACCACGCTTATCCCAGACCCACATGTGGGCTTGCCATTATGGCAAGCAGTGATTTACAAATGGCTACACGTCAATTCAGTGCGTATGCATGATTTCTATCGCATTCCAACCAACAAGGTTTTGGAAATCGGCATTCAAATGCGCCTGTAGGGTTCAGAGGATTTCATGGTCATCACTCCCAACCAGATTACCACGTTCCGTATCGTCGCTGCGCCATTGATTGCCCTTTGCATTTGCATGGATAGCCTCACCCTTGCATTGGCGTTGTTTGTTTTGGCGGCCATCAGCGATTGGGTTGACGGATATCTGGCACGCAAGACCAACAGCACATCTATCTTTGGCCGCGTGTTTGATAGCATCGCCGACAAATTACTTGTGAGCGGTTGCATGCTGGCACTGATTTATACGGGCCGCATGGGCAAAGAACTGATTTTTCCCGCACTGGCCATCATCCTGCGTGAATTCTTTATTGCGGGGCTTCGTGAATATACACTTCGTGCAAGAACAGAAAACAAAACCGATACAAAGGATAACCTTCTGGCCGCAACCCAGCTTGCTAAAATCAAAACTGCCCTGCAGATGGTAGCCATTGGCATGCTGATTATCCCGCGCAGTTTCATGTATCCTTATCTGGGCATGCTTGGCGGGTTGGTATTGTGGGTTGCTGCTGGGCTTAGCATCTATACGGGCTGGTTGTACTGGAAAGAAGTGCGCCCATCCATCAAAGCTGGCACGGTTTAACCCATCATTTAACGCAGTACGCCCATATCGCGCATAATGGCATGGCCAGGTTTTGCACTGGTCATCGACACTACAGGCGATAGCACCGGTTCAATCGATTGCATCAAACTGTTCAACCTCGTCATGGTTGCACCCATGCCGGTGAAACCTTCCACCATCTTTACGATGCGCGATGCAAAGTTTTCTGGTTCAGGGAATGGCTTAAGCATAATGCGGTCATCTTCAGAAACGCCGAGCAAGCTTTTGGTATAATCAATCGCGTCGGCCAAACCGCCAAGCTCATCCACTAACCCGTTGTGCAATGCCTGATTACCAGTCCACACGCGTCCCTTGGCGATAGCGGCGACTTGGTCATCCGTTAAATCGCGTGCGATTGCCACATGGTTTTTGAATTGTTGATAGGTTTCACCAACCAGCTCATCAACTTTTGCGCGCTGCGCGTCGGTAAAGGGCGAGGTTGCGGTCCATAAATCGGCATTGTCACCACGCGTAATCATGCCCCAATGCACACCGAGCTTATCCCATAATGCATCCGTCGCCGCGACCTTGCCTGCGATCACGCCAATGGAACCAGTAAGCGTAGCTGGATCCGCAATGATTACATCGCCCTGCATGGCCATCCAATAGCCGCCGGAACCAGCCATTTCACCCATCGATACGATGACGGGAAGCCCCATATGCTGGGCTTTTTCAATGCTGCGGCGAATGGTTTCAGAAGCCACAGCCGAACCGCCAGGGCTATCAATACGTAATAGGATGGCTTCAACCTTGTCATCCTGCATCGCGTCCTGAATAGCGCTTACCGTTTCATCGGCAGCCATAGCGTTGCTTTTGGCCGGTCCTTCAGAACTTTGGGCGATTTCACCGGTTGCATGAATGAATGCAACAACAGGACGCTTTTCATGTTCATCTTGCTTGGCAAGCAATTCATCGCGGCGCATGGATAGATAATCTCCCGCATCAACGCTTTCAACTTCATCGCCATAGGTTTTACCTAACACTTCTTCCAACTCATCTGCATAACCGATATGCGTGACCAGTTTTTCACGAAACGCCGTTGTGGCGTTCAACGGCGCATTATCAATAAGCCGCAGCAGACCGAGCGGATCCAATTGTCGTTCCTGTGCGATATCACCCACCATCTGCATGCTCAAATCATCAAGGATGGAACCAAGCATTTCAGCATTTGCAGGTGTGAAGTCATCCTCGGTTAGCATGTCCATCGCGCTTTTGTATTCTTCGCGATGAACAAAATCAGCCTTCGCCCCGATTTTTTCAAGCGCAGCCTTCACGAATGGAGATTGTGCGGCAAGCCCCGTGATCCCCACCAGCCCCATGGGTTGCAGCCATATTTGATCAAACGCGCTGGCCAGATAATATGCCTTATCTGCGGCACCAAATTCACCAAAGCTAGTAGCAAACGCATAGGATGGTTTCCCTGTATCACGAAACCGTGCGATCGCATCGCGTAGTTCCTGCGTGCCTGCCATGGAAACCGAATTCTCGCGGAAGCTTCCAACCACCACTTTGACACGTGGGTCTTTGCTGGCAAAATCAAGCGCAGCAACAGCGTCTTTTAGAATCAGCGCGCCTGATTTTCCAAGCGCGGCTTTGATGGGATTTGGATCAGATGTCTCGGGAATGTCCTTCGTTAAGTCTAGCGATAGAATGATGCTGTCAGGCAAATGTTCTTTTTCACGGGTAAACATTAACACCCAACCAGTAACCGAAATGGCAAAAACCACGAAACCAAGGATGGCAAAGCTGCGTGTGATATATTTCAGTATTTTTTGCATGAATAATTTACGTGGTAAGTTGAAGCGGAGGTTCTAAATTAGGCGTTGCGTGCTATGAAGTCATCTAAAACATTTTGTCCTTAAAGATTATGACCCAGCCTACTCTATTTTGGTTCCGACAGGATCTACGCTTAAGCGACCAACCCGGTTTGCGTGCTGCGGCTGAACGCGGCCCCGTTGCTTGCATTTATATCCTCGATGACACGCTAGCTTGGCCGATGGGTGGCGCATCGCGTTGGTGGCTGCATCACTCCCTCACATCATTAAAGAACGATTTGGACAAAATGGGCGTGCCGCTCATATTGCGTCGCGGTGCCGCTAAAACCATTTTACCAAAACTGGCTGCCGATATAAGCGCGCAAGCTGTTCACTGGAATAGGCTTTATGAACCTGCCGCGATTGCCAGAGATACGGAATTAAAAACCGCGCTTAAAAATTCCGGAATTGCAGTTGAAAGTTTTAATGGCAGCTTGCTGTTCGAACCATGGGAAATCAAAAATGGTTCGGGAACCCATTTCAAAGTCTTCACGCCATTTGCAAAATCATGCCTGATGGGCAAGGCTCCGCCTCTGCCCGTCAACGCGCCAAAGAACATGACGGGCGCAACACTGAATATTGCGAGCGATAATCTGACAGATTGGGGGTTACTGCCCACCAAACCTGATTGGGCAAAATCACTTAAAGCCGCATGGAATATAGGGGAAAAAGGCGCCCATAAACGCATGCACGAATTTCTGGGTGATGGTCTGCATAATTACGCCGATGGCCGCGATAGACCCGATAAGGACAATACATCCCGCCTTTCCCCGCATCTGCATTTTGGTGAAATCAGCCCGCGTCAGGCATTTTATGCGGCACGGCAAATTAATGAAACCAGCAACCGTGCAGGCATCACCAAACAAATCGATAAATTCATCAGCGAGCTTTTATGGCGTGAATTTTCATACCATTTATTATTCGCGCATCCCGATTTACCCGAAGCACCGCTCAATAAGAAATATACCGACTTCCCTTGGCAGCCGGATGACGCATTATTCAAAGCATGGAGCAAAGGACAAACGGGAATTCCTATCGTAGATGCAGGCATGCGCCAGTTATGGCAAACGGGATGGATGCATAACCGTGTGCGGATGGTGGTTGCATCACTGCTGATTAAAAACATGCTGCAACCTTGGCAGCGTGGCGAGGCATGGTTTTGGGATACATTGGTCGATGCAGATTTGGCAAGCAATGCGGCATCATGGCAATGGGTTGCTGGC
Organism: uncultured Rhodospirillales bacterium; assembly: GCA_964568585.1. GTDB lineage: Bacteria > Pseudomonadota > Alphaproteobacteria > UBA9219 > RGZA01 > RGZA01. The sequence goes on from CAZMQI010000001.1 coordinate 7,417, forward strand.
AGCGGTGCTGATGCTTCCCCCTATTACCGCATCTTCAACCCCGTCTTGCAGGGGCAGAAATTCGACCCGAATGGCGATTATGTCCGCCAGTTTGTGCCAGAGTTGGCAAAGCTTCCTGCCGAACTAATCCACGCCCCATGGGAGGCGACGCCCCTGGAATTAAAGGAAGCCGGCATTGTACTTGGTAAAACCTACCCTCAACCATTGGTCGATTTAAAACATAGCAGAAACAGGGCCCTTGAAGCCCATAAGAGAATCAAAAACACATAATTCTTATGTAAATTCATATTTCTCGGCTAATCCTAAGATAATGAATTTACGCAAAGTGCTTCTACTACTGTTCTGCCTTATTCTCCCCTTGGCTATGCCTGTTTGGGGTAATGCCAATTCATCACAAAATTCTGCTATCGAAAAAATACTACGCGGCGGCGCAAAGGGTATTGGCGCAAATATTAACACGCAATTGATTGTTGAATTTTATACGAAACGCAATTACACGAGCGCGTGGCAACTTCATGAAAGCAACGCCAAGTCCATGGTTAAGGATTTTGCGAATTTCGTTCATTCAACATTGGATGAGCACGGGCTGGGCGATCGAGGTTATCCATTCCATGCCTTGCAAACCAAAGTAGATTTAGGAACCGATGAAGCTTTAGCTGAAGCCGACATCATCGCATCGGATATCGTCCTGCGTATGGCGCGTTCGCTTTCCGGCCAAGACCCTATTCCGCATTCAAAGCTTCATACATGGCCATTGAAACGCGATAAAACCGATATTGCTGGTGGTTTGAACAAGGCTATTAATGAAGGAAGGGTGCCCGAATATCTTGAGCGTTTGGCGCCGCAGGTAAAAGCCTATGCCAAGCTTAAAGAAGCTTTGAAACTCTACCGCGAGATTGCAGATAAAGGCGGATGGACCCGCGTAAAACCGAACGGCGTCATCCAAGAAGGGTTTGAAGATGACCGCTTACTGCAAATCCACAACCGGTTAGCGCAAGAAGGGTATATGCCCTTCCCGCAATCAACCGTACCAGAAAAAGTATATGGGCCGGCGCTGGTTGAAGGCATGAAGCAGTTTCAGGAAACCCACGGCCTTTACCCCGACGGCAACATAGGCCCTGAAACATTCCGCGCAATGAATGTGCCCGTAAAAGAACGCATCGATCAAATCCGCGTCAACCTTGCCCGTATCCGGCAAAGCCCGCCTGATGCGTGGGAAGATATCGTCATCAATATTCCATCGGCGCAGCTTAGCTTTTATCGTCGCGGCGAAGTTGTATACGAAGCACCGGTTGTTGTGGGCCGCGTTGATCGTCCCAGCCCGCTGGTAAAAAGCATGATTTACGAGATGATTATCAATCCATCATGGTATGTGCCCGCCAGTATTGCTGAAAAAGATCTGATACCGAAAATGGAAAAAGACCCAGAATTCCTTAGCAGACAAGGGATTCATACCGGTGATGGCACCATGCGCCAAGACCCTGGCCCGCTTAATTCATTGGGACGCATTAAATTCAATTTCCAAAATCCACATGCCGTTTATCTCCACGGCACGCCGCATCAGGAATTATTCGGCAAGGATGATCGCACACGTAGTTCGGGTTGCATTCGTTTGAAAGACCCCGCTGAACTCGCACTGATCTTCATGAAGAACAATCCCGAATGGACACCGGATCGTTTACAAAAACGCATCGACAGTATGAAGACCAGCCATGTGACCCCGCCAGAAAAAACACCGATTAAACTTTTATATTGGTCGGCGATTGTTGATTCAAAAGACCGCGTGCAGTTTTTCAACGACGTATACGGGCTTGATGCCGAATGGGCGAAGCTCTTATAAAGTGCATTGTGGCGGGGATAATCATGGTTAATGAATCATTAACCTCTCAGGATTACTCTTACTGAATCGGGTCTGTTTTTAATTAAAATGACTTCGACTGATTCAATTACGCAACATTTCTGGTTTTTAGAGTTTTTTTTGGGCTGGTTTTCTTGCTTTTATAATCCAAATCAGTGATGTTGGTCCCAGTTTTTATGTATTCCTTATGTTACTCAAGGTTCTCTCATGTCACTCAAGCCCGCACTTAATCGGCGCAAATTTTTAGGCCTGTCAGCCACCGCGTTAGCGGTTGGTGCATCGACGCTCACTGTTCCTGCACAAGCTGTTCCGTTTTACAATTATCCGGTTCGCCAGCTGACCTTCCTCAACACGCACACCAATGAAATCTATCGCGGTGCCTATTTCTATAATGGCGGGTATGACCGCAGCGTGATGAGCCAATTCAGCTATCTGATGCGCGATCATCGCAGCGAAGAAGTGGCGCGCATTGATTATCGTTTATTTGATGTACTACATCACCTGCAAGCCCGCTTGCAAAACTTTGACGTTGTAAAACTCATTTCCGGTTATCGCTCCCCGCAAAGCAATGCAATGCTTGCGTCCACCAGCAGCGGCGTTGCAAAGAACAGCTATCACGTTAAAGGCCAAGCAACCGACATTCGCATTGATGGCGTTCCAACCGAATATGTTCACAAAGCCGCTCTAAGCCTTGGTGCAGGCGGCGTTGGCTTCTATCCATCAAGCGATTTCGTGCATGTGGATACAGGCCCAGTCCGCACATGGGGTTATGGTGCTGGCTAACCAGCACCTTGTGGGTTACAGGGCTGGCTAGGCCTTAGTATTTCAAAGCTTTTGTCTTTGCCGCGATAAAATCCATCACCGCTAAGAATACGCCTGACAGAATGAATGCGCCGTGGATAATCGCCATCCACATCAAATCGCGATCTGCGTATTTTGTGGTTTCCATGAACACTTTTAACAAATGAATACCCGAAATCGCTACCATCGATGCAATCAACTTTAATTTAAGCGACGCGAAATCAACGCTGCCTTTCCAGTCGGGTTGATCGACATGCGTGGACGTATCAATTTTTGATACGAAGTTCTCATAACCCGAATAAATCACAATAAGCAGCAAATTCCCTGCCAGTGACAAATCAATCAACGACAAAATACCAAGTATCATATCGCTTTGCGTCAGACGCGAAACATCAGAAAATAAATGGATTAATTCCTGAAAGAAACTGATGAGCAGTAAAACGAGCCCCGAAGCGAGCCCGATATACATCGGCGCCATCAACCAGCGGCTGGAAAACAAACCTTTTTCAATTGCGGCTTCAATCGTGCGTTTGACAGGGTGGGTCATGGGCAATTCCTAAAATCGGGTGAGGGATTTAATATAATGCGATTATGCGGCTAATCCAACTAGCTCGTTCAAAATCTTTTCAACGCCTTTTAGACGTGCAGCTTCGTCCACCCACACGCGCAAACATGTCAATTTCTGGTCAGGACGCACCTTAATTGTCCCGCTGTTTTTCTGGATGTAATGCACAAGGCGGTCAGGCTTGGCAAAAGAAGCATTTCTAAAGCCTATAACCGCCCCCTTGGGCCCGGCATCCAACCGTTCCACACCGCTTTGCTTACATAAAGCTTTGATGGCGACAGTTTCAAGCAAGTTTTGTACTTCAATCGGTAATGCACCGAACCGATCAATCAATTCTGCTGCAAAAGATTCAATCTCCTCGCGATTCTTCAAATCAGCCGCGCGGCGATAAAGATTCAAGCGCAATCCCAAATCGGAAACATAGCTTTCGGGAATAAGCACCGACATGCCCAGATTGATTGTTGGAGTCCAACTATCATCATTCTGGTTGGCTGCTCCTTTGCCGCCATATTTGGCTTCATCACGCGCGGTTGCCACCGCTTCCTCCAACATTTGCTGGAATAGCTCGATACCCACTTCTCTAATATGCCCCGATTGTTCTTCGCCCAATAAATTACCCGCGCCGCGTATATCCATATCATGGCTGGCTAACTGGAATCCTGCGCCCAAGCCTTCCAGTGTGCTGATGACTTCAAGACGTTGCTGTGCGGTCTGGCTCAGCGCCATCGTGTTGTCATAGGTCAAATAAGCATAACCGCGTTGTTTCGCGCGCCCTACCCGCCCCCGCAATTGATAAAGCTGTGCAAGGCCGAACATATCCGCGCGGTGGATGATGATGGTGTTGGCATTGGGAATATCGAGGCCAGATTCAACGATATTAGTTGAAAGCAGCACATCATATTTGCCTTCGTCAAAGGCCGTCATCACATCTTCAAGTTCGGTCGGCGTCAGTTTTCCATGCGCGGTGACCATTTTGATTTCGGGAACCAGTTCCAACAATTGCTCACGAAGATGTGGCATATCTTCCAGACGCGGACATACATAAAAGCTTTGCCCACCACGATAATGTTCGCGCATCAATGCTTCGCGTATTACCAACGCATCATAAGGTAACACGGCAGTCCGCACCGCTAATCGATCAACTGGCGGCGTCGTAATCAGGCTTAGTTCACGCACACCCGTTAACGCCAATTGCAGCGTACGCGGGATTGGCGTTGCGGTCAGGGTTAGCACATGCACGTTGGCGCGCAGCTCCTTCAAGCGTTCTTTTTGCTTCACGCCGAAATGCTGTTCTTCATCCACAATCAACAGACCAAGATTTTGGAATTTTACATCTTTGGCGAGCAAGGCGTGGGTGCCAACCACAATATCAATCTTGCCATCGGCCAGCAGCGCTTTATTTTCCTTGCTTTCTTTAGCCGTCACCATACGCGATAGTTGTGCGATACGCACGGGCATGCCGTTAAAGCGCGCCATGAAATTGCGTGTGTGTTGCCGCGCTAACAATGTTGTTGGAACAACAACTGCTACTTGATAGCCCGCATGTACGGCAGCAAAAGCTGCTCGAATGGCAACTTCCGTTTTACCAAAACCAACATCGCCGCAGACCAATCGGTCCATCGGTTTACCGCTGCTTAAATCATCGAATACCTGATTAATCGCCCGTTCTTGGTCGGCTGTTTCCGCATAAGGGAAACGCGCCGCGAATTCTTCGTATAGGCCAGATGGCAGCGTGATTTGCTCCCCTTCCTGTACTTGGCGTTCGGCGGCGATTTTCAATAATGCTTCCGCCATATCCTTCAGGCGTTTTTTAACACGCGCTTTACGACCCTGCCATGACACAGAGCCAAGACGGTCAAGCTGAACGCCATCCGTATTGGAACCATAACGCGACAGCACATCCAGATTTTCAACAGGAACGAATAATTTATCGCCGCCTTCATATACAATACGCAGGCAATCATGCGGCGCGCCGGTAACATGCATGGTTTCAAGGCCCATATAGCGGCCAATCCCATGTTCGGCATGCACCACTAAATCCCCTTCATTCAGGGCGGATAGTTCAAGTGTGAACTTATCGGATTTGCCATGGCGTGGCTTGGGGCGCTGTAATCTATCGCCCAGAATATCCTGTTCCGATAACACCAATAAATCGGGCGAAGCAAAGCCGCGTTCAACCGCCAATACGCATACCGATGGCGCGCGTTTATCGCGTTTAGTGGCTTTTTCAAAATCATCCACCATTTCCAATTGGTTCAGGCCATGCTCACGCATGACGTGGATGATACGTTCTGCGGAACCATTGCTGTAACACGCAATTAGCACGCGACGGTCTTGTTGCGCTGCAATAAAATCGCCAACGGTCTGGAACAAATTGGTTGCGTCTTTGGCCCGCGTATCCGCAAAATCGCGTGCCCGTGCGCCTTGGCAATCAACAGCGTTCTGTGCGACATCGGCAATCGGGAATGGTGAAAAATTGCCCGCGGTGTGCGTTGCCAACAATTCATCCCATTCCTTGCGGTTCAAATACAACCGGTCGGGTGGTAATGGGCGGTAGACAATCTGCCCTGCCTTCTTATCCGCTTGCTGCAATGCTTTGCGCGCTGAATAAAAATCATCAATATGGCTAAGGCGTGCCTGCACCGCTTCTTCCAGCTGTGCATCCATCATGAACACCGCATCCTGCACATAATCGGCAAAGGACGCCATGGCTGGATAGAACAATGGCAACCAATGTTCCATACCGGCATATTTGCGGGCAGCGCTTACACTTTCATACAGCGGGTCTTTTGCGCTCACACCAAATATATCGCGGTAGGCGGTACGGAAATGCGCGATGGTCACATCATCAAACACGATTTCCGAAACAGGCTTTAGATGAAATCCGTTTTGGGTATTCAGCGTGCGCTGGGTGATGGGGTCGAAGGAACGGATGGTTTCAATATCATCGCCGAATAAATCAAGACGCAGCGGTTCGTCAACGCCGGGCGGAAAAATATCGATGATGCTGCCGCGAAACGCATATTCCCCTGGCTCGCGTACGGTTTCTGCTCTGGTAAAGCCATTGCGCGCCAAAAATAGCTTCAGCTTTTCGATGTCTAACGCATCGCCCGCTTGCAGTGACAGCGACACATCACGAAATACGCTTGGTCCAGGCACTTTTTGCAAGATTGCCTGCACGGTGGTGATAACAAGGCGCGGTTGTTTCGGCAATTCCAGCAATTTGCTCAGGCAATCCACACGTGCAGCTAAAATCCCCGCACTGGGCGATACACGGTCATAGGGCAAACAATCCCACGCCGGAAAATTCAGAATTTCAATGTGCGGGTTAAAGAACGCAACCAATTGCGCGGTTACCGCTGCCGCCAACTCATCACCAGCCACATATACGGCGGTGCGTGGCCGCGCCGCACTGGCAATCTCCGCCAATATGCGCGCATGATGACCAAAGGGGGCACCAGCCAGTGTGACGGTTTTATGTTCATTGAGATTAAAGGCGGAGGCAAACATGATTACGGCTTGTTATAAAATGCGATAAGTTCTTTGAGTGCAGAATTATTCTGTACAGCTTCAGGTAGTGCTTCCTGCAAGGTTATCCAGTTATAAATATCGGGGTCGTTTTCATGCATCAGCGCTTCATAGGCTTGCAATTGTGTGGCGTCATAACTTGGCAATGTCGCATCGGCGAATTTACCCATCATCAAATCCATCTCGCGCGTACCTCTGTGCCATGAACGGAAGATGAGTTTTTTACGTAGGTTTTCGAGTGCTTCGGTCATAAATTTATCCGTCAAGAAACGCCAAACGCCGCCTTGCCCAAAAAAGCGGGCGCAGCGGGTCGTGCAATGGCCCTCAAGCTAGCAAAATTGTCAGACCGATAAAAGCACCTTATACATAGAGCAGATCCCAATCACATGGCTTGCTACAAGTGAGTTTGATTGGGTGAATCTGCTCGATACACATATAATATATCTATGCGTCCATCTTTACTTGACCCGTTATTTGCATCTGTTCAAAGCCTGAAAGGGATTGGGCCGCGCTTTGCTGTGTTTATTGCCAAGCTATGCGGGCCGCTGGTGGTGGATTTATTGTGGCACCGCCCGTTCCGCGTCATTGATCGCAGTGCCTCCCCACCCATCATGCGTGCACAATCTGGGCAGACAGTTACGTTAGAAGTGGAAGTTGAATACATCCAGATGGGCAAACACAGCCAACCCAGCCGTGTGCGCGTGAGCAACGACACCGGATTTATGGATATTGTTTATTTCAAAGCCTATGAAGCGACCTTACAAAAACAATTTCCGGTCGGCGAAAAAATTATCGTCAGCGGCACATTAGATGATTTCAACGGCAAGAAACAAATCACCCACCCCGAATATGTGTTGCCTGTATCGCGCAAAGAAGAAATCCCAAAGGTCGAGGCGGTTTATAATCTTACCGCAGGCCTGCCATCCAAATCTTTGCGTAAAAGTATTCAATTAGCCCTATCGCGCGTTCCGGAATTACCGGAATGGATTGATGAGAGTTATTTGAAAAAGCAGAACTGGATAAATTGGAAAAAAGCCCTGCTAACACTACACAATCCGCAATCCGATTTGGAATGTGCCCCGCAAAATCCTGCACGCTGCCGCTTGGCCTATGACGAATTACTGGCCAATCAATTGGCGTTGGCGCTAACACGCGAAAAAACACGCGTATTGAAAGGCCGCAGTTTAACGGGCGATGGCACGTTACAAAAACAACTCCTCACCCAACTGCCCTTCGCGCTCACCAATTCGCAAACCGAAGCGATAAAAGAAATCAGCGTTGATATGCAATCCGCTGACCGGATGTTACGCATGTTACAGGGTGATGTGGGCAGCGGCAAAACCTTGGTCGCACTTATGGCGATGCTGCAAGCAGTGGAAGCTGGCGCACAAGCATGTTTAATGGTGCCCACCGAAATTCTGGCACAACAACATTACGCCAGCATTAGCAAAGCGATGAGTAACTTGCCCGTTACAATCACCTTGCTACACGGCAAACTAAATACAGCAGCAAAACGTGAAGCGTTAGATGATATGCAAAGCGGTAAAGCCAATATCATCATCGGCACGCATGCAGTGTTTCAGGACGATGTGCGTTTCCATAACCTTGGCCTGATTGTCATTGATGAGCAGCACCGCTTTGGCGTGCATCAACGCCTTGCTTTGTCCGAAAAAGGCGTGACGCCTGATTTATTGGTGATGACCGCCACCCCTATTCCACGCACGCTAACGCTAACCACCTATGGCGATATGGAAGTTTCGCGTCTTACCGAAAAGCCAGCTGGCCGCCGCGTGATTGATACGCGCACCATTCCGCTTGGTCGCCTTGACGAAGTAATTGACGCTGTAGCACGCAAGATAAAGACGGGTGAAAAGGTCTATTGGGTATGCCCATTAGTTGAAGAATCCGAATTGATTGATTTGGCAGCCGCCACCGAACGCCATGCAATGATGAAACTGCATTTGGGCGAAGCACATGTTGCCTTGGTGCATGGGCAAATGAAATCCGCCGAGCGCGAGAAAGAGATGGAGCGCTTTTCTAAAGGCAATGCGGGGCTGCTCATTGCCACCACCGTGATTGAAGTGGGTGTGGATGTGCCGGAAGCTACATTGATGGTGATTGAACACGCCGAACGCTTTGGCCTTGCCCAGCTGCATCAACTGCGTGGCCGTGTGGGACGGAACGATAAACCATCTACTTGTCTGTTATTATTCAGCGAGCCACTTGGCGAAATCGCCAAGGCACGTTTGAAAATGATGCGCGAAACCGATGATGGTTTCAGGATAGCGGAAGAAGATTTGCGCCTTCGTGGCCCTGGCGAAGTATTGGGTAGCCGCCAAAGCGGCTTGCCTGACTTCAAATTGGCGGATTTGTCCGCACATAGCGAATTACTGCAAACCGCCGTTGATGACACCAAGCTGATTATCAACAAAGACCCCGAATTGGAAACAAAGCGTGGGAAAGCCTTGCGCCACCTGCTCTATTTATTCCAGTATGATAAGGCAATCAAAACACTTCGTTCAGGATAGACCTATGTTCATCAATACCGCAGCACTCGCTCTTGCAGGACTAACCGGCATTTTTCGCTTAAGCGAAATTGTGTATGGGGAGATTAAAACTAAAGCGATGCGTAGTGAAGGCGGACAAGAATTTTCGTCTTGGCAACGCTGGCCGATTTTTATTATCTATGCGCTGTGGCTTGCGATGTTGCCAATCTTTGTATTGAAAGACACGCCCATGAATTTCATATGGCTGGGCATTTATGTGCTGTTGGAATGTTTACGCTGGTGGGCGATTTGGCATCTGGGCAAATACTGGACAACACGCATCATCATCGTGCCAAATGGCAAGCGCGTGACCACAGGCCCATATCGTTTTCTGCCACACCCGATATACATCGCACTAGTGGGTGAAGTGGCCGCATTGTCACTCACCTTCGATCAACCAGGACTTGCAGCTTTTTTTGGCGGATTGACCGCGTTGTGGGTATTCTTCCGCGTACGTGCTGAAAATGCTGCATTGTCTCAATTGAATTAAGAATCCCCCCTTACATCAAATTGCCATATCGCTAGACTACCGTTTACCTTTTCAACCATGAGGACCTTTCATGCGCTCATTTTTTGCTTTTCTTTTGACCGTTTTTCTATCACTTTCCTCCCTCGCTATCGCACAAGGTGTGATGGTTGACAAAACCGCACCGAAAGGAACACCAGCCCAAGTGACAACACAACCTTCCGCACCAGCAGCAACTCCTGCAATCAAAGATCCTGAAAACACCTTATTCATGGATTTGAAAGATGGCCGTGTAGTTATCGAACTGCGTCCTGATCTTGCACCAAAGCATGTTGCACGCATCAAAGAACTGGTTCGTCAAAAATTCTATGACGGTCTTGCATTCCACCGCGTGATTGATGGTTTCATGGCACAGGGCGGCGATCCAAAGGGTGATGGCACAGGCGGTTCAGGTAAGAACATTCCTGCTGAATTCTCTTCTGAAAAACATCTACGTGGCACTGCATCCATGGCACGTTCATCCAACCCCGATAGCGCTGACAGCCAATTCTTCATCTGCCTTGATACGGCATCATTCCTTGACGGCCAATACACCGTATGGGGTCAGGTTGTGTCGGGCATGGAATTTGTTGACCACATCAAAAAAGGCAACAAGGCCAATAACGGCACTGTGATTATTCCCGATAAAATCGTGAAGATACAAGTCGCTGCCGACGCCAAAGAATAAGGCGCGAGGGAATAATTACTTCCCTTGTGGGGTTAGGGATTGGCGCTTTTCACGGACTGCCGTGATTAGCGTTTCCAGCTCATCCAGTTCGGATAACACCTTATTGGACGCATCCCAATCCTGCGTACGCAGCGAGGATAACAAGCGGATAATGCCCATTTCAATTTCCTGACCGGTGCGCTGCGCCAACTTATCCAGCGCAACAGTATCCGAAGCACCCTCATACATGCTGTGCAATTCGGAAATGATGGCGGAATTCTGCTGGGTCGAGCTTTCCTTGGCTTCCTGCTTGTTCAACATCAACCAGTAACGGCTGCGGCTGACGGGATCACGCAGGCTGTCGAATGCCATTTGCACAGCTTCGCGGTGCTTGGCAGCATAGGTTTTTTCCTGCTGGCTGCGGATCATGAAACGTTCGGCATGGAATGTGCGCTGCAAGGAGGCATGGTTTTTTTCCAAGCCCTGTAAATCAATGTCCACTTTCTTTTCCATGCCCATGCGTTGGAAATGGTCGATATCGCGCACGGGTTGGATGCTACCGCAATGATTGCAGAACATGGCGCGTACGGATAGTTGTGCATGACATGACCAGCACACGCATTCCTGCTGGTTTGATGAAATATCTATCACCTTATCGCTGGGCACATTATCCATTAGTGATCCTTACGCTGCTCTCGTTTTGCTGCTACGTTGATAAAGGTTCAACCACACTTCTGCAAGTTTTTCTAATTCTGCAATGCTGGTTCCCCACCCGAAACTGATGCGGATGGCCGATGTAGCCTCGGCTTCGTCTGCGCCCATGGCTTTTAATACTGGGGATGGCTGCACTTTTCCACTCGAACATGCTGAACCGCTACTAACTGCCAAGCCCGCCAAATCGAATGCCATAAGCTGGGTATCGTTACGCACGCCTGGCATGGTAATGCAGGAAATCGCAGCAACGCGCGGCGCATCCGCGCCAAATACTTTGGCTTGCGGCACGCGCTGCGTAATCAGCATTTCGAACATACCGCGCCATTTAATCCATTCAGTGGTTTGTTCTAAATCTGCATCTATCAATTCCACCGCGCGGCCAAAACCGACGATACCTGCCACATTTTCGGTGCCAGCACGTTTGCGTGATTCCTGACTGCCGCCCGTCATCAGCGGCGCAAGCTTTACGGCTTCGCTGCAAATTAATGCGCCAATCCCCTGCGGACCGCCAAGTTTATGGGCGGATAGGCTAAGCATATCCACGCCCAAATCCTTGAAATCCACCGCCATGCGGCCTGCACCCTGCACTGCATCACAATGCATGATTGCGCCATATTGTTTGGCAAGTGCAGCAGCTTCTTTCACGGGTTGAATAACACCAGTCTCATTATTGACCAACATAACACTGAGAATACTTTGTGGATTTGCTTTAAGAACATCTTCCAAGTGGTTCAAATCAATCACGCCATCTGCATTCACGCGCACGATATGCGGCGCAGTTGCAGTTTGCATGACTGAAGGATGTTCGATGGCGGAAATGATATTCGGGCGGCCCGCAACCCCATGCCTATTAAAGCTATATAAGGCCATATTGTTGGCTTCGGTTGCACCGCTGGTAAATGTAACTTGGGATGACTTCACATTGTAGCGTTTGGCGACAATAGCCCTTGCGCCTTCCACTTTATGACGCGCTTCGCGGCCAAAGCCGTGCACCGATGATGCATTGCCATGACTTTCCAGCGCCTCAGTCATCGCCTTAATGACTTCAGGCTTCACAGGCGTTGTTGCGGCGTAATCCAGATAAATGGGCGTATTGCTCATTGGGCAGTTATTAATCCCTCTATATAGTGGCGGCACAAACTATCACAAAGCAAAGCAGTTGTTTTTAATTTCAACCCTGTCTGCTAGGTTGCGGTTGTTAGAAAATAGCGGGCGTTAGGGGGTTTAAGCCCTTAATTAAAGGATATTTTGAGCTGCTGCTCACGAAAACCTTGAAAATTAACGATTATATCCGCTATAGTGAATTATTAATAAAGTGTAAACAGCCAATTTATAGGGTGTGCGTATGCCAGAAGTACTATTTAACGGACCAGCCGGACGTCTTGAAGGCCGTTATAGCCCAGGTAAATCACCAACCGCACCTATCGCGCTGGTTTTGCACCCAAGCCCGCAACATGGCGGCACGATGAACAACAAGGTCGTGTTCAACGTCTATCAATCATTCACCAGCCGTGATTTCGCAACCTTGCGTTTCAATTTCCGCGGTGTTGGTCGTTCCCAAGGTTCATATGATCGCGGTGAAGGCGAACTGGCCGACGCAACCTCTGCATTGGATTGGTTGCAAACGATTAATCCAGCAGCGCGTAGCGTGTGGGTTGCCGGTTTCTCATTCGGTTCATGGATTGGTATGCAGTTATTGATGCGCCGTCCTGAAATCGACAGCTTCATCTCTATCGCACCACCAGCTAACATGCTGGATTTCACCTTCCTTGCGCCATGCCCTACTTCCGGCATGATCATTCAAGGCGATCAGGATGAAATTGTTCCAGAACCATCTGTTGCGAAGCTCGTTCACAAGCTTTCATACCAACGCGGCATCAAAATCGATTACCGCGTTATCCAAGGCGCAGACCACTTCTTCACCGATCAAACGGATAAGATGCAAAAAGCGGTTGAAAGCTATCTTGACCAAGCATTGTTCAACCCAGCTTCCATGGGCTTTGCGATGTCAGCTTAAGGGCTGACCACATAATAGAAAAACCGGCGTTTGCCGGTTTTTTTATGCCTTAATTCCTGATTTTGTGGGCTTTGAACAGTTTATAGTTAACAAGCCGTTACCATTTAATAGAATATGAAGCATTTTCCGCGAAACTGAGCGGATGGCAATGACAAGGGAAGAAGCACAACGGGAGTTAGATGCGATTACTGCTGCCAGCGGTAATTTAGGTACACGCATAATTGGTGACAGTCAGTATCAAGCAGCGTTTAGAAAAACAGACGGGTCAGTATATTCGCTGGCAGAGTTGGATGGTGTCGGCCCCACATCCCCACTGATATACACTCAAAAATCTCTAATTATAACCATGACGCGATCAGGACTGCGTGACGCTATGGCTGAAGCCGCACGAAAAGGCACATCCATATTCATAAATGGTATTCCCGTTGCTGCTGGTGCAGACCCGCTTGCAGGTGTTTCCTCGCTAGCGGATCTCAATAATATCAATGTTGGCCCCGATCCTGCTTATGTCGCAAAACTGCAAGCGATTGCCAATCCTACTGCTGCGGTACCGCCGATAGTACAAGCACCACCTGTAATAGCACAGACTACGATTATTCCACCCGTTGTAAATCAACCAAGACCTGAACCAGACAAGATAGTACCAACCGTTGCATCCCCACACGCAATACCACCTGCAATGCCTGCGGTTATTCAACAAAACGCTTCACCTGCACTCCAACAGCCAACTGTACCTGACCAACGTCGCCCAGCGGTTGTGCTACCGCCAGCCGCTGCTCTTGCACCAGCACGTCCTGCATCACAGCTTTCACTCGGGAAAATAACGCCGCAAACAACGGTGTTGGATTTGATTGTAAATGGCGTTCAAACATCAAACGATGCTGAAGCAGCAGGCCTTAGAGCTGTTGCGACCGAAAAACTGACCAAAGAACTCAGCGCAAAACAACCAGAGCTTGCCAGTAACCCGCAGGCGCTAGCTGCTGCAGTTCAGCAAGGCCTGCCGAATTCCATTCGCGGTCTTATTCTTGATTTAAGTAAAGACAAGAACGTACAACAAAAAATTGCCAGTGGGTTTCTAGACGCTATGCGCCGTGAAAACCCAAGCGCGGAACAATCGGGCTTTTATCAAAACCTAAAACGCCTTTCCAGCAATGAACAAACCTTCGGAGCGTTCCTCAACACCAATATGCTGGAAGGCATCACCAAAGATTTCGAACAACGCGCGCGCGCCGAAAATGGCGGCAGAGTCCCTGCGACGGTTATGGATGCGGTTGCCAATAACATCATGCGCGTGAAGCCAGAAATCAAACAGTACAATGACCGGCTTGGACAAAGCATAAATGATTTTGTGTGCAACCCTGAAATCTCTCGGCAACGTCTGTTACAAAGCGCATCCACCCAACGCGAAATCAGGGAGGGTGTCGCTAAATTCAGACGGGAACATCCGTTCCAAACGTTTTTTGCCGATATGATTGGCACCAACATGCATGCCGAAGGTGAAAAACGCGCATTGGCAGAAATGACCAAGCGCGGCATGCGTGACAAGAATTATTCGCGCGAAATCCAGTCAGGCTTCATCAACGAATTTAACAGGCGCGCAGAAACCGAAATGCGCGGCGAACAGCTTGAAAATATGCGCGCATTCACAAGGCATTTAAGCCATCTACCCTATAGCCGTTTTATTCAGGAAGACATCAGCCCGCGCCGCATGTCGGCCATCATTTTAGGTATTGAACGTCCCGGTGAAGAACGCGCGCCAACACGCCATATCATACCGCAGCAACTGATAACCAGAAATCAAAGCCCGCATGTGAATGTGGTGGCCGCACAACCATCGCCAGACCCCACAGCCCTGCGGCAGCAGCAGCCCCCACGTCTTACCATCCATAACGTGGGTTAGTTTATTTCCGTGATTATTTCCGGCCTGTGGTTGTTTTAAAGCTTATCGGCAAGCCTAACACTTCACGTACTGCTAAATAAGCGAATGCTTGCGCTTCAATCGCATCGCCATCCAGCTTTAATTTTTCAATTGAAATAGTTTTGATACCCGTAAGCTTATTCAACCGCTTCAGCAGCTCGCTATTCTTACGCCCACCCCCACATGCGATAATAAGCTTTGGTTTTTGTGGGCATTGCTTCAATGTTTTAGCAATTGCTGCAGCTGTCATTTGCGTCAAGGTTGCAGCGCCATCATTCACACTTAAATGTTTTGGAATGCAGCTTAAAAACGCGTTCCTATCCAGCGATTTTGGCATCTTCTTTTTAAAATACGGATGCGCCAGAAAACATTTCAGCCATGCGGCATCAACCTTGCCTTTAGCGGCAACTTTTCCGCCCTTATCAAATGCGCCTTTCTTATGCTGCTGCATCCAGTCATCAATCAACGCATTACCAGGACCAGTATCACAGGCCAGCAATGTTCCCGCGCCGATATAGGTGATATTCGCAACGCCGCCAATATTCAAAAAAACCACGGGGAGTTTTTGCATTGCGGCCAATGCCTGATGATATACAGGCACCAAAGGTGCACCCTGCCCACCCGCCTTCACATCCGCGCTACGGAAATCATACACAACGGGAATGCCAGTAAGTTTACACAGCAACTTCCCATCACCGATTTGTACGGTCATTTTCTTTGCAGGCTCGTGGTGCAGCGTATGGCCATGAAAGCCGATGCAGTCAACATCACTGGCTTTCAATTTATGTTTTTTCAAAAACTGCTTCACTGCCTTGGCATGCAGAACCGTTAATTCCTTTTCCAAAGCAGGGGCTTTACGTTGTCCCAAGGCCGCTTTAATTTTTTTACGCAAAGCCGCGCTGTAGGGGTAGCTTGCGAACGCGCCTGTTTTTACAATGCGTTTGCCATCCGTTTGCAGTGTTGCGACATCAATCCCGTCCATCGACGTGCCGCTCATCAGCCCAATGGCATTAAATAAGCGTTTTTTAGGGGCATTGATTGAGTTTGAATATTTGGTCATAACCATTATGCTAAAACCATCTAAACAAAACTGAAACAAAAAAGATGACCAACTCAACATTCCTGCAAACGCTTCACGCACGCGGCTACATTCACCAAATCACCGATGAAAAGGGATTGGATGCTGCAGCTTTCAGCAAAACCATCACCGCCTATATCGGTTTTGATGCGACCGCAGATTCGTTGCATGTCGGAAATCTGGTTTCGATTATGCTCCTGCGCCGCTTGCAACAGGCTGGACACAAACCCATCGTTCTAATGGGCGGCGGGACGACAAAAGTCGGAGATCCATCGGGTAAGGATGAAACCCGTCAATTACTAACCGATGATAAAATCGCCGCCAACATCGCATCCATCAAAACAATTTTCGGGAATTACTTGAAATTCGGTGATGGCCCAACCGACGCCATCATGGTCAACAACGCTGACTGGCTGGATAAGCTGGAATACATATCGTTTCTGCGTGATGTTGGCCGCCATTTCACCATCAACCGCATGCTGACCTACGACAGCGTAAAAATGCGCTTGGAACGTGAACAACCCCTCACATTCCTTGAATTCAATTACATGATTATGCAGGCCTATGATTATGTGGAACTGTACAAACGTTATGGCTGCGCTTTGCAAATGGGTGGCTCTGACCAATGGGGCAACATCACCAATGGTACCGAACTGGGTCACCGTATGGCACAAGCAACTCTGTATGGCCTTACAACCCCCCTCATCACCACATCATCCGGCGCAAAGATGGGTAAAACAGCAGCGGGTGCTGTATGGCTCAAAGCTGACAAACTCAGCCCATATGATTATTGGCAATTCTGGCGCAATACCGAAGATGCGGATGTCGGCAAATTCCTTAAACTATTCACTGATGTTCCGTTGGATGAAATCGCGCGTCTATCGGCACTCCAAGGCAATGAAATTAACGAGGCAAAAAAAGTTTTAGCATTTGAAGCCACCAAATTATGCCATGGCGAAAAAGCGGCCGTTGAATCTGCTGAAACCGCACGCAAAACCTTCGAAGAAGGAAAGGTTGGCGATAATCTTCCAACTTTCACAATTTCGAAAGCTGAATTACAAAAAGGTATTCCGCTTATTGATGTGTTAATTACAGCCGGCATGGCCACAAGCAAAGGTGAAGCAAAACGTTTAATCGAGGGCGGTGGTGCAAAAATCAACGATGTTGCAATCAGCAATGTCAATGAAGTGGTACGCAGCGATGGCAGCGACATCAAACTCTCGGCCGGAAAAAAGCGCCACGCGCTTATTAAATCCGCGTAATCAACATTTTTGCACGTGATTGTGGTTAAAAATGGTTAACCCCCATTAACTTAAGTAAGGGTTTGTTATTCAAATTCGCGAATAATAGGCCTTTGTTTATTGATGATTCCGGATAGTCATGGCGAACCCGTTTTTTGGCTCAACACCATCCGCAGGCTTGATGCCTGATGACGCATTGCGCGCTGCAGGGCTTGAACTATCACCCGCAACGCAGCAACTTTATTCCAGCCCGCGCGCATTATTGTGGGTCAACAAACCGAACTTGTTCGAGCAACTGCGCGCCTATGCGGCATCGCACGGCATCCACGACACCTTTGCCGACGCAACCACCATCAGTCGGCTTCTTGCAACACGTGACCCGAATGACCGCGCCATTGCCGATCGCATGATGACCGAAAGCGTGATACGCACGGCTAAAGAAATTACTGGCACAGATGGCAGCAATTTCGCTGCTGTGTTTGCTGCTGCGATGGCTCCACGTAACAGCCCTTCCGCCGCGCAAGATCAGATTGAAACAGCATTAAATGCGGCAGGACCACAGCACCCTATTTATAGCAGCATGCGTGATGAATACGAAAAACTTGCACAGCACGGCAATATGAACAATTCGAAAATGGTCAGTCTTCGCGTGAATATGGCGCGTATCCGTCAAAATGGATTTAGCGAAGATATCAATCCCAATTCCATCCGCATCAATATCCCCGAAGGCCATGCTCGTTATAATATCAACGGTATGGCTGGTGAATCCCGCGTGATTATCGGCGAAGCGCCACGCGAAGGGGGGCCTATTAAAACAACGCCCATTGCACGTGGCACCGTGGAAGCAATGGAAATGCAGCCCACATGGTATATTCCCAATTCCATTGCACAGCGCAAAGGACTGTATGACCCGACTTTCCTTGCAAATTTACGTAGAGAATATCAGGCATCCGGTCAGACAGGCCGCATGTATAGTTTTATCGGGCCAAGCGGCGAGCGTTACAATGTCGATTGGAATAATTTCAATAATCCCGGCGTAAGCCCGTTTTCACAACCGCCGTCACCTACCAATCCGCTTGGCGCGATAAAAGTCGTGCTTGGCGGTGAGTTTGGCCGCAATAGCATTCGCCTGCATGACACTGTTGCATCGGAACGTACATCATCCTTCAACAAATATGCACAAAGTTCAGGCTGCATTCGTGTGCAAAATATCGCGGAGGTAGCCGGTGCATTGGCCGCCGACCAATCGCTGGGCACGCAACATGGCTATGCCAATAACCGCGATTTCTTTGCAGCGATTATGCAACCAGGGGTCAATGGTCCCGATGGACGCCCGCAATGGGCGCAACCACACTATGCTGGTCAACGTATTCCAATCCAGCGCGGTATAAAGGTTGAGACCACCTATAATACTGTGTCATGGGATGCACAGAACCAGCGTGCCGTTGTTCACCGTGATATTTATCGCCGTGACGCGCAAGCAGATGTGCCGTCACGTAACGCCATGCCAGCTATTGCATTCCAAAGCGGAGCTATTGTGCCAGCGGTGGATAATAATCAACGTCAACTCACCGCCGCTGCACCATTTTTCACAACTTAAGGAGCTGCAGGTGTATGTGGTGCCGCGGGGGCTTCCTCAGGTTTCACTTTTGTGATGTCCTTATCCATAAACAGGATATTGCGTAAAATGCCGGGCGCCAGCACCGATACCGGATTGACCGAAACCTTCGCTTTTGAAATCGGCCCTTCCACGCGGTAGGTTGCGGCAAATACCCCCTGCCCGTCGCCGCCAGTTAAAATATCGCCAATCACCGGAATGGCAGAGAGAATACGGCTGATAAAATAAACAGGGATAACCTGCCCTTCCAACTCCAGCGTGCTTTGTTGTAAATCAACCTTACCCGCAACGGTCAACCCTAACGAACCGCTGGAGGTATGCGCCTTATCAATCACAATCGTATCTTTGCTCCAGATATATTCGCCGTTCAATTCGCCAAAGCCAAGCCCATCACCGCTGAGCATCATCGCCAAACCATCCGGCGAAATCGCACTGATGAGCTGAGCCAAAGCAGGCATATTGGTAATACGGTAATTGTCCATTTTGATATGACCAAAGATATTGCGTAAGCGATCGCCCGGCTCACTCTTGCCATCAATGTTCAACCTACCACCAATCATGGTATCAGTCACATCAAGCGAAGCGAGGATATTGCCAAGATTTGGCGTGCTGGCAGACAGCACTGTGCGTCCAGCGTTTGGTTTGACACTGAAATTGAATGGCGTTTTGTTTTTCGCCATGACGGAGGCGTCGAGCATTGCCCAGCCGAATTCATCACGTGTTCCTTTTATATTTACATCCGAGAGTTCTGCCTTCGCACCAGTAATAATACGCTTTAACTGCACATCTACCTTTAATGGCGTGGATGCTTTGGCAGGCGCAGGAGTTGCCTTCGCATCAACTGGAGATGCATCGAACGCATGACGAATATCCAACACATCGCCGATGATTTGAATACTCGGCACACCATCGCTGCCACGCGTGAACTCGGCACGGGCATGGGTCGCATCCAGTTGCAGCGGGTTGATGGTGAGCTTGGATAAATGTTGGCCAGCATCAAAGCTGCCCTTGCCATCAATGGTGACATCTTTGCCGCGAACCTTTAATTCGCTTAGCTCCATCGGCTTGCTGCCGCCCCATTCCAAGGTGGTAGAAAATGTGAATGCTGTATTGGCGGGTTTAATATAAAATAAATCCTTTACTTCAAGCTGTGTTGTGCTTGCATCCCCGCTTATAGCTAATTTTGAGCGTACCGTGCTGCGCTCATAAGTGACATCCACCGGAAATGGCGCAGCACTGCTCATCGCCAGCTCGATTCCGAATTTCTTGATGTCTTCGGCTTTCGCATTACCTTTGATGCTAGCTTTACTTAGCAATTCATCAGCATTCGCGGCTTGGAATGTTTCAACCCATTCTACCGTAGACGGCACATCATTCAATATACCATCGCCTTTAAATGACAACCCGTCCTTGGTGACCGTTAAGGCGATATTGCCCTTGGATACGTCCACGAGCCCTGCAACATTCTTCATGGTGCCATCGGTGATTTTGGTATCTGCCTTCAACTCAATCTGTTCGAAAAGCAATTCTTTAAGCAGCGGAAACGCGATGTGCAGCGTTCCATTGACCGTGCCACTGGTTTCTTTGGGGACGATGCCGATTTTTTTAGCATACCCCATCGGCGGACGATCTAACGCTTCCAGCAGTGCGTTCGCTGGCGATGTTACATTTGCATCCAGTGTCATCATTTGTATTTCGGCATTCAGCCCATCAATAATCATGTGGGACGGATTTATTTTTACCTCACCCATTTCGCCGCCAGTGATGTTGATATCAAAGCCGTTATCCGTAAACGTGCCCTCGCCGTTCAGTTTCTGGATATTGGGTAATGGCTTCCATGCCGTCATATCCAGATTGCTAACCTTTATCGTGCCATGCACATCTTTAAGGGCTGCTGCGCTTACATCATTCTCTGGCACCGTCATAGCAAGTTTTATAACCACCTCATCCAACTTGCCTTTGTGAATGTTCTCTAAAATCCAATCGCGCGCGTTTTTACCTGCGTTTTCCGGCCATACCTCTCGCAATTGCTCAATCGGCACATCTGATAGTTTAAACGTCGCCGCTACATCACGTGGCGTTGACCCCACATGGATATCGGCATCGCCCTGCAAAACCATTTTTTCAAAATCAAACCGCAAGGGTTCAACGCGCAATACATTATCCTTCTTATTATATCGTGCAACAATCTGGCCTGATTTGAACGGCAAGGCTTTTGGATATAAATCGGGAATATTGATATCACCCTTATCCAGATTAAGGTTCAACCCGCCATCAATCACATTCACATCTTCATCAAGACTAAGACTAACTGAGCCGGTCAACGGCGATGATATAAAATTGAATGCCTTAAACTGGGGAATGCTGTCAGCAAAAAGCGATGGGTTTAAATGATCGAATGAGCCAGTAACGGTGAATACTTTATGCGCCGCATCGTAATTCAACATAAAATCAATAGCGGTCTGCATTTTGTTTTTAGAGATATTCAACCCTGCTTTGCCTGCATAATTGCCCCTACTGCGCTTTAGCGACAATTCAGGCATCACCGCATTCCATGTGATTTGCTTGCCTTCATCATTCAGGGTAATGCCGCCATTGATGATACTGAGATTAGCAAATAGCCCGAGGCCAGCCGAACGGGAATTGGGCGAATGCAATATATCGCTTAACAAAGCGATGAGTTCTTCCTTTGAAATATCATCCTTAGATTCACTTTCCGATGGCGGCTCCACCGCATTTTCGTTGGTGGCTTCACTGCCAGTACCCATAGCACCAAGATGCAGGACACCAGCAGGATCGATACGCATATGCATATGCGGGTTTTTTACGGTCACATTCCATGGGCTGCGCGCGTCATCCAGATATCCCATCGGACGCAAACCCAATGTGATTTCCGGAATGGTTGCGATGCTTTGCTCCAGCCTGTCTTGCAGTTTCACATCCTTCAGCTCAAGCACAGCGCGATGGCGTTCCTTATCCCATGTCAACAAACTGTGGCCGATTTTTGCATCGACACCATGTTCTTGCGAACTCAGCAAATTCTCGAATGCGGGAGTTAATTCCGTGATGGCAAGTGGGCCTTGCGTCAAACGCAGCGCAAGCAAAAACACGCCTATGAATAGAGCGGCGCCGCAAAATGCCAACCCTTCCAGTAATAATTTGAATGTAATTTTTACGTGTTTAATTTTTGGGTAACGCATCAGAAAAAAGCGAAGAGATTATAAACAGGATGGGAAGTGCCAGAGTCTTAGCTTGACTCTTATCGATGGTATCATCATTTTCATTATTGCTTCCATACTTTTAACATTCATCAGGGTACAAAAATGGCTCAAGCTAAAAAGACTGCCGCTAAATCATCACCGAAAAAAGCAATCAAAACAGTTGCGAAATCAACTCGTCCAGTACTTGCAAAAAAAGCGCCTGTAAAAAAAGTACAGGCAAAAACCGCGCCAAAGAAGGCTGCAGTAAAACCAAACGTTAAAAGCACCCTCTCCATTGGTAGCAAAGCGCCAGCCGTTTCATTGCAAACATTGGAAGGCACCGTGAGCCTTGCAAAACTCAAGGGCAAGAATGTAGTGCTCTATTTCTATCCAAAGGATGATACACCCGGCTGTACCAAGGAAGCCTGCACTTTCCAAGATAACCTTCCAAAATTCAAAAAAATGGATGCAGTTGTGATTGGTATTTCAAAAGACAACATGGCTTCACATCAAAAATTCGCCAAGAAGTACAAGTTGAACTTCAACCTTGCCATGGATGAAAATGCGAGCATTGCATCCGCATTCGGTGCATGGATTGAAAAAAGCATGTATGGCAGAAAATATATGGGGATTGATCGCTCGACATTTCTTATTGATAGCAAAGGCGTTGTGCGTAACGCATGGCGCAATGTGAAAGTCCCCGGCCATGTTGAAGAAGTGATGGAAGCTGTAAAAAAGCTTAAATAAGAGATGAGCTCACCCACCCTGCTTAACCTTGATGCCGCCCATTTTAATAATAGTGGGGCCGATAAAACATTTATCGCGCGCGCGGCTGAGGTTTTGCGGGGCGGGAAGCTGGTCGCCTTCCCCACTGAAACCGTCTACGGGCTTGGCGGCGATGCCACGAATGAACAAGCAGTAGCCGCTATTTTTGCTGCAAAAGGCCGCCCGACGTTTAATCCGCTCATCATCCATATGGCGGATTTCTCTGAATTATCCGCCTATGTCGATATCTCACCTTTGGCAGAAAATCTGGCCGCGCATTTCATGCCCGGCGCACTCACACTTATCTTACCGCGTAAAAAAGATGCCGCCTTATCATGGCTGGTTAGTGCAGGCATGGATACATTGGCGGTACGCATTCCATCGCACGCGGTTGCACGCGCCTTATTGCGGGAAGTTAATGTGCCGATTGCTGCACCTAGCGCAAACCGCTCCGGCAGCGTTAGTGCAACAACGCCGTTACATGTTCTGGAATCTCTTGGCGACAAAGTGGATTTGATTTTAGGCGCTGGCCGCTCACCGATTGGGATTGAATCAACCATTTTGGATATCACGGCGGCTACACCCGTCATTCTTCGCCAAGGCGGCGTAACGCAAAGCGAGATTGAAGCTGTGATTGGCAAGGTAGATGTGTTTACTGGACACAGCGACACACCAACCTCCCCCGGGCAATTGCAAAGTCATTATGCGCCCAATGCACGTGTAAGGTTGAACGCAACCCATGCCGAAGAAGGTGAAGCATTACTAGCATTTGGCCCTGAAATGGGCATAAAAAGCAGTAAAATACGCTTGAATTTAAGCGAGCGCGGCGATTTACACGAGGCAGCCGCCAATCTTTTTGCTATGCTGCGTGAATTAGATAAACCCGAGATAAAAACAATCGCCGTGATGTCACTTCCTGAAATTGGCCTTGGCCTTGCCATGAATGACCGTCTGCGTAGAGCGGCTGCTCCGCGATGAAAGCTGTATTAGAAAAACTGACCGCACTACTTGGCGCATCCGGTGTGCTAACGGAAGAAAGCGATAAGGAAGCTTACTTGCATGAATGGCGCGGGCGCATCACATCCAAAAGTCCGGCAGTGCTGCTACCAAAGAATACTGCTGAAGTTTCTGAAATCGTAAAACTATGCGCTGCTCATTCCATTCCATTAGTACCACAAAGCGGCAATACAGGCCTTGTTGGTGCATCAGTACCAAATGAAGATAATTCATCGCTGTGTTTAAGCCTAAAACGCATGAACACAATCCGCAACATCGATGCCGCGGATTTCAGCATGGTCGCTGAAGCAGGTTGTATTTTACAACTTGTTCAAGAAGCCGCGGCGGCACAAAACCGTTTATTTGCCATGACGCTTGCATCTGAAGGCTCCGCCTGCATTGGCGGGCTTACCGCAACCAATGCTGGCGGATCATATACCCTTCGTTACGGCAATATGCGCGAACAAATCCTTGGGCTGGAAGCCGTTCTGCCCGATGGCAGCATTTGGAATGGCCTTCGTTCGCTTCGCAAAAACAATTCGGGCTATGATTTGAAACAGCTGTTGATTGGCAGCGAAGGCACGCTTGGCATCATAACCGCCGCAACACTTAAATTATTACCAAAACCAGAACGCATTGAAACGGCGTTGATTGCACTTCCCAGCCCGCAAGCGGCGATTGATGTGCTGGGCAAGTTGCGTAGCGCAACACAAGATACCCTTGCCGCGTTCGAGTTAATGCCACGCGTGGCGATTGATTCAGCCGTCAAATATTGTAATGCACGCAAGCCATTTGGTGCCCAAGAAAATTACAAGTGGATAGCATTGATTGAAACGCACGCCACATCCGGACGTGGTGAAAGCTTGACCAGCACTCTGGAACCATTACTGGAAAGCAATGCCATTGAAAATGCAGCGATTGGCGAAAACATCGCACAAAACCGCAGTTTCTGGGCTTTGCGTGAAGCAATCGTTGAAGCACAAAACCGCATGGGCGCATCGCTAAAACACGACATCTCCATCCCCATCAGCCAGATGGCGGCGTGTATTGAGCAAGGCAGTATCATTGTAGAAAAGCTTGTTCCGGGTGCCCGCCCCTACACCTTTGGCCATATCGGTGATGGCAATATCCATTTCAATATCAGCCAAGCGGAGGGTGCAGATAATGATGCATTCATCGCTAAACGCGAAGTCGTCGCTAGCGCATTGCATGATTTGGTCATAAGCCTTGGTGGTTCAATTAGTGCGGAGCACGGTATTGGCCGTTTTAAAAAGGCCGAATTCCACCGCACCATTTCACCCGTTGAATTAGAATTGATGCGTAACATCAAGCAAACGCTTGATCCCAAAAATATAATGAACCCCGGTGTACTTTTTTAATTAAGCCGCGAAAGACGATTTGTTATCTTGCTTATTACCGATAGTCGTAAGCGCATCGTTCATATGCACCTGCGCCAACATCATCGTGTTGAACAATGTATCGGATGTGCGGTTTTGCTTCAGCACCTGCGCCATCACATCCATGTTCACGGTGATATCGCTGGATACATTGGCTGACATGCTCAGACTTGGCAGAACGTAATAGGATGATGAAAGCGATGCTACCTGAGTGGGCGCGCTTGCAACAGGCGCAGAAGCAGCAGATGCAGTCATAACGCCTGTAGACGGCTCCGCATCAAACTTCTTGGCAAACCGGTTATAGATTTCTTTCAGGCTTAATGCTTTGCCCGTCTTTGAATAGAATACGCTTGGGTTCGCTTCTGCTGCATCGGGCAAAGTATCCGCTGCTGGTGCATTGGGCGTGGCATGCATCTTATTGAGGAATGTGGATGCGCCACCTGCACCTAAAAAATGCGCCATGTATAATTCGGTGCTGCCAATCGTGCCACCGACGGATGCATCCAGATAATCTTTATTCTCTTTGGTGAATTCTGCGGCCATGGCAGATGAAAGGATGGGGTCATGACGCAAATTCAAAATCTTCTGGCGCATCTCTGGATCGCTTACCGTCAGCCGACCATTCTTTTCGGTGATTGCCGCCGCTTCGTCCGATAAACCATATTGGGTACCGTGTTCCTTCACCATCTGTAGCCAAGTAGATTTAATGAACTGGAACAATCCGCTTGCGGAACTGGTACTCGCCTTCGCATTCGGGTTCAAACTGCTTTCTTGGTCGGCCTTATTGAGCAGGTAGGCAAAATCCACCCCTGTTTTGGTGCTGGCTTGCTGGATAGCACTGATGACGCCGCTTTTGCCAACAGCTTGATTTTGCTGGGTTTTGCTTAGTTCTGTGATAGCGTTCTGCAGAATATCAGTCATTATGCTCATTCCTTCCCTTAACCCTTTATTGGCAAAGACCATGCCAAATTTTTCTTTATGACCTACACCCCTCCGATTAACGACATTTTGTTCGTCCTCACTCGCCTGATTGGTATCGAAAAACTGGCCAAGCTTCCTGGCTTCGACTCAGTCAGCGAGGATCTGACACGCTCCATTTTAGAAGAAGCAGGAAAGCTGGCCGCAGGAACCTTCGCGCCGCTTAATCACACAGGCGATAAGCAAGGTTTAAAATTTTCAAATAACGCCGTGACAATGCCCGATGGTTTTGCCGCCGCATATCAAGAGTATGTGGAAGGCGGATGGAACGGTTTATCATTTGGTGAAGATATAGGCGGCCAAGGACTACCGGCAACACTGGCGATGCCCGTGCAGGAAATGTTGCAGACTGCAAATCTATCCCTTGCCCTTTGTACCCTGCTGAACCAAGGCGCGATTGAATTGCTCAGCGTGCATGGCACGGATGCACAAAAGAAAACCTATCTGCCAAAGATGGTGAGCGGCGCATGGTCTGGCACGATGAATTTAACGGAAAGTCAGGCGGGTTCGGATGTTGGCGCGGTACGCTGCAAATCCACCAAAGACGGCGCACATTACAAGGTGCAAGGCCAAAAGATATTCATAAGCTATGGCGAACACGACATGGCAGAAAACATTATCCATCTTGTATTGGCGCGCTTGCCCGACGCCCCTGAAGGTACAAAAGGCCTATCCCTATTTCTGGTTCCAAAATTCTTGGTGAATGCGGATGGCTCGCTTGGCGCACGCAATGATGCCTATGCGATTTCGATTGAACATAAACTAGGCCAGCATGCCAGCCCCACCGGCACCATGGCATATGGTGATAAGGGTAATTGTTATGCGGAACTTGTGGGCGGTGAAAATCGTGGCATCGAAGCAATGTTCGTGATGATGAATAATGCGCGTATCGGTGTTGGACTTCAGGGTTTGGCGCTGTGCGAACGTTCCATGCAGCAAGCGGCAGATTATGCCCGCAACCGCGTGCAAAGCAAACCATTGAAGAAGGGGGCGGATAAGCCCGTGACTATCATCACGCACCCCGATGTGCGCCGTATGTTGATGTCCATGAAGTCACAAACCGAAGCTGCGCGGGCGCTGGCCTACAGCGCAGCATTCGCGATTGATGCGGAGCAACAAGACCGCGTTGATTTGCTAACGCCGATTGTAAAAGCATGGATTACTGATTTATCAAACGAACTAACCTCCACCGCTGTGCAGGTATTTGGTGGTATGGGCTTTGTTGAAGAAACCGGCGCAGCACAGCATATGCGCGATGCGCGCGTATTGGCGATTTATGAAGGCACGAACGGTATTCAGGCCAATGATCTGGTATTCCGGAAGTTAGCCCGCGATGACGGCAAATCATTTAATGCCTATGTTGCGGAAATGAAAGCGATTGCCCAAACTATTGGCGCAGAACAAGGCGACGATGCCGCCGCGATTGCAGCAAGTTTGAACACATCGCTGGGCCATCTTGAAAAAGCTGCGGCACATTTATTGCCGTTGGCAAAAACCGATATGAATTCGGCGGCCTTTGCCGCCGTTCCATTCCTGCGTTTATTCGCCGTGACCGCTGGCGGTGCACGCATGGCAGAATCCGCATTAATTGCCAATAATGAATTAAAGGCACCGCAGGATTTCTCCGCTGACTTCCTTGAAAACAAAATCATCACAGCGCGGTTCTATGCAGAAAGTATCTTGCCGCAAACCGCAGGATTATTGCCTGTTATCCTCGCTAAACAACAAGGCGTGATGACGATGCCAGAAAACTGGTTCTAGCCGTTTGACTTTCGGTTTATGTATTTCTACACTTTAACGCATATCAACATTTGAACCGACCATGCTTTTTTCTGATAATAACCACTGGCGTTTTGGCTGGGGCAGAGAAGGCCTTTATAATTTTGATGAGCAGGATTTACCGCTTTGGGTAAAATTTGGTCCATGCACCACACAACCAAAAACCTTTGATATCGAAATTAGCAATGCCGTTAAGAAAATTGCAGCGGCAGCCACCAAACCAATTTATGTTGCGATGAGCGGCGGCATTGATAGTGAGATGGTCGCGCGCGCCATGTTAAAAGAAAAAATTCCATTCACACCTCTAATTTTACAGTACGAAAAAAGCTACAATAAAATGGATATTATTTATGCGTTTGAGTTCTGTAAGCAGCGGAATATTACGCCAGAAATTGTGCCGTTCGAAATTATCAAATTTTTCCGAGACTGCGTAAATACGCCCTATATCCTCAATAATTGCGCGCATATTATGCATATGCAGATTATGCGTATCGCAGCGAGCTTGGGCGGGATGGCGGTTATCGGCGTGGGCGAACAACGCTATGAAAAATCAAATGGGGAAATCTATATTCCAGTGCCGCAGGAGCGCATTGCCGTTACCCATTTTATGCATGCAGAAAACGTAGAGGGTGTCTCAGCTTTCTATTGCTACACCCCGGAAATGATGTACAGCCTATTATTGGAAGCAAAAGCACATGGCTTTGAAGGTATGGAAAGGTTTGCTCATAACATCAAAGATGGGATTTACCGAAAATATTGGCCAGACATGGTCAAGCGGCCAAAATATTCGGGTTTTGAATTAGTAGAAGATAGTAGAATTGAAGCGCAGCAACTTCTGCAAAGAAAATATGCATCAAAGCTTGTTAAATTTGCCATACCCATGTTCGAGTTGGAGCAACAGCTCAGCGGCGAGACTGGCGCATTGAGTATTAAATACTAAGCTTTGTGTTTGCCGTATTTGGTGGTTTGCCAAGCAAAGAATGCCACACCAGCCAGCACAAGAATAAGATCCATACCCATAAGAAACTCCCAAAAAAATGCGATAGCTTTGTATAGAACAAAGCTGCCTAATTTTAAAGCCTATATTGGCTTTTGTACGATGCAACCATACCAGCCAAGACCTTTATAAGTTTCATAACCAGGGGTCAGCGCAAAGCCGATGGTATTTCCCTCGGCATCAGTGTAGCTGCCGGCACTTTTCTGCTCGGTCTGTAATGGAATGGTCTGCTGCAAAATGCCATTGCCATCGGTTGATGCGATGACACGGCACTTACTGTCCAGCAACAAACAACGCGTGCGGTTTTTTTCATCATCCGCAAGGCTGATGGAATTCACGACCGCCTGGCTTTGTGATTGCCAATCAAAGAAGATGCCAAGTACGCCAAGAATTTCGCCATGACTGTTGCCATCTTTTCTGATTGCAGCTGAGTAGGTTGCCACCAGATTGTCTTCCAATAATGCATTCGGCGCGATATCCGCTACAGCATATTCATCGCCGCTTTGGGTATGCATGGCTTGCTGGAACCAGCTTTCACCACTAACAGACGAGCCTTGGACATTCCCGTATTTTTCAGGGCGACCCGACGCAATCACCTTGCCATGTTTATCCGCCACCCATAAATCAAGATAAACGGTATATGCACCCAGAATAACGCCAAGGCGGCGGCTGGCATGGTCGCGGACAATCTCAGTTGGATTTTGCACGCAATCCACCACCGCACTATCAGTTGCCCACCACCGGACATCACAGGAACGTTCGTATAAGTTGCGATCGATAATATCAATCATATTGAGCGATAAATCAGCAAGGCGCTGGCCACGGACATGACTGACGAGGCGCTGCCCCAATTCATTAAGTTCGCCAACGCGTTCGGCCATTTCTTCAGTCAGACTCTTAGAAATAATCCGGATTTGTTCTGATATTTTGCGTACTTCTTCAGCAACGATTGAAAAACCTTTTCCGGCTTCGCCTGCACGGGCGGCTTCAATCATCGCATTCAGCGCAAGGATTCGCGTAGTTGCGGTGATAACCTGAATTTCGCCTACCCGTTTACTGGCTAGGTCTGAAACAGCTTGTGAAAGCTTGAGAATCCGCTCTGGCATGGGTCATTCCTAGTGTTAGGTTGGGTAGTCTTTGCACATCCACAACTAAATAAAAATTATAAAATAATAATTAAGGTTGTAAAATCCTTTTTTTTACGCCAGTGTTAGCTCCCGTGTCATCAGGTGATTGTTTTTACGCAAAACCTGTCTTTTCGTCCATACCTTCATACGACATGGGAAATAAAAAAATGGGAAACATCAAAACTAAAGCGTTTGGGGGCTTGGCAGTGATTGCTGCGCTTGCACTTACCCCACTACAAGCCTTTGCAGAAACCGCAGCTGCTGCGCCGAATCCACTGAACAGCGGGGATACGGCATGGATGCTTTGTGCAACCGCCCTCGTTCTAATGATGACGATTCCTGCCCTCGCCCTTTTCTACGGTGGTCTGGTTCGTAAACAAAATGCGCTTGCTACCTCTATGCAAAGTTTTGCCACCTGCTGTTTGGTTGCGGTGCTTTGGGTCGTGGTTGGCTACAGTCTGAGCTTTACCAACGGCACAACCACACTGCCAGATGGCTCAACCTTCATCGGTGACTTCAGCCGTCTGTTCTTTACTGGCGTCGATCACACCGTCGCCTTCGTTCTTGGTGCTGGTCTTGATAATGCTGTTAAGACAACGATTCCTGAACCGCTGTACATGATTTTCCAAATGACCTTTGCGATTATCACGCCAGCGCTGATTGCCGGTGCATTTGCAGACCGTATCAAATTCTCTGCGCTGCTCGTATTCATGGGCGCATGGTCAATTCTGGTATACGCACCAATTGCCCACTGGGTATGGTCACCTGCAGGCTGGTTGTTCAAGATGGGCGCGCTTGATTATGCGGGTGGTACCGTTGTGCACATCAACGCCGGTGTTGCGGGTCTTGTCGCTGCAATCATGATTGGTCGCCGCAATGCAAGCACCAGCCAACATGCTCCTTACAACGTAATCTTCAGCCTCATTGGCGCATCATTGCTGTGGGTTGGCTGGATTGGTTTTAATGCTGGCTCTGCACTTGCTGCTGACGGTCGTGCCGCTATGGCCGCAACCGTTACCATCGTTGCTGCTGCTACCGCTGCTATCAGCTGGATGGCTGTGGAATGGTCCGATCGTGGCCGCCCCAGCATCTCCGGTAAAATCACTGGTGCTGTTGCAGGTCTGGTTGGCGTCACCCCAGCTTCGGGCTTTGTTAACGTGGAAGGCGCGCTCGCGATTGGTTTCATCACCGGCGTACTTTGCTACCTCTCCGCAACTCGTTTGAAGAACATCTTCAAATATGATGACAGCCTTGATTGCTTCGGCGTTCACGGCGTTGGTGGGATCATCGGCGCAGTGCTTACGGGTGTGTTTGCATCCAAAGCCATCGGCGGCGTTGCTGGCGGCATGGATCAAATATTGATCCAGCTGGCTGCAGTTGGCGCGACCATCGCGTGGTGTGCTATTGTTTCCTTCATCATCCTGAAGATCATCGATATGACGATGGGTCTTCGTGTGGATGCTGAAACCGAGCAACGCGGTCTGGATGAAACACTCCATGGCGAGCAAATCCACTAATTAGTCCTTATATATCAAGGACTTTACGATTAAACCGGCCTCCGTCATCGGAGGCCGGTTTTTTGTTAATTTCTGGGGTTATTAATTGACTTATATGCAGGGTTATCAGTATGTTCACGCATCAAATTCAATAGGATTAGTAAAAAATGGCAAAAGTTAAAAACGCAATTCAGATGGTTAGCTCAGAAGGCACGGGCTTTTTCTACACAACAAAGAAGAACCCACGCAAAGCTGAAAAGCTGAAGCTAAAGAAATATGATCCGGTAAAGCGCAAGCATGTTGAATTTACCGAAAGCAAAATTTCACGCGCGAAGAAGTAAGCTTCTTCTTCCAGCATGAATTACAGACATCATTTTCATGCTGGATCGCTTGCCGATATCGTCAAGCATATCACCCTATCGCATCTCCTGAAACGGCTGCATCAAAAGCCTGCGCCCTTTTGCGTCATTGATACGCATGCGGCGGCGGGCCTTTATGATTTGCGCCATGAAGATGCATCGAAAACCGGCGAAGCCGAAGCTGGGATTATCCCTTATTTAAAACTACCCGCATCGCCTGAACATGCGCCGTTCAACGATGTGCTGAACAAGCTTGGCAAAGACACCTATCCAGGCTCACCCGCCATCATCCAGCACTATCTGCGCGAGCAGGACAAGATGGTGGCGATTGAAAAGCACCCCGACGAAGCAGCAAAACTGCAAGCCGCACTTGGCAATGTCCCGCGCATTACCATTCACACCCGCGATGCGTGGGGCGCTATGCGTGCTCTTATCCCTACACCGGAAAAACGGTTATTGGTGTTCATCGACCCGCCCTATGAACAACCGGATGAAAACGAACAAGCATTCAAAGCCATCACCACCGCTCATGCCAAAATGAGCCATGCGATATTCGTACTGTGGTATCCATTAAAAGACGCGGTGGAAACAGGCGTTTTACAGGAACGCTTTGCCAGCTGTGGCATCAAGAAGATTTTACGCGCAGACGTTCCATTCTCGAACAAGGTATTGCCAAACAAGATGAATGGCAGCGGGATGATCATCATCAACCCGCCATTCCAGATTGAGGATGATTTGCGCGCAGCCTATGCCGCGCTAAAGCCGTTATGCGCCAGCGGCACAAAGCCAGCCATGATTGATTGGTTAGCGGGCGAGTGATTAAGGGAACATTGCGACGGCATCAAGACCTGTCGTTTCCGGCAAGCCAAACATCGCGTTCATATTCTGCACGGCCTGACCCGATGCACCTTTCACAAGGTTATCTTCGGCCGCGATGATAACCGCTCTGCCAGAAATCCGGTCAGCCGCAACACCAATCATGCACAGATTGCTGCCGCGAGTGTGACGCGTTGCTGGAACGGTGCCGAATGGCAGCACCTTCACGAATGCTTCACCCTTATAGGTCTTTTCCAGTTCCGCATGCAAATCTTGCGCGGTCTTTCCTGCTGCCAGCTTCACATAGATGCTGGACAAAATACCGCGGTTCATTGGCATCAAATGCGGGGTAAAGTTCACCGTTACAGTTGCGCCAGCAGCATCCGACAGGCCTTGTTCGATTTCAGGCGTGTGGCGGTGCGTGGCGATACCATAGGCATGGATGCCTTCGCCAACTTCAGCATACAGACTGCCCTGCTTTGCTTCACGGCCAGCGCCAGTGACGCCCGACTTACTGTCGATGATGATATCATCCTTGGAAATCAACTTGGCTTTGAGTAATGGCATCAACGGCAATTGCGCGGAGGTTGGATAGCAACCGGGGTTCGCCACCAACCGCGCTTTCTTCACCTGCTCCCGGTACATTTCGGTAAGGCCATAGACGGCTTCTTTTTGGAGTGCGGTTGCCTTATGTGCCTGGCCATAGGTCGCGGCATAGGTTTCCACATTCGCCAATCTGAAATCCGCCGATAAATCGACGATCTTCACGCTTTTTGGCAATGCGGAAATAACATCCTGCGTGGTGCCATGTGGCAGGCAACAGAACACCAAATCGATTTTTGAAAAATCAACTGCATCAATCTTCACCAGCATCGGCAGATTTTCGAATGTCAGATGCGGTAATACCGCACCAATTGGCTGACCAGCATTTTTTTCAGCCGTTAAGGCAACGATTTCCGCATTGGGGTGGCGCACTAAAAAACGCAACAGTTCTGCGCCCGTATACCCACTTGCACCCAAGATTGCGATTTTGATTTTCTGTGTAGTTGCCATAGCCGTATTCCAATAATAATATTTCGAAAGACCCAAAAGACCAGACCCAAAAAGAAAAGGGCGCCATTTCTGACGCCCTTTTTTCCAAATCTGGAAAGATATGCGTCAGCGTTTGCTGAACTGGTAACGACGACGTGCTTTTGCACGACCGTACTTCTTACGTTCAACCATACGGGAATCGCGGGTCAGTAATCCAGCCTTCTTCAAGGTGGTACGCAATTCAGGGTCAAGATAGGTCAAAGCGCGGCTGATGCCATGCTTAACCGCACCTGCTTGGCCTGAAAGACCACCGCCAGCAACCAATACTTCAACGTCGTATTGGCCAGTGCGGTTGGAAACGCCGAATGGCTGTTGCACAATCATCTGCAATACGGGGCGTGCGAAGTATTCCTTCACATCGCGGCCATTGATGGTGATCTTGCCTTTACCTGGCTTTACCCATGTACGAGCGGTTGCATCCTTGCGGCGGCCCGTTGCATAAGCACGGCCTTTTGCATCGATGCGAATTTTAACAATCTTAGCTGGCTCTTCCTTCTTGGGGCGGAGCGCTTCGATTTCGGTGATAGCTTTAATAGCAGCGGTCATTTAGCGATCCTCTTATTCTTTGGATTTGCAGCAGCAAAGTTCAATACAACTGGTTGTTGTGCTTCATGGGTGTGTTTAGGACCCTTGAACAAACGCAGATTGGTCAATTGTTTACGGCCCAAGGAACCCTTTGGCAGCATGCGTTCAACAGCTTTTTGAATAGCGCGTTCAGGAAAACGGCTGTTCAAGATGTAGCCCATGGTGCGTTCTTTAATACCGCCAGCATAACCGGTGTGGTAATAGAACACTTTGTTCTTCAGCTTGTTGCCGGTCAACTTTACCTTTTCGGCATTGATGATGATGACGTTATCGCCGCAATCAACGCTTGGGGAAAAAGTTGTCTTGTTCTTACCGCGCAAGATGGTCGCAACTTCTGCAGCCAAGCGGCCGAGAATAACGCCGTCAGCGTCAATCAAGATCCATTTTTTCTGCGCTGGGGCGTCTTCAACGCGCATCGCAAAAGATTTCATATCGTTTATTTTCATTTGGTCTCACCTAGTTATTTATAAGTGACGTGTTTGTAGGGGATATAGGCGCTTCCTGTCAATATAAACATGCGTTTATTATGTGTGGTAATATAATACCGCATCTATTTGCCGCTATTGCGAGATTTCGCCCAGTAACCATGCGCGGTAAGCATCGTTAACATCGGTCACATTCAGCGCGGCGATACATGGCGTATCGTATGAATGAAGCGTGCGAACCGCCTCCTCCACCGCCTTGAACTGGTCGTTGGTAGTTTTTAAAATAAGCACGGCTTCGTTATCGCTGCGTATTTGCCCTTCCCATGTGTAAACCGACGTCATCACGGGGAATATATTCGCGCATGCGGCCAGTTTTTTTTCGACCACCGCGTGCGCGATAGTTTCCGCCTGCGCTCCATCCTTGCACGTGACGTATATAAAGATGATGCGGGGTTCAGCCATGATTTAATAGCAGGGTTTTTGATAAATGGTCGGAACGACAGGATTTGAACCTGCGACCCCAAGTCCCCCAGACTTGTGCGCTACCAGGCTGCGCCACGTTCCGTCACTAAAGAAAGGGCAGTGGTAAGGCTTTTATGACAAAGCGTGCCCTCTTGTAATCAGTCTTATAGCTAAAAGAATGCCGTCTGGCAAATGGCGTGTAATTGTGGCTTTAAGCAACAATTCCAACGCTCAGCATATCACGCAAAGCCATCATTTCCGCCAACACGCCCAGCAATTCTTGACGTTTTTCTGGCGCGATGGATGGTGCTGCTGGTGGCGAGACTTCCTGTTCAAAAGCGGCAACTTCATCAAGACGCTTCACGGGGATTTCTTCATCCGCCACATCTTGATTGAACTCTTCCTCCTCGAACACTTCTACGCTGACTTCTACTGCGGGTTGCGCTGCGGCACTTGCCATCACAGGCTGAACAATTTCAGGCAGAGACAACATCGGCAAGCCTTCAACTACCGGCGGCACCAAATCCAATTCCAGCGCCTTGGCAATTCTCACTTCGGCTTCGGCGACTACGGCTTCCGCCATATCATCTAAGCTTGGTGCGGCAGGGTTAATGATGCGGATGGGTTGAACATTCGCCGAGATTTCTTCATGCAGCTGCGTAACCACGAACAGCGATTTTTCCATCTGATCGGTTGCTGTGTTTTTTTCTGCTTCAATGCGAACGGTGCTTTGTTCGAATGCGTCACCAAAATGATGCGTGCCCATCTTTTCAATGGCGCGCTCCGCAATCTGACCGCCGATGGAACCATAGGCCATGGCAAGCGCGGATGGCGCAGCGGAAGCTGCTTGCAGATACGAACCAATGGAAAGCGGCGCAACAGCCTGCAAGGCTTGTTCGAACGGGAAGTTTGGCAGGCTGGCATCCGGCTTTGCATAAGGCGCGAAATTGGCAACGGCTTCCTGGCGTTTTTCTTTCAGTAAGCGTTGTACGCCCTTAATCGTATAACCCTGCTTATACAGGTAGTTTTTGATGCGTTTCAGCAGTTCAATATCTTCGGGGCGATAATAACGGCGGCCACCACCACACTTTAACGGGCGGATTTGGCCGAATTTACTTTCCCAGAAACGCAGCACATGCTGCGGCACATCGATTTCATCGGAGACTTCGCTGATGGTGCGAAACGCGTGAGAAGATTTTCGTTCGGAAGGATCGCGGTCATCATGAAGTGCAACATCACCAAATTCATTTGATGCGTCTTGTGTTGCTGAACCCAAATCCATTGAACGACCTCCCTAGCTTATTTAGTTTTTAATTTTTTGTAGTTTTTTAGCTTTAGTCTTATTGCGCCTTGGTCTCTGATTTTTGCCCGTCACTTTTTTGATTAATGCGATCTTTCAAAACATGCGATGCGCGGAACACCAATACACGGCGTGGCTTGATGGGTACTTCTTCGCCGGTCTTGGGGTTGCGACCAACGCGTTCATTCTTTTGACGAACCGCGAATGTGCCAAAGGATGACAGCTTCACAGTGTCATCGGCAATGAGTGCGAGACTGATTTCTTCCAACACCGTTTCCACCAATACAGCGGATTCATTGCGCGAAAGACCAACTTCTTGGTACACAGACTCGCTTAAGTCCGCGCGCGTTATGGTTCGTTCTGTTTGATGGTCGGCCATGTCAGCACCTCTCGATTCAGGTATATTTATCAAGATGGTAAACTGATTTGGGTGATTTGGAGAAGCAAAAAACGCGACGCGGACTAAATCGAATAATTACCAGCGAAGTAGTACCGCACCCCAAGTGAATCCCCCGCCAAGAGCTTCTAGAACCATCAACTGGCCGGGCTTAAAGCGGCCTTCGGCAACGGCGCTGGCCAATGCCAAGGGGATGGATGCGGCGGAGGTGTTGCCATGTTTGTCCACGGTCACAATCACCTTTTCCATGGGCATGGAAAGCTTCTCGGCGGTTGCGTTCAGGATGCGGAGGTTGGCTTGGTGCGGCACCAACCAATCGAGATCAGCAACGGTCATATTATTGGAGCCAAGCGCGTGCAGCACCACATCGGCCATATGGTCAACGGCATGGCGGAATACTTCGCGGCCCTGCATCTTGATGCTGCCGACATTTTTGCTGGTGGATGGGCCGCCGTTTACATAGAGCAAGTCATGCATACGGCCATCGGAGAAAAGATGGGACGACAGAATACCGCGGTCGGACGTATCGCCCTTCCCGGTTTCGGCCTGCAAGACAACCGCGCCTGCACCGTCACCAAATAAAATACAGGTGGTGCGGTCATTCCAATCAAGCAAACGGCTCATGGTCTCTGCGCCAATCACCAATACCTTGCGAACCAAGCCGCCCTTGATCATCTGGTCGGCAATGGTCAGCGCATAAATGAAACCGGAGCATACGGCTTGTACATCGAATGCAAAGCCGCGATGCATACCCAAATTCATTTGTACGCGCGTTGCTGTGGCGGGGAATGTTTCATCGGGCGTTGTGGTAGCAACGATAATCGCGTCAATCGCGTCAATGCCAAGACCTGCATGGGCAAGCGCGGCTTGCGCTGCTTTGGTTGCTAGATCGGAGGTTTTTTCGCCTTCGGCGGCCACATGGCGTTGTTTGATGCCGGTGCGCTGGGTAATCCATTCATCGTTGGTTTCAACACGAACCGCGATCTCTGCATTCGTTAGGATTTTTTCCGGAAGTGCAGCACCAACGCCTTTGATCACTGAACGCAACATGGTCATGGCAGCACTTCACCTTCAATGGCTTTGGGCACGGCTCCACCATTCGGCAACGCGCCATATAATTTCGCGAATTCGTCTTTGATACGTTCGTTCAAACCTTCTTCAATCAATTGCGCAGCAACCAACACCGAATTGGTGAAGCCACGCGCATCGGTACCGCCATGGCTTTTCACGCACACGCCCTGCAATCCAACCAGCATCGCACCGTTATATGCACGGGGATCCATCCGCGCCTTCATTTGCATGAAGGCACCGCGTGCCAACAACGCGCCGATTTTAGCAAGGATGGAAGTCTGCAATGCTTCTTTGAGGAAGTTCGCGCACAGCTTAGCCGTACCTTCGATGGTTTTGAGTGTGATGTTGCCGGTAAAGCCATCGGTTACAACCACATCAACATCGCCATGCGGGATTTGATCGGCTTCGACATAGCCGATGAATTTTCCATGCAGCGGTGTTTCACGCAAAATGGCAGCAGCAGCACGCAATTCATCGTGCCCCTTCATTTCTTCACTACCGATATTCAACAGACCGATGCGCGGCGTCTGCATATGCAGCGCTGCCCGTGCATATAAACTGCCCATAATTGCGAATTGCACCAGATTATCGGCATCGCATTCCAAATTGGCGCCCATATCGAGCATCACGCAGCGGCCCGTCATGGTTGGCACGGTTGATACAATCGCAGGGCGATCAATTCCTGGAAGGGAGCCAAGCACCAAACGCGCCATCGCCATCAATGCACCGGTGTTACCCGCGCTGACGATGCCTTGCGCGTTACCATCAGCAACTGCATTAATTGCTAAACGCATGCTGGAATTGCGGCCTTGGCGCAGCGCAGCCGAAGGCTTCATATCACCCGGAATACTATCCGGTGTGTGATGGAAGATTGCATTGGAAAGAATGGCATGTCGCGCAATAAGCGGACGCACGCGTGCTTCATCACCATAAATACGGAAACGAATATTGGGATTGACGATAAGCGCCGCAGCAGCGCCATCGATGACTGCATCGGGGGCCTTGTCCCCGCCCATAGCATCAAGCGCAATGATTATTGGTTGAGGCATAGATATTCCCGAATTGGGAGGCCAACAAAAAACGCGGCCAGAAAACTAAGAGGCAAGCTGCCGAATTAGGCAGCGGCCTTATCTTGCTTGCTGTTAACCTGACGGCTATCGTAGTAACCGCATGAACCACACACATGGTGTGGGCGTTTGATTTCACCGCAATTAGCGCATTCAGATGTGCCAACGGATTTCAATGCGTGGTGCGAGCGGCGCATGTTACGCACGGACTTGCTGGTTTTTCTCTTTGGAACTGCCATATCGGTAACCTTTATTGTTTAAAATCGTGCTGTTTATTACCTAACAGACGGGGGAAAAGCAAGAACATCCTTCACGTCTTGTGATATTAATGTTTTTATTAATTAATCCTGCACTTTTCGAACCGTTAATGCCGACTAACTCGCTAATAAAGCATGGAGAAGCTAATGTCCCAATCAAGCCCTAGCCAGCAGCCACCCACGCAGAATCTGGCCACTATTTTTGGTGGTTCTGGCTTTGTAGGCCGTCATATTGCCGCAGCACTGCATGCAGCAGGATGGCGGGTGCGGATTGCTAGCCGCAATGCATCGCGCGCAAAACACTTAGCCAGCATCGGTGATGCGATTGAATTCGTTGACTGTAATATAACTTCGCAACCCTCTGTCGACCAAGCGGTCCAAGGCTCTCACGCTATCGTCAACTGCGTTGGTATTCTTGGAAAAAGTGGCGTACAAAATTTTGATGGCATTCATGTGGATGGCACAGCCCATATCGCCAAGGCGGCACAAAAAAATAACATCACCCACTTCGTTCACATTTCAGCGATTGGCGCAGATGCACATGGAATATCATCCTATGCAAAGACCAAAGGGCTTGGCGAATACGAAGTTTTAAAAACCGTCCCTACCGCTATTATCCTTCGGCCATCGATTGTGTTTGGGCCTGAAGACTCCTTCTTCAACCGCTTTGCAGCGATGGCACAACTATCCCCTTTCCTTCCAGCGATTGGCGGCGGCACCACAAAATTCCAACCTGTGTTTGTCGATGATATTGCGGATGCTGTGATCGCAGCATTATCAGGCAAAGCGATCAACGGCGCCATTTATGAATGTGGCGGGCAAGAGATATTCACCTTCAAGGAACTAATGCAACGTGTTGCAACCTATACCGGCCGAAACACCATGCCGCTGTCATTACCGATATGGTTTGCAAAACTTCTGGCAATCGGCACAAAACCATTTCCGCTCAGCATGCGCCCGATTACCTATGATCAGGTATTATTACTCAAGAACGATAATGTGGTGAGCGCAGCTGCCATCCACGAAAAACGAACACTGCATAGCCTAGGCATTCTGCATCCCAAACACATTGACGATGTGGTGCCGCAGTAT
The DNA here is from genome assembly GCA_964568585.1 of uncultured Rhodospirillales bacterium. Classification (GTDB taxonomy): domain Bacteria; phylum Pseudomonadota; class Alphaproteobacteria; order UBA9219; family RGZA01; genus RGZA01. The sequence continues at coordinate 48,131 of CAZMQI010000001.1, forward strand.
CTTACCAAGTTCAGACCCGTTAGCTGATAGTTACTTCTTCTGCTTTTCGTCGTTCTTCTTCGCGCGGAATTCCGCAAGCACGGCGAATGGATTAACAGGTTTTGCGTCCACTTCAACGCTCGCATGTTTGGGCACCTCGAATACCACACCGGGTTTGCGCGGATGCGGGTCAATCGCCAACGCAAGATGCTGCGCCGTTAACTCGCCAATATCGATATCGCCATTGGGTGAAATGGGATCGGGCGAATTATCATCATCGATATCCACTTCGTCCGCTTTGGGGATGGTATCGGGGCGGGCGAAGTACGCAGTGAATTCTTCTTCAACCAAGGCTTCAAACGGTTCCAGTGTAACAACGCAATCTTGCACGACAGTGGCTTCAAACCGCCCCTTCACTTCAACCATTTCACCTGAATGAATGCGTTGTAGATGCAGCTTTGCATTCAGGTTTTTCAAAGCAACAACACCCATGCGCTTGGCTAAGGCATCCAATTCTTCTTCATTGGCTTCGATGCGTTCATCCATTTCATGATTACGCAATTTATCGACCGGAAATAGCCGCGAAAATTCTACATCTGTATGTTGCATTTAATTTAAATCCCCAGAAACTTAAACGATCGATTTAAAAGATATTTTTCCGTCCAAAAGGTCTGCCGTATGTTGCGCCGCGAGCGCTTGCGTTTGCGTTTCAATATAGTCACGCATCATGTCCAGTTTGGCAAGGTCTGTTGAACTGGCGCCATACAGGTTCTTATCAAGCGCACGCAGGATTTCTTTTTTATCGGCGCTGTTCAACGCGGCATCATAGGCATTCATGCGGCCATAAAAGCCTTCCATGAAAAGCTTCATGCGTTTGACAACGCCAACATCGCCAACTCCCATTTCACGCAAAGTGCGGTCCAGATCGCTGACCATGAAATCCATGAGCGCCTGTTTCACCGACTGCCCTTCAGTCCCTAAACGGCGCATGACCAGCAGCATATGCAGGATGAGCGATTCAAACCGTGTCTCGAAATCATCGCTTAGCCCGAAACGAACAAAAAAATCTTTGGACCGCGCCTGCGCCATGATGGCGCCATAAAGCACAGCGATTTTATGCGCGTCCGGTTCATTTTTTAGAAAGAGTTTGAAAAAGCTTTTCATAAGGGTATGTTCTTACAAAATTGTTTTACGGTTCGCCATGTTTATCTTCCATTTCCTGACTACCACTGCAACTGTGCTTATGTTGGGCTTAACCCTCGCATCATGCACCCCAACAATTGCCAAGCGCGGCAATACGATTGAGGACGACCAGTTACAGCAGATCAAAGTCGGCGAAAGTACCCGCGAAGACGTTGCCAAGGTTTTGGGCACCCCCACACAGATGGCAACCTTTGATGACAAGACATGGTATTACATTGGCCAGCGCACTGAAAAAGAAGCGTTCTTTGATCCTGAATTGAAAGAACAGAAAATCGTGACCGTGGAATTCACGCCCGAAGGAAAAGTGTTGTCGGTGAATAAGTCCGGCGCGGAACTCGCCAAGGACATCGACCCTATCAAAGGCAAGACACCAACTTATGGTAAGGACATCACCATTCTGCAACAATTGCTCGGCAATATCGGTCGCCCAAGCGTACCCAAGGGTAAAGAAGGCAGATAGTTTTATTCAGCAGCCATTTGTTCTGGCTGCGACTGCACCGCAATCCACGCCGTGATGTCATGAATCAATTTCGATAAATCATGCTTCAGCGCTGTAAAATTCGCAGATTTATCCAGCGTATCTTCGTTCATATACAATGCGCGGTTTATCTCGAGTTGCACACTGTGGAATCCGATGCGCGGATGACCGTAGCGACGCACAATTTCAACGCCCTTATATGGATCATTATGTGCAACGGTATAACCCAAATGACGCAATGAACTGGCAATCAGCTTGATGAATTCAGGTTCAGATGACGAGCCATCACGGTCGCCGATGATAAAATCAGGGCGCGTTGTCGAAACCGCATGCGATGGCATGGAATGGCAATTCAAATGCCAGACCGCGCCAAATGTTTTGTGCGTATCATCTACGATTTGTTTCAATGCAGCATGATACGGCGCATAGCATTCCTGTAACCGTTTTTGAATCTCGGTGGATGATAGTTTTGAAGCGTATACCGATTGCCCCCTGCATAAATGTCGAATGAGGCCATAGCCGGCAAAGCTACGTTCCGTCGGCTCCAACGCGAATGGCAACACACCGGAAATCATGGTGGGGTCCAAATCATCCATCGCACGATTCACATCGATATAGCTGCGCGTGAAATTCGCCTTCAGGAATGTCGCGCCCAGTGATGGCGCGAAGGAGAATAATTCGTCGACATAACTGTCTTCAGTTTGACGCAGCCAGAATTGCGGGATGATATAATGAAAATCTTCGGGATAATGGGTGCCACTATGCGGGCTATCAAGCACCAAGGGCACCGCCTGCCCTTGCGGCACACTCACTTCAAACATAGGCGATGATAATACATTACGCATTACTGCGATACTCCCACCGTACAGCTAGGGTTATTGCACGTAGAGTTTTTTACCATGAATGCACCGCATTTGGGGCACTGTACGGTATCTTGAACTGGGATTTGCTTGGATGCAGCTTTTTTATCCATCGGCGTAGATGAAAATGGTGCAGTCACGGGTTTGTCATCACGCGCCATGCGTCTGACACCACTAACCACAATCATCGCCAGAATACCGAACAGGATCCATTGCATAAGCTTATTCTAATTCCATATTAAAGGACTGTCACGCGCGGAAATATGTGGATTATAAATACTCTGTACTATTTTAGTGTACTATTCTGACAGAGCCTTATAACGTTTTGTCTTATGAACAACGACGCCGCACCATCGTTTATTACTGTACAGGGACGTTATGGCAAATTCATGGTCAATCGCCATGATGTGTTCGTTGGCAAATCACTGATTCATTACGGCGAATATATCGAACACGAATGGCAATTGATGCAACGCTTCATCAGCGAAGGCGATTGCGTATTGGATGTCGGCGCGAATATCGGCGGCTTTTCGGTGCCCATGGCACGTAAAGTCGGCATATCGGGCAGCGTTCATGCGTTTGAACCACAACCAGAACTATATAAATGTCTGGTGGAAAACGGCGCAGCGAATGATTTACCGCAGCTTATAACCCATATCGAAGGCTTGGGCGACACAGCCAGCACCATCGAAACCGCGGTGCCGGATTATGATGTGCAGAACAATCTTGGCGCGTTTTCCTTTGATAGCAAGGGCGATGATTTGAAAATTAAGATCATCCCGCTGGATAGCTTATCGCTTCCCAAAATATCCTTCATCAAAATAGATATTGAAGGCATGGAATTAAAGGCACTGATGGGCGGCGAGCAAACCATAAAACGCAACCGCCCCGTCATGTATATCGAGAATGATAAACCCGAAGGCGCATCGGAGCTGATTAAATGGCTGGAACAGCACCGTTACCGTTTATGGTGGCACACGGCGCGGCTATTCAATCCCGATAACTTCAATAAGATTTCAGAGAATATCTTCCGTGGCTTCCGCACCGTGAATATGATTTGTCTGCCCATGGAACGGATTGACTTACTCCCCCTCGTCCCAACTGTGTTGCGCCCCGTGAAGGATGGCGAAGAAACAAAATTGATGCTGGATGGCACAATCGACAGCTATTGTTTTTAACTATCTGCGTCCACGCTTTTTAGGCTCGAACCGTTTGGATGTGCGTGCAACAGGGGCAGCAATCCCTAGCTCCTTCGCCTCTAGACGGTGGATTTCATCGCGTAAGCGTGCGGCTTCTTCGAATTCCAGATTGCCTGCGGCATCGAGCATTTTTTGATTTAAATCTTTCAAATGCGTCTTGATATTTTTACCAACTAACGTGCCTTCATCGGCGCCGGTTTCAACGCTCAGATAATCACGTTCATAGGCCGAATGCAGAATACTACTGATTTCCTTCTTGATCGTTTCCGGCGTGATGTTGTGCGTGATGTTATACTCTTTTTGTTTTTCTCTACGGCGGTTGGTTTCATCAATCGCGGCCTGCATGCTGCCGGTGATGCTATCCGCATACAGAATGGCACGGCCATCGACGTTACGCGCTGCACGGCCAATGGTTTGAATAAGTGACGTTCGTGAACGCAAATAACCTTCCTTATCTGCATCCAAAATTGCGACCAGACCGCATTCCGGAATATCCAATCCTTCACGCAGCAAGTTGATGCCAATCAGAATATCATGCACGCCAAGGCGTAAATCGCGGATGATTTCGATGCGCTCCAGCGTTTCAACATCACTGTGGATGTAACAGACCTTCAGCCCCGCTTCGTTCATATATTCAGTAAGCGCTTCGGCCATTTTTTTGGTCAGCGTGGTCACCAATACGCGCAAACCTTTTTCAACCATCAAACGGCATTCGGCCAGCAAATCATCCACCTGATGTTCGGTCGGGCGAATAATAACAGGGGGATCAGTTAAGCCAGTTGGGCGTACAATCTGTTCGGTGAACACGCCGCCGGTTTGCTTCAGTTCCCACGGGCCAGGTGTTGCAGAAACAAAGATTGTTTGCGGGCGAAACGCTTCCCACTCCTCGAACTTCAAGGGGCGGTTATCGATGCAGGATGGCAAGCGGAAACCGAATTCGGCCAGCGTGCTTTTACGGGCATAGTCGCCCTTATACATCGCAGAGAGCTGCGGAACCATCACGTGGCTTTCATCCAAAATCAGCAAAGCATTCTTGGGAAGGTATTCGAACAAGGTCGGCGGCGCTTCGCCGGGGTTGCGCCCTGTCAGATACCGTGAATAATTTTCAATCCCTGCACAGCTTCCGGTTGCCAGCATCATCTCCACATCGAACTGCGTGCGTTCGCCGATGCGCTGTTCTTCGATGAATTTTCCGGCATCGTGGAAGTATTTGATTTGTTCCTTCGCATCGCGTTTGATTTGAGTAATCGCCTGATTAACCGTTGGTTTTGGCGTTACATAGTGGCTATTGGCATAGAGCTTCACCATCTCCAGCGTGGCAATCTTTTCGCCTGTTAATGGGTCAACTTCGGTGATGCTTTCCAATTCATCGCCAAAGAAGGATAAGCGCCAAGCGCGGTCTTCCAAGTGCGATGGAAAGATTTCAACAATGTCGCCGCGCACACGGAAGAACCCGCGCCCGAAACTGTCATCATTGCGCTTGTAATGCATTTCGATTAAATGGCGCAGCACATCATCGCGTGATTTCGCTTGGCCTTTTTGTAACACCAGCGTCATGTTGCTGTAGGATTCAACCGAACCGATACCATAAATGCACGACACCGATGCGACGATGATGACATCATCGCGTTCTAACAATGCGCGCGTAGCCGCATGGCGCATGCGGTCGATTTGTTCATTCACACTGGATTCTTTTTCAATATAAGTATCGGTGCGCGGAACATAGGCTTCGGGTGTGTAGTAATCATAATAGGACACAAAATATTCAACTGCATTATTCGGAAAGAATGATTTCATTTCCCCATAAAGCTGCGCAGCCAATGTTTTATTGGGGGCGAGGATTAACGTTGGGCGTTGCACGGTTTGAATGACATGCGCGACGGTGAATGTTTTTCCGGAACCCGTCACACCCAATAATACCTGATCGCGCGCGCCTTCCTCCAAGCCCTTTAACAGCTCGGCAATCGCCTGCGGCTGGTCGCCAGCGGGGATATAATCCGAGACCAGTTCGAATTTCTTGCCACTTTCTGGGCGGAATTCCGGCCTGATTACATCGGCCATGATGGGATAAGTGCTTTGATTAGACATAAGGCAGTTTACCTTGATGAAATAGCTCTTGCAGCATTTTTATTAGGCTTCATATTGGTCTGACCCGCTGATTTCTCAAGTGTTTCAAGGTAAGGTTTTTCGCTTAATGACAACCCTCGTTCGTATTGCTCCCTCCCCCACCGGATTTTTACATGTCGGCAATGTGCGTACCGCGCTCATGAACTGGCTATTCACCCGCAAGCAAGGCGGCAAATTCATGCTGCGCCTTGATGACACGGATATGGAGCGTTCCACCCAAGCCTTCGCCGATGCCATTGAACGTGATTTCAAATGGCTTGGCCTGACATGGGATTTATTCGCCAAACAATCCGACCGCTTTGCGCGCTACAGCGAGGTACTGGAACAATTCAAAGCATCAGGCAGAGCTTACCCGTGTTTTGAAAATCAGGAAGAATTAGCACTCAAGCGCAAATCACAACTCAGCCGTGGCTTGCCGCCCATTTATAACCGCGATGCATTGAAGCTAACCAAGGAAGACATCGCCGCAAAAATCGCGGCGGGTCAAAAACCCCATTGGCGTTTTAAACTCAACGAAACCCCTGTGGTATGGGATGATTTGGTACAGGGCCACAAATCCTTTGCTGGCGGCGCATTAAGTGACCCTGTGTTGGTGCGCGAAGATGGCGTACCGCTTTATACCTTCTGTTCTGTGGTTGATGATGCGGATATGAACATTACGCATGTAATTCGCGGGGAAGATCATGTGGCGAACACAGCAGTACAAATCCAGATTTGGGAAGCAATGAATGCGCCTGTTCCAACCTTCGCACATTTACCATTGATTACTTTGGCAAGCGGTGAAGAGTTATCGAAACGTCTTGGCAGTATGAGTGTTGCCAGCCTTCGCGACGAAATGGGCGTGGAACCTTTGGCGATTGCCAGCCTCCTTGCCAAAACCGGAACCTCCGATGCGATTGAAGCCGCAACCAGCATGGATGAGCTGGTCAAAAGTTTTGATTTCAAGAAAATCGGCCGCTCACCCCCAAAATTCGATACCAAGGATTTGATGCGTATCAATGCGCGCATTATTCATCACATGAGTTATACGCAAGCAGCACCGCGTCTTGCCGCGATGGGCTTAAGTGCGGTTGATGAGCAATTCTGGAACGCTGTGCACCAAAACATGGGCCAGTTCAACGAGATTAAAAACTGGTGGCAGATGGCAAATGAAAAGCTGGCACCAAAGATTGAGGATGCGGAGTTTATTAAACAAGCCGCAGCAACATTACCAGCAGCGCCATGGGATGACACCACATGGGGCACATGGACGAAGGCATTAGGTGCCGCAACTGGCAAATCCGGCAAAGCACTCTTCATGCCGCTGCGTCTCGCGCTGACCGGACAGGAACATGGACCTGAAATGAAGATGATGCTGCCGTTGATTGGTATTGAGCGTGCCAAAGCGCGTCTTGCTGGCCAGACCGCATAAGGGTGCTCGATGCAACTTTATAACACCCTCACCCGCAGCAAAGAATATTTTATCCCGCTTGATGCAAAGAATGTACGCATGTATGTATGCGGCCCTACCGTATACGATTTCGCGCATCTTGGTAACGCACGGCCGGTAGTGGTATTCGATACGCTATACCGTGTATTGAAATTGCATTTCCCGAAAGTGACTTATGTCCGCAACATCACCGATGTGGACGATAAGATCATGGCCAAAGCCAAAGAAACCGGCGAGCCAATTGACAGCATCACCCAGCGCACGACACAAGCTTATCATGAAGATATGGCAGCGCTACTTGCACTGCCGCCGGATATTGAACCACGCGCCACCGCACATATTCCGCATATGCTGGCGCTAATTGCCAAGTTGATTGAAAAAGGCCACGCCTATGCCGTGGATGGCCATGTGTTGTTTAACGTACCGTCGATGAGCAATTATGGCGAGCTTTCCCGCCGCTCCCGCGATGAATTGATTGCAGGTGCACGTGTTGAAGTCGCACCGTATAAAAAAGACGCTGCCGATTTTGTATTATGGAAACCATCCGCACCTGACCAAGTAGGTTGGGATAGCCCATATGGCCGCGGCCGCCCGGGCTGGCATATTGAATGTTCGGCAATGGCGAAGGAACATCTTGGCGAAACCTTTGATATTCATGGAGGCGGGTTGGATTTAATTTTCCCGCATCATGAAAACGAAATCGCACAAAGCCGTTGCGCCCATAATGATGCGCCATTGGCAAAACTGTGGATGCATAACGGCTTCCTCACCATCAATAACGACAAGATGAGCAAGTCGCTGGGCAACTTCTTTACCGTACGCGATTTACTGGCCATTGCTCCTGGGGAAGCATTACGCCTTGCCCTTCTTACTGCGCATTACCGCCAACCATTGGATTTTAGCGAAGACGCCTTAAAGAAAGCGAAGCAAACACTGGATGGATGGTATGGCGCGTTGCGTAATGTAAAAGACCTTCCGGTTGACAAGACCGTTGCTATACCTGCCAATTTCCTGGCCGCGCTGGATGATGACCTGAATACGCCGCAAGCCTTCGCCATTCTGCATGATTTGGTCAGCCAATTGAATAAAGCGCCGGACAGCAAAACGAAATCCGCATTGTTGAGCGCGGCGAACCTCATCGGCTTTTTAACGCAAGATGCGGAAAGCTGGCTACGCGGCGCATCTGCCGGAAGCGATGGCTTGGATGAAGAAAAGATTCTTTCCCTGATTACCGCGCGCAAGGAAGCGAAAGCCGCCAAGAACTTTGCCGAAGCCGACCGTATCCGCAAAGAATTACTGGATGCCGGCATTATTCTTGAGGATAAGGCCAATGAAACGCTGTGGAGACGGGCTTAACCAGTCTGAATCCACTAGTATCCTCGCTTTTGTTTGTATAAGATTTACCTCATTCATTAACCGGAGACGCACATGCAATCATCCAGAGCACATAACCAACTTGGCTTTAACCTCATTGAAGCGGCTTTGGTACTCGGCATTGTGGGGCTTGTGATTGGCGGCATCTTCGCTGCATGGGGCAATGTGGAATCCCAGCAACGCATACGCCGTGCTGCGGATATGACCACCACCATTGTGCAGCAAATCCGTACCACCTATGCGGCACGCACCACATTCGATGCGACTGATACTGCAAGTGGCGCAACCTTTACCGCAGCCTTGATTGCTGCAAACTTAATTCCTGTTGAATATCTTTCAGGCACCAATTTGATGAATCCGTGGGGTGGCACAACACTCATTACGCCAAACACGACGGGCATGAATGTTAGCTATAGCACGGTAAAGAAAGCCGATTGCCTTAAGCTGGCCAATAACATGTTAAACACTGGCAAGACCCAAGGCCTTACCAGCATCAACGGACAAGCAGTTACAAGCACTACATTGTTTACGTCTATCTCATCATCCATCTGCACTACCGATCCGTCCGCATTGAATTTGTTCTTCCTATTAAAAACAAACTAGTTCAGCAAATAGCGGCAACCAAGTGAGTGATACCCCCATCATCATTCTGGTCCGACCGCAGATGGTCGAGAATATCGGAACAACCGCGCGCGCAATGATGAATTGCTCCTTGCATGAGCTACGCCTTGTTGATCCGCGCGATTCTTGGCCGCTCACCAATACGCTTCAAGAACGCATTGATGCGACATCCGCAGGTGCCACGGGTATATTCAAAGACACCAAGATATATCAAACAACGCCAGATGCTGTTGGTGATTTAAACAGCGTCTATGCCCTCACCGCGCGTACCCGTGATATGGCAAAAGAAATGCTGACGCCCAGAGCTGCCATTGCAGAAATCCATTCCAAGATAAATGCTGGCGAAAAAATCGGCCTGATGTTTGGTCCGGAACGCACAGGCCTCATTAATGAAGATTTGAGTTGCGCTGAAAAACTGATAGGTATTCCGGCAAACCCCGAATTCTCATCATTCAATCTGGCGCAATCAGTATTAATCATGGCTTATGAATGGTTTACGCGTGCGAATGATGTACCAACAGAAACCATGAATTACGGCAAAACCCGCCCTGCCACAAAAGCCGAAGTATTCCATTTATTTGATCATCTGGAGCGCGAGCTGGAAGCAGGCGGGTTCTTCACATCGCTTGAAATGAAGCCGGCGATGACGCAAAATCTACGCAACGCCATTTTACGTGCCGAACTTACCGAACAGGAAGTGCGTACATGGCATGGCATGATTACCGCATTGGCAGAAGGCCCAAAAAAACCACGCAACCAAAATGGCTGAAGACGACAAACAGCATTTCCGGATTTTGTATTATAAAGGCCATAGCACGATTATTGGCGTGGGTGATTTATTCATTAATACAGACAATGTACCGCCAGAAAACAAAGGTGGCTCATTCATCATATCTGACAACAAAGCCATGCCGCTGGATTGGAACGTAATCAAAGCTACACCATATGTTCAAAGCCTTCATCCCATGGTTCAAAAAATGATTGAACAGACCTTGCGAGAAGAAGCGCTGCAATCCAGACGGCCAGGCATGGGCAGAGAAGCAATGATTTTGGATGACAAGAAGATATGAATAAAACCATCCTCATCACCGGTGCAGCACGGCGTATTGGACGTGCCATGGCATTGCATTTCGCAGCCCGGGGTTGGCATATTGCCGCGCATTACAGCGGTTCCGCCACTGATGCAGAACATCTGCGCGATGACATTGAAGCAAAAAACGGCAAGATAAGCCTGTTTCAGGCCGATTTTACCAAACCAGATGCCGCACAGATGTTATTCGCCGAGGTCGTGAAAACCTGCGGCGTACCGCGCGTGCTCGTTAACAACGCTGCACGCTTTGAACGGGACGATGGCGGCATTACTGAAAAAAGTTTACACGCGCACATGGCGGTGAATGCTGCAGTACCAATCGCCCTATCGCAACTCATGCGTACAGGTGATGCAGCACCGCGCTTCGTATTTAATATCCTTGATCGTTCGCTGGATTGGTCATGGCCGTTATTACCTGCCTATGTTCTCAGCAAACTCGCGCTGGAAGAATGGACAAAGAAAAATGCCACAACCTATCAGCCAGATTTGTATATATTCGGTCTGCGCCTTGGGCCTACGCTGCGTAACCCGCGTGAAAGCGAAAACCATTTTGCCAGCGCCAGCGCCGCCTTGAAGCTCACGAAGCTGGAGGATGTGCTGGGGATGATGGATACCGCCATGGAATATCCGGCCGTACAGCCTAGCTTTGTGAATATCTGATGGCCGTTATCAACAGGGATTACGATTGTTTACGTTTGATTAGTAAATTGTGGTTCGTTTTCTGAATAAAAACCCAAAAACCGCGTATTACTTTAATTAACCATACTTTTCTATCTGCCTACTTTTTAGGCAAACAGGTGAAAACATCGTTTTATTTGGTCATAATTGGCCAAAATAGAATTTCATCCCAAGACTTATCCACAGGAATCGGGGATATAATTTGGACATTCCTTAAGGGCGGCGACCGCCGACCGCATAAAGATTCTGGGAGTTAATACGAGCGGAGCCCCAGTAATACAATAGGCAGCGTTTGAGCTATATATATTTCCATGAGTAACGAAGATCCTAACAATCCTAACCGTATCAGCCGCAGTGCACCTTCCCTGCCCGGCGGGACGGATGACATCCCTAAAGGCGGTTTTGCGCGTGGGGCAGCCGTGCTTAAGGAGTATTTGAAGAACGTGCCCTTCAGCCCTGGCGTGTACCGCATGGTATCGGCCAAGGGTGATGTGCTGTATGTCGGTAAAGCCAAGAGCCTGAAGAAGCGCGTCACAAACTACACAACGCTGGAGCGATTGACCAACCGCATTCAACGTATGGTCGCGCTCACCCACCATCTGGAAATTGTGGTCACGCACACCGAAAGCGAAGCGTTGCTTCTGGAAGCAAATCTTATCCGCAATTACCAGCCGCCATTCAACGTGCTGTTGAAGGATGATAAAAGCTATCCTTATATCCTTATCACCAAGGACCATGAGTTCCCGCAACTGGTCAAATATCGTGGCAGCAAAGACCGCGATGGCTGGTATTTCGGCCCGTTCGCTTCGTCAGATGCCGTGAGAGAAACCATGGGTGTGTTGATGCGCGGTTTCATGCTGCGGAATTGCAATGACAGTTTCTTTGCCGCGCGTAAACGCCCGTGTCTGCAATATCATATCAAACGCTGTACCGCGCCATGCGTTGGCAAGGTAAGCGTTGAGGATTATGCGCGCCAAGTAAAGGAAGCGCGTGAATTCCTGCTCGGAAAGAACGATGCGCTGCTGGAAGATTTGCAAAAGGACATGCAGAAAGCCAGCGCAGCGATGGATTTCGAAGAAGCCGCGCATTTACGCGACCGCATTAAAATTCTGGCCACCATTCAGGCTAAGCAGAACATCAACATCAATAATATCGGCGATGCCGATGTGATTGCTTTGGCGCGTGAAGCTGGGCAGATATGTATTCAGGTATTCTTCATCCGCAATGACCGCAATTATGGGAACCGCGCCTTCTTCCCGCAGGCGGATATGAGCCTTGAAGACAGCGAAATCCTCTCCACCTTTCTTGCACAGTTTTATTCCGATAAACCCGCGCCAAAACAATTATTCCTCAGTCAGGAAACGGATGATGTGGAATTGCTGGCCGAGACATTCAAAACCGATATTGCCATCCCCAAACAAGGTGATAAAAAGCGCCTGATTGATATGGCAGCGCAGAACGCGCGTGAAGCCTTGGCGCGCCGTTTGGCCGAACGTAAAAGCCAGAATGTGTTGTTGGAAGGCGTTGCCAAATGTTTCGATTTGGACGGCACACCGGAACGTATCGAAGTATATGATAACAGCCACACCTCAGGCACCTATGCGGTTGGCGCGATGATTGTCGCAGGGCCAGAAGGCTTCATTAAAAAAGCATATCGTAAATTCAACATTAAAGGCACGGAACTGGCCAAGGGCGATGATTACGGCATGATGCGCGAAATGCTGAAACGCCGCTTCACACGGCTGAATGCCGAAGACGATGATAGCAACACGCCTGATTTAGTGCTGATTGATGGCGGCATGGGGCAATTAAATGCTGCTCTGGAAACATTGGCTGAACTAGGCTTAAGCGATATTCCGGTAGTGGGTATCGCCAAAGGCCCCGATAGGAACGCAGGCCGCGAACGGTTCTTCATGAAAGACCGCGCCGATTTCCAATTAGAAATGCGCGACCCGGTTCTATATTTCCTGCAACGTCTGCGCGATGAATCCCACCGCTTTGTGATTGGCAGCCACCGTGCACGCCGCGTGAAAGCGATTAGCAATTCACCATTGGATGGCATTGCAGGAATTGGGCCCACACGTAAGAAAAAACTGTTGCTGCATTTTGGTTCAGCGCAAGGCGTTTCGAAAGCCGGCATCAGTGATTTGCAACGCGTGCCCGGCATCAATGCCGAGTTGGCGAAACAAATCTATGATTACTTCCACAGTGGCTGATTAGTCTTTTGGCAGCGGACGCAAGGTTGGAAATGCAATCACTTCGCGAATGGTCGGGCTGTCGGTCATCAACATCACCAGACGGTCAATCCCGATACCAAGGCCACCCATCGGCGGCATACCGAACGCCATCGCCTTCAAGAACTCCTCATCGACAGGATGCGCTTCGGCATTACCCGTATCGCGCTGTGCGGATTGATGTTCAAAGTTCTTGCGCTGTTCGCGCGGATCATTCAATTCGCTGAACGCATTGGCAATTTCCCAGCCATTTACGTAGGTTTCAAAGCGTTGAGCCACATGTGGCTTATCGGGATATGCCTTGGCCAGCGGGGAGATTTCCTTTGGCAAATCCATCACATGCACGGGCTGGATAAGCTTTTCTTCAACCTTCGCGCCGAATACGGCTTCAACAATCTGTCCCCAGTTTGATTTAGGGTCAGTTGGCACTTTCAGTTTTTGTGCTTCGGCACGCGCCGCTTCTACTGTCGGAAATTCGTGGAAATCAACGCCCGTATGTTCCTTGATGAGATCAAAGATGGATGCGCGGCGGAAAGGCGGCGTGAAATCAATCTCCATATCATTGAAAATGCATTTGGTCGAACCATGAATAAGGCGGCACGCATCAGCAGCCAGATTTTCGGTAAGCACCATCATCGCTTCGAAATCGACATAAGCTTGATAGATTTCGATGGAAGTAAATTCCGGATTATGCCGCGGGCTGATGCCTTCGTTACGGAAGATACGGCCAATTTCATAGACTTTCTCCGAGAGTCCGCCAATCACCAACCGCTTTAAATGCAATTCGGTCGCGATACGCAGATACAAAGGGATATCAAGCGCGTTGTGATGCGTATTAAATGGTTTTGCCAACGCACCGCCTGCAACATTGTGCAAAATGGGAGTTTCAACTTCTAGAAATCCGGCATCGTCCAAGGTACGGCGCATCGCGGAAATAATACGGAAGCGCGCGCGCAAGGTTTCACGCGCTTTATCATTCGCAACCAAATCCTGTTCGCGGTGACGATAACGAAATTCAGTATCCTTCAGCCCATGATATTTTTCAGGGGGCGGTTCTAATGCCTTGGCAAGCACAACCAGCTTGGTCGCATCCACCGTCAATTCACCACGTGGCGTTCGGCGGACAATACCTTCCACGCCGATGATGTCACCAAGATCGAGCAGCTTTAACAGCTTCAATACTGCTTCTGGTGTTTCTTTCAGATTATGGAATACCTGAATACGACCGCTATCATCCAGCAAGTCGATGAACATGCCGTTATTGCGAATGGCCATCGCGCGGCCTGCAATCTTGACCGAGACATCGGTCTTTTCGCCATTGGCAAGATGTTCGTACTGCTTCTTCAAACCCGCAGCATTAGCGTTTTTATCAAAACGCGTTATATCAAATGGATTGCCGTAATCCTTCGTCATCTCCGCCAGCTTATGGGCGCGCTGCGCCAGCAAATCATTATCAGCAGGCGGCGGTGGTAATGCGGTGGGGTCTGTTTTTTTAGCGTCTTGCATCAGTGTCTTTCATCATAAAAAAGCGTCATGCCTGTTTGCGTAAGTCGCGGCAGGCATGACGCCCGTAATGACAATGTGATTTCCGGTTTAGTGGTGTGCTGCAGCGTTTGGATCCGCAATAGGTGCGGCTTCCTTCTTGCTGCTTTCCATGGTCTTCATTGCTTTGCGTGCTGCTCTATCCTTGCTTGCCTGCTGGCGGATTTTTGCCATAAGGATGGAACGCTGTTCTTTGTTCAGCTTGCTGATTTCAGCCATGATATTCTTGATGGTGTCTTGCTCCGCGGTTTTCAAACGGTCATAGCGCTCACCTAAGCGGCCTTCGGCCTTTTTCTTCATTTCTTCTTTTTGCTCAGGTGTCATCTTCTTCCAGCGGTCGCGCATCTTGCCAACTGATTTTTCAGTTGGCTTTGCGGTCACAGTTTTTGCTGGTTCTGCCTTTGGGGTTTCAACCTTTGCTGGCTCTGCTGCTGGCGCTTCGACTTTTGGTGCTTCCGGTGTCGCCACAGTTGGAACTGCTGCATGTGGCTCTGGCGCTGTTGGTGCTGGAGCCGCAGATGGCGTTGCTACAGCAGGCGCTTCGGCAAATGCTGGCACTGCGAACAATGCCAGAAAACCGAATAATGCCATTGAGAGAGATGCGGAACGCAGCATTGATAACCTCTTGAAAGGAAGGAACGAAAAGACGACGCGCCAATCATAGTGGGGTGTTTTAGCGTTGTCTACACAGGAACAATCACTTCTTTTTCAGTAATGATGACATCCATTCGTTGGTCGAATTTGCCAAGCGGAACAGCATCGACCTCCTGCACGGCATAGGCAAGCCCGGCCGCGATAATGGTCTTTTTCGCACGGAGGCTTTGTAAGGTAGCATCGTAATATCCGCCGCCATACCCAAGACGCGCCCCCGTACGATCGAATGCCAGCAATGGGCAAAGCACGATGTCTGGTTCGCATATCGGCTGCGTTTCAGATGGCACGCCGATATTCCATACATGCGGCACCAGCGTATCGCCCATTTTATAGGCACGAAAGACCAACGGCGTTGCGCGTTCATTAGTGATGGGCAAGCATAACCGATGCCCTCGCTTCTCCAACGCTTGCATCAGGATGATTGGATCTAATTCATCCTTAATCGAGGATGTTCCGGCAACCACCAGCTTTGGGTCCAAATCAGGGAAATGGTTCAGAAAATTATCACAGATTTTTTGTGCAGCATCGGGGCTTTGCTGCCCTGCCCCAGCCCGCAAATTCGCATGAACATACTCACGCAGTTTTTTCTTCAATGCTTTGAGATCAGGCATGGCACGCGCATAAATAAATAAAGCGGAAGTGGCCACACAATCGTTAGTACAGTGTATCCCTCACGGCCTGTTGGTACAGGTGGGAACCATATAACAAGACCACGGCCTTGCCAGAGACAGTCCCCTAGAGGTTTTAATTATGGGCCCTGGGGATGATTGACCTCTCGAACAGCACAGCACACTTCCGAGGGTATTATAGCACATCCGGCTAGTGGCTATCAATCCTTGCGGCGATGCCATTTATGCGCTGCGATAAGTGCTCAACCGCTGTTACCAGCATATCTTCTTCATCGCTAAGATTATTCTTTTCCTGCGCGATGAACTTATCCTGCGCTGCTTTCGCTTCCAGTACTTCATCGGCCAGCATCAACCCGGCAAGTAAAAACAAACGTACCTCGCCCACGGTTCCCTGGCTTGATGAAATCGCTAGACGCATTTTTTCTTCCATCATCGCGGCAAGCTCACGCACACGTGCGTGTTGGTCTGGCGGACAAGCGAGTTGATAGGAACGACCCATCAGGGAAATTTCAATCATGTTCTTATCCATAACCTACTCCCCAACAATTTTTTCTAAACGAACGATGGCTTGGTCAAGACGGCTGGCGACTAAGGATGTCAGCTCGCGCTGCTTGCTTTCACGGGTAAGCGCTTCGCGTTCGTTGCTAACTGCCTGCGTTTCGCGTTGCTGGGCTTGTTTAAGCGCGCGTTCTGCGGTTTCGCTTGCGGCCTTCACGCGCTTAGCAGCGCGCGCTTCGATGACCTTATCCAATTCTTTTTGGCGACGCGCCAATGCATCCACCAATCCATCAATTGATTGGTCTAAATTCTCCAATGCATTCTTTAAACGATCCAAGCTTAATTCCTACAAAGCTATCCAAAGAAACGATTCACTTTTGCTATCGTAACGAAGGCTTTCGGATTCGGTCAAACAGAAAGCAGGAAGGGCGATAATTGTAGATGTTTAATTGAATTTCTTGAGTTTTGAATATTCTCGAGAATAAAAATCCAAGTACTCCTTAATGTCAAATCTCTGTAATGTATAAAAAAAATTCAAGAATTCTTGGCCTTTTTGATAGTTCCCTACCTCTAAATAGGCTTGGAGAATGTTGCTGGCAGGAGTAAAGCCATGCTTTTGATAGTTGTATGCAGGAACCACATAATCAAAGATGGGGCTATACAGTTTTGCTTTACCTAACTCGCCCGAAACATTAGTCATAACCGCCTCACTATCAGGCTGGGCTTTAAGCAACATCTTAAATATTTCTAATGCTTCATCTTTTTTTCCTGAAACAATGAAATGGCAGCCAATTAATAGTTGTGGATACCAACTACCTTTTATATTTGCGAGAGCATTCAATGTTTGGAGATACGCCTCCTCTCCTCCCGCATCTCTGTGAAGTGCAGCCCACCACTGAACAGCATTTTCTTGATTGGGATCAATATTTAAAGAATGCAGCAGCGTCTCTTTAGCTTTTATCATATCGCCTTCATCGGCGTACACTTTAGCTAAATTAGTTACAACATATGCTGAGGATGGTTTTTTGATTAAGTATTTTTTAAAAAAGTCCTCCGCTTTTTTTAACTCATTCCTTTTGGTAAGAATAATTCCATAAACTGAGACAAAGGACTCATCCATCTCGTTCAATTCTACGAGGCGACTCCCTGCTTTTAATACTATCTCTTCCTTTTCAAATCCATCGCGCAAAGCCTGTACAACAAGATGATATAATTCGCTAGAATTATCCCATGCTTTTTTGAACGCTCCTGGCAGAATATTGTGAAGCCATTCTTTTTTGGCAACCCAAACTAAGTTACCTTTATTATCATATAGCTTTATAAAACCTTCCCTGAAATTAGGCTCATCTATTTTATTAGTCATAATAGAACCTATTTTATAACATTTTACGATTACGCGACCTTAAAGTAATTCTGGATTGGCTCGAACTGCATATTCCCTGCTTGCAGTGCAGCAATGCCCTGCACCACCGCGCTGGCTTCCGCCACCGTGGTGTAATATGGAATTTTGTTGAGCAGCGCCGTTTGGCGAAGGCTGAAACTATCCGCCAGCGCCTTCGCGCCTTCGGTCGTATTCATCACCAACTGGATTTCGCCGTTAATCATCGCATCGACAATATGCGGTGAACCTTCCAATACCTTATTGATGCTGGTGACCTTCAAGCCCTTTTCCTGCAAGGTTTTTGCAGTGCCCGACGTTGCCACAATGCCAAAACCCATGCCGATCAGCTGGGTGGCGATGGCAATGACGCTAGGTTTATCGCGGTCACGAACGGAGATGAACACATTGCCCTTCAACGGCAAGTTCACGCCCGCGCCAAGCTGCGATTTGGCAAATGCCTTGGGGAAATCTACATCAATCCCCATAACCTCACCCGTTGATTTCATTTCAGGCCCCAGCAATACGTCGACACCGGGGAAACGGCTGAACGGGAATACAGCTTCCTTCACCGCCACATGGGTATGAACCGGTGGTTTCAATTTAAAGCTGGCAAGCTTCTCGCCTGCCATCACGCGTGCAGCAATTTTTGCAACGGCAACGCCCGTCGCTTTGGCAACGAATGGAACAGTACGGCTGGCACGTGGGTTGACTTCCAGCACATAAATCGTCTGGTCCTTCACCGCGAACTGAACGTTCATAAGCCCAACAACGCCAATGGCTAACGCCATTTGCTTCGATTGCTTGCCCATTTCGTCAATCAGCTTTTGTGACAGTGAATAGGGTGGCAATGAACATGCGCTATCGCCGGAATGGATACCGGCTTCTTCGATATGTTCCATCACGCCTGCGATATACACATCGGTGCCATCGCAAATCACATCCACATCCACTTCGGTTGCATCGGACAGATAACGGTCAATCAGCACAGGATTTTTACCGGAGACTTTTACCGCTTCGGTTGCGTAGCGTTCCACTTGTTGCACCAGATGCTCCACGCTTTCGCCGCGGATAATCTGCATACCGCGTCCACCCAAAACATAGGATGGGCGAAGCAGGATCGGATATTTTGCATTATCGCTCACCGTTAAGCTCATCGCTTTCACTTCGGCAACCGAATGGGCAAGACTGTTATCCGGTTGGCGCAAATTGAGTTTTTGCAGCAATTGCTGGAAGCGTTCGCGGTCTTCAGTCAAATCAATCGCATCCGGTGATGTACCAAGGATAGGAATGTTGGCGGCTTGCAATTCATCGGCAAGCTTCAATGGCGTTTGGCCACCGAACTGTACGATTACGCCCATTACTTCGCCTTTTGATTGCTCAATCCGCACGATTTCAATCACGTCTTCAGCGGTTAATGGCTCGAAATACAGCCTGTCGGAGGTATCGTAATCGGTGGATACGGTTTCAGGATTGCAGTTGATCATGATGGTTTCAATGCCCGCTTCGCGCAGCGCGAATACGGCATGCACGCAGCAATAATCGAACTCGATACCTTGGCCAATGCGGTTTGGACCACCGCCAAGGATGATGACTTTCTTCTTATCACTAACCCGCGCTTCGCATTCAGCGCCGATGCCTTCATAGGTTGAATACATATAAGCCGTTGCGGAAGCGAATTCGCCGCCGCATGTATCAATACGTTTATACACCGGACGAACCTTCAATGAATGACGGAGCTTCGCAATCTCTTCCTTGGTTTTACCCGTAAGCGTGGCAAGGCGTGCATCGGCAAAACCCATTTGCTTAAGACGCATCAATTCATCTGCGGAAGCTGGCAAACCATTTTTCTTAATGGTGCTTTCGGTATCCACGATGATTTTGATTTGTTCCAGGAACCACGGGTCGACTCTGCAAATCGCATGAATATCCGCAACACTCATCCCGTGACGCATCGCTTGTGCAATCACCAGCAATCTATCGTGCGTTGGCTTGCCCAATGCTTCACGAAGCACCAACGGGTCTTTATCTGCGCCTGGCAAATCCACATCGTTAAAGCCGTTAAGCCCTGTTTCCATGGAACGAAGCGCCTTTTGCACGGATTCCTGCCATGAACGGCCAACCGCCATCACTTCGCCGACCGACTTCATCGCCGTGGTGAGCAATGGATCGCAGCCAGGGAATTTTTCAAACGCAAAGCGCGGAATTTTTGTAACCACGTAATCGATTGTGGGCTCGAACGATGCCGGCGTTACTTCCGTCATGTCATTCTTCAATTCATCCAGCGTGTAACCAACCGCAAGCTTTGCCGCAATCTTGGCAATGGGGAAACCCGTTGCTTTTGATGCCAAGGCAGATGAACGGGAAACGCGCGGGTTCATTTCAATAACAACCATGCGCCCATCGGCAGGGTTAACTGCGAATTGTACGTTTGAACCGCCGGTATCAACGCCAATTTCACGCAGCACCGCGATAGATGCGTTACGCATAATTTGGTATTCTTTATCGGTAAGCGTGAGGGCTGGCGCAACAGTGATGCTATCACCGGTATGGATACCCATCGGGTCAACGTTTTCAATGGCGCAGATGATGATGCAGTTGTCCGCCTTATCGCGCACCACTTCCATTTCATATTCTTTCCAGCCGAGTACGGATTCTTCAACCAATACTTCCGTTACTGGGCTTGCATCTAAACCGCTGGCAACGATGTCCAGATACTGGTTCTTATTATAGGCAATGCCGCCGCCGGTTCCGGCCAGCGTAAAGCTGGGGCGGATGATGGCTGGTAAGCCAATATCGACAAGCGCTTGCTGCGCTTCGGAGATGTTCTTTACAACGCGGGATTTGGGGCTGGTAAGGCCGATTTTATCCATCGCGTTTCTAAACAACAAACGGTCTTCGGCTTTTTCAATCGCGTCTTTCTTTGCGCCAATGAGCTCGATGTTAAGGCGCTTAAGTGTGCCGTCTTTATCCAAAGCCATGGCGGTGTTCAGTGCGGTTTGGCCACCCATGGTCGGCAATAATGCATCCGGCTTCTCTTTTTCCAAAATTTTGGCAACGATGGCTGGTGTGATGGGCTCGATATAGGTCGCATCCGCCAGATTGGGGTCGGTCATGATGGTTGCGGGATTGGAATTAATCAGGATAACGCGGTAGCCTTCTGCGCGCAGCGCCTTACATGCCTGTGCACCCGAATAATCGAACTCACACGCTTGGCCAATCACAATGGGGCCAGCACCGATGATGCAGATAGATTTTATGTCTGTTCTTTTAGGCATTGTTCTTCCTTTACGCGTTAACTTTTTATCGGCCGAAACCAAAATTTAAAATAGGTACAATTGATATTTGATCGTCTGTCCAAAACAGTGGCGATACTTCATCAAGCGATGTCCAGCCGCCTTTATCCAGCAGTTTTTGAACAACCTTCGCATCAGGGCTTAATACCGCATATTCATTGGATGTCAGGTTTGCTGCAGTTGTGTCCGGAACATAATCTTTTATCGCGCCATGCCAATGCAGTTGTTGCGCCGCACCCGCGACCACATGACGTAAATTCAAATAACGATTAGAGATATGCAGTACCAGAGCACCATTTCTATCAAGGCGCTCTTCATACACCTTGAACATTTCCTTGGTTAGCAAATGCACCGGAATGGCATCAGATGAAAACGCATCAAGTATCAATAGGTCGTAATAGTTTTTATCAGCGGCCAATGTCATGCGCGCATCGCCGATGACGATTTTTGCAGGGCATTCATGCAGATATGTAAAATACTGCTTGGCAAGATCTTCAATACCCGGGTCGATTTCGAAATAGCTTATGCGTGCGCTACGCTGTGGAATGCATGCAATCGCACCCATACCCAAACCAACCACACCAACCTGCTGTGGGTTAAGCGTTGCAATCACATCCTGCAACCCACTGCCCTTGGCATAATAGAGTTGCGGCGATGTAGTAATCGTTGGCGTGCGTTGCTGCATCCCGTGGCTTGTCGTGCCATGTAACAGCGTGCGGTACACAATACCATCCTCTAATGTCCGATCCATCACGCGCTTCACGCCAAAGAAATCGCGCTGCAAAGCAATTGGCGTTGGCGTCACAATTAATGAAACAGCAATCAGTGCGGCAGAACCAACGGCAAGGACAGATGGCAGCATGGTCAGCAACATCAGGCACACAACCAACGCAACGGGCGTAACCAAGCGCGCAACAGTCACATCAACATTCTGTACGGCAAGCAATATCAGCGTAATGGCAAGCAACCCGAAAATAAGCATGTTCAGGTTTTTAAACTGCGGCAGCTTCAATCGCGCCATATCTTCCTTCCAATTCGGAAGCAGCGTGATAAGCAAGAACAACATGAATTCCAGCGGTAAGGGCAGAATGAATGGCACCACAAATACGTTGAAGATGCCGCCAAGCGCGCCACCCAATGCGAGGGTTAGATAAAACGCGGTGAGATGGCGCGATGACGGACGCAGCTTCACTAATTGGCGATGGCAACGCCATGCGGTCAGGAAGAACGCCCCAAGAATAATAAGAATATCGAATAAATGCGATGGTTTGAAATTGGTGAAGATTTCGCGGAACACATAGAACGCAATCAGGAAAATCTGCACCACCACCAAATCATCGGTAAAGCGGTCTTTGCGCGAAAATGCGAGCACAAAGGTCAGCAAGTACAGTGCAAGCGGTACCATCGACAGCAATGGCAGCGGCGCAATATCGCTTATCAGATGCGATGTCGCACCGAACGATAACGCACATGGCATAAACGAATAAAACAGCCATTTCAGATATTGCGGTTTTGCGTCATCAATCGCTACTGGCGCGGCATCCATAACGGGTGCAGCTTTTGCTGAAAATACAATACAGCAATTCAATAGAATGACGAATAATCCTGCGCCCCAGAACCAAATGGTCTGGCTCATGCTTACGCCAAATAAAGGTTCAAGCAATAAGGGGAACGCCAGTAATCCAGCAAAACTGCCAAAGTTGCTTGCACTGTATAAGAAGTATGGATCTTTCGCATCAGGCTGCGGCAAGCCAGCGTAAATGGATTGCAGCATCGGTGAAATCAACGACAGAATAAACAGGCTAAACCCCGAGAGGCCAAGCAGTGCAATAATAACCGACTGCGCATTAATGGCGGTCGAGCTGCCAAGCGCAGTCATATCAGGATAAAAGTAATGCTGTGCGCCCGCACACGCAACCAACAACACAACCGATGACAGTGCGAGCCAGCGCGGCCATGCATGGGAAAGATGAGCAAAGGCATACGCACCAAGCAAGACAGTTTGAAATACGACAAGGGAGACAAGCCATACCGTTGGCACGCTGCCGAACACTGGAAGCAACAAACGGCCAAGCATCAATTGTTGCCAGAATAGCAATGCAGCACCCAGACCTATAGTCAGGCCAAAGAGCAGGCGCACGATTTGCGTGCGCGATGATTGCAGTTCCTGTGTCATAATTCTTTCTTTTTATGCGGCCTTACTAACTTTGGCGCGCATCAATTCAACAAAACGTTCAAACAAATGGTGGCTGTCTTCGGGGCCTGGTGACGCTTCTGGATGATATTGAACCGAGAACACTGGCGCGTTCTTCACGCGCAAGCCTTCATTGGTGCCATCGAACAGACTGATATGGGATTGTTCAGCAAAGCTCGGCAATGTTTCAGGCAACACCACAAAGCCGTGGTTCTGGCTGGTGATTTCTACTTTACCTGTCGCCAAATCCTTCACCGGATGGTTCGCGCCTCTGTGACCCATTTTCATCTTTTTGGTTTTTGCACCTAACGCAAGTGCCAATAATTGATGACCAAGGCAGATGCCGAATAATGGCAAGCCGCTATCGATGATTTTCTTGATGACCGGAACCGCATATTTACCTGTTTCTGATGGATCACCAGGGCCATTGGACAGGAACACGCCATCTGGCTTCAAAGCCACGATATCTTCATAAGACGTAGCTGCAGGAACAACGGTGACTTTGGATCCCGTCGCCGCAAGGCAGCGCAGAATGTTCAGCTTCGCACCGTAATCAATGGCCACCACATGGAATTTGGGGCTGGTTTGTTTTTGATAACCACTGCCAAGCACCCAATTGGATTCATCCCATGAATAGCGTTGTTTGCATGTAACTTCCGGAACCAAATCCATGCCATCAAGGCCAGCAAACTCTTTTGCTTTTTTGGTCAGCGCAGCAATATCGAACACACCTTTTTTGTTATGCGCGACGACGCCATTCACTGAGACCTTCGCATCACGAATGCGGTGGGTCAATGCACGCGTATCAACGCCGCACAATCCAACCAGATTGTTCTGTTCAAGCCATGCTTGCAGATGCTTGGTCGAACGGAAGTTCGATGGCTGCGTAATGTCATCGCGCAAAATCAAACCGCGCGCCGCGACTTTTTGTGTTTCGATGTCTTCGGGGTTGGTGCCGACATTTCCGATGTGCGGAAAGGTAAAGGTGATGATTTGGCCAGCATAGCTGGGGTCAGTCAGGATTTCCTGATAGCCGGTCATAGAAGTGTTAAAGCAAACTTCGCCGACAGCGTCGCCTTCCTTGCCGATACCCCTTCCCCAAAACACTGATCCATCACTTAATACTAAAACAGCATTGGCGGCAGCGGGTTTTTGTGGATAATGGGACGCGGTTGGTTCGGGCATCGCTTTTTCTTTTCTACTTTATATATAATAGGTAAAACGGCGAGAGTATCCACACACTACCCCGCCCCTGCAATCGTTTTTTATAACGCCCATAAATACTAAGGAAATAGGCCCCATGACTGATGCGACGAATAGTTTACGTGAAAAAATCACCGAGTCCTTAAAGGCCGCCATGATCGCCAAGGACGAAGCCAGCGTTTCCACCCTACGCATGATTAACGCCGCGATTAAGCAAAAAGACATCGATGTCGCCCGCCCGCGCGGTGACCAACAAATTTCACCGGAAGAAGTTTTGTCACTCATGCAAGGCATGATTAAGCAACGCCGCGAGTCCGTTGACCTATACGTCAAAGGTGGACGTCAGGAGTTAGCTGATAAGGAAAATGCCGAAATCGCGTCGATTGAAAAATTCCTACCCAAGCAAATGAGTGAAGATGAAGTGCGCGGCGTTGTGAAAGGCCTCATCACCTCCACCGGCGCAGCAGGTATCAAAGACATGGGTAAAATCATGGGCGTTTTAAAAACCCAATATGCAGGTCAACTGGATATGGGCAAAGCCAGCGGCATCATCAAAGAATTACTAAGCGCAGCCGCGTAATTTTTAGTTTAGGCATTTATGTCAACCTTCGGTCCTGCATTTCTTGATGAACTACGCAATCGCCTGACATTGTCAGAAGTGATTGGGCGGCGCGTGAAGATCACGCGTGCAGGGCGGGAGTTCAAAGCATGCTGCCCATTCCATAAAGAAAAATCCCCTAGCTTCACCATCAATGATGCAAAGGGTTTCTTTCACTGCTTTGGCTGCGGGGCGCATGGCGATGTGATTGGCTTTACCATGCGGCAGGAAAACCGTTCCTTTCCTGAAGCGGTGGAAATCCTTGCGGGTATGGCGGGAATGCAGGTTCCTAAATCCAGCCCCGAAGAAGCCAAACGGTATGAAGAAGAGAAAAATCTTTATACCCTGATTGATGAAGCCGCGCGTTGGTTTGAAGAACAACTTCGCATTCCATCAGGCCGCGTTGCGTTGGATTACGCCAAACGCCGTAATTTGTCGGAAGAAACCATCTCCCGTTTCCGGTTGGGCTATGCGCCAAATGACGCGCAGGTATTGATTAAATACCTGACCGCCAAAGGCTATACGCCAAAACAAATGATTGATGCAGGTTTGGCAAAAAAGTCAGAACGCGATGACGGTGTTTATAGCTTCTTTCGTGGCCGTTTGATTTTCCCTGTGGGTGACCGGCGTGGCCGCGTGGTGGCATTCGGTGCGCGCTTATTGGAAGGCGATGGCCCGAAATACATCAACAGCGCAGATCATGGCTTATTCCATAAGGGCCAGTTGCTATATGGCTTTTCACGTGCGCGTGCAGCAGCGGCAGACGGCAAGCCGCTTATTATCACCGAAGGCTATATGGATGTTATCCGTTTAGTTGAAGCAGGGTTTATGGGCGCCGTTGCCCCGCTGGGTACAGCACTGACCGAAGAACAAATTCAATTGCTGTGGCGCATTATTCCAAAACCGCCCGTGCGTCCTGACTTACTAAACCACATTCCGATTTTATGTTTTGATGGTGATGCTGCGGGTAGCAAAGCGGCGGAGCGCGCACTTGAACGCATCCTTCCCCATCTCGCCGCTGACCAATCGGTTCGTTTCGCGGCGATGCCCGCGGGTGAAGACCCTGATACACTGATTTTGAACAAGGGCCCGACTGCTATGCAGGCAGTGTTGGATGCGGCACAATCCTTGATTGATTTCATGTGGCAACGCACGGCTGGCGAACGCCCCCTGAACACCCCCGAAGACCGCGCCGGTTTCCGCAGAGCATTGGAAGCACGCGTCGCCTTAATCAAAGACCGGACGTTGCAACAGGATTACCGCAACAGCATCCAAGAACGCTTGCAGCAAAATTTCAGCCAGCAGAGCGGTAACGACAATTATTCCAGTGCTCGGCCGCAAAATCAAAACCGCTTTGAAAAGCGCAGCGGAAAATATAATTCAAATTCAAAAGCCTATCCGCGTTCCTTCATGCCGGTTATCAAGCCGCGCCCGCTGCCTAATAATCTGCAGGAACGCATCGTTCTGGCGCTGCTTATCAACCACCCCGCTCTTTTCACGGAGATGGAAAGTGCGCTGGATAACCTTCCCATTACGGATGCGTCATTAGAGCCGCTGCGTCAGGGTGTTTTCGATTTCATGTCAGAAACAGGCTTGGAGCACGAAAATCCGGCCGCTTTGCGTGATTTTTTGGAGAAAATGGGGCTTGGACAGGCGCTCAGCAGGGTTTTGAGCCATGATTTGTACGTTCATGCGGGGTTTGCCCGCCCTGAACGACCATTAAGTGCCGCTTTGGCCGGCTGGCACGACATTTGGAACAGCCATTTACGGGTTTTGCTCCAAGATGACCTCAAAAATGCCAGCCTTGAGCTCAAAAACACGGGCGATTCGGCTGTTCTGGAGCGGATTGGCCAATTGCAGGCCATGCTGATTGATATGGATGAAAAGGCCGAGCGCGAAGTCGCCGAACTTTAACTCCTTAATCCACCCATTCCCTAGGGACTGTTGAACCCTAAAAAATTCCACATATATACTTGTGTAGCAAGGCTTCAGCCACTAAACCTAAAAGCCAAGTTACTCATAAGACAAGGGATTTTGCCGTCCAGCCAGGTCACCCGGCATTTCGGGATTAAGAAGATCATATGCGCTTTCGGACGACCGCACAAATTCCATGGCTTCACTACCCTGTCACTCGCGTGTTTGAACGCGTGCGGAGCTGTTTGCCTCGCGCGCTTTAGGTTTGTTGTTTTTATTTATGTAATCCATTTAGGAAAAATCATGCCAACTAAAAAACCTGCCCCGAAAAAGTCTGCTGCAAAATCATCCCCTAAAGTTTCCGCAAAGATTGCCGCTAAAAAAGCCGCTCCGAAGGCTCCGCAAAAAGCCAGCGCAAAAAAAGATGACAAAAAGAAAACCGTAAAGATTGTAGCACAAAAAGCAGTGCCGCTAAAATCTGGTGCAAAAAAACCGGATTTAAAACTGGTTCCAAAAGCTCCGTTACCTAAAGGTAAGGACGCAGACAAGAAAAAGCTGCCAGAAAAAATTCTGCCAAAGAATTTCAAACGCGTAGATATGACCAAAGGCAAGCCCACAGAAGCTGGCGCAGCCGAAGCCCCTGTGCTTGATGACGTATCAGCAGACGCGCTGAAAAAGCTTATCCGCAAAGGTAAATCACGCGGTTATGTCACCATCGACGAAATCAATAAGGTATTACCACCGGACCAGGTTTCATCCGAACAAATCGAAGACACCCTCGCACTGTTCTCTGAAGCCGGCATCAACGTCATCGAAAGCGAAGACGAAGAAGGTGAAGACGCACAGCCAGAAGAAAAAGAAGCCAAGGATGATGATGAACAGGCTTCAGGCAACATCAACGAAGAATCCGTAAGCCGTACCGATGACCCCGTGCGTATGTATCTGCGCGAAATGGGTTCCGTGGAACTACTCTCCCGTGAAGGCGAAATTGCACTCGCCAAACGTATCGAAGCTGGCCGCGAAATGATGATCAGCGGGATTTGTGAATCCCCGCTTACCATTCAGGCTATTCTTGCGTGGCACGAAGCATTGTCGGAAGGCAAAATGCTCCTACGCGAAATCATCGATTTGGAAGCAACCCATGCCGATGAAACTGGCGCGCCGGAACTGCCTGCCCTAGCGCCTACTGGCGGTGAAGGCAGCCTTGCACTCACCCAAGACGAAAAAGATGAGCCCAAGAAAGAAGGCGAAGAAGGCGTTGAAGGCGTAGGCGAAGATTTAAGCAGCGAATTCGATGATGAGGAAAACAGCCTTTCCCTATCCATGCTGGAAGAAAAGCTGAAACCAGGCGTGATGGATACGTTTGCGCGTATCGCCGTAACTTATGCAAAGCTATTTAAGCTTGTGGCCCAGCGTCATCAGGCGTTCATGAAGGGCGAAGCGCTTTCAAAACAATCGGATCGTAAGTTCGAAGAACTGAAAGTCGAACTGGTTGATTTGGTTCGTACCATTCGTTTCAACAACCACCGCCTCGAACAACTTGTTCAACAGCTTTACACCCTTAACCGTCGCTTGATTGGTCTTGAAGGTCGCTTGCTGCGTATGGCGACCGATTGCGGCGTAAACCGTGACGAGTTCCTTGCACGTTATTATGGCCACGAATTAAACCAAAACTGGCTTGGCGCGGTTATCGGGCCCAATGCAAAGACCGGTAAGGAAGGTCCATCCGCTTCTGTTGTGAAGGGTTGGACACGCTTTATCGAACGCCATAACGAAGAAGTGGATCGTATGCGCGCGGAAATCACCGCGATTTGTAACGAAGCTGGGCTGCCCCTTCCCGATTTCCGCCGTATCGTTGCCACCGTGCAGCGCGGCGAAAAGGAATCCGCACGCGCGAAGAAGGAAATGGTCGAAGCGAACTTGCGTTTGGTTATCTCCATTGCCAAGAAATACACCAACCGCGGCCTGCAATTCCTTGATTTGATCCAGGAAGGTAATATTGGCCTTATGAAAGCGGTTGATAAATTCGAATACCGCCGTGGTTATAAATTCTCTACCTATGCTACTTGGTGGATCCGTCAGGCCATCACCCGTTCGATTGCCGACCAAGCACGCACCATCCGTATTCCGGTGCACATGATTGAAACCATCAACAAGCTGGTTCGTACCAGCCGCCAGATGCTTCATGAAATTGGCCGCGAGCCAACGCCGGAAGAATTAGCCGAGAAATTGATGATGCCGCTCGAAAAGGTGCGCAAGGTTCTCAAAATCGCGAAAGAGCCAATCAGCCTTGAAACCCCCATTGGTGACGAGGAAGATTCGCATCTTGGCGACTTCATCGAGGATAAAAACGCTATCCAACCCCTCGATAACGCGATTCTGGGTAATTTGCGCGAAACAACCACCCGCGTGCTGTCTACCCTGACCCCTCGAGAGGAACGTGTTTTACGTATGCGCTTCGGAATCGGCATGAATACCGACCATACCCTTGAAGAAGTGGGTACCCAGTTCAGCGTTACCCGTGAACGTATCCGCCAAATCGAAGCAAAAGCCCTGCGTAAGCTGAAACACCCATCCCGCAGCCGTAAATTGCGTAGCTTCTTGGATGATCGCTAGAAATCCGGCTTTTTAGCCTGAAATAACAAAACCCCGCACAACCCTGCGGGGTTTTTTATTGAATATCGGGTTTTTGGCTAAATAGGCCCGCACATATATATAGGTGGGGGTTTGCATAAACGCCTTTGGGATAGGCCACATAATAAAATACCCCGCTATTGCTAGCGGGGTATTAAATTTAAAAGTAAGTAATCGCTATTCGCGGACTACTTCTTCTTAGCTTTTTTCTTTGCAGCTGGCTTCTTAGCCGGTGCTTTTTTAGCTTTCTTCTTAGCAGCCATTGTATACCTCCAGGTTGTCTAAGTTACGGATTACAATTTCCCACAAATAAAAAAATGTTCAATCACTATTTTCACTATTGCATGTCCAAAAATACATTTTTGTGATGATGAACGCAATTTTGTGTCTTCGATGCAACGCTTTTGCCGTTTTACCCCCACTTCCGCTCGCATGCGCGAGATGATTCAGTGGATAAGAATCGAAAAAATCGATTCTTCAGTTCCATTTTCAGTTTCAAAAATGGAATTCCGGAAAAGAAAAACCGCGCGCATGCATTTCATGGAATCACCCATCATCAAAAACAAAACGTGCAAAAAACCATTGGTATCATTGCTTCAAAATGCATTTCAAAAGATCATCGACAGCATATATCCACCATGATTTTCGCTGTGCATCACAGATTCTTGTCCAAGAATCTGGTCAATAAAAAACCCCGCCATCTCTGACAGGGTTTTTTATTGGTGGGCCCGGTAGGACTTGAACCTACGACCAATCCGTTATGAGCGGACTGCTCTA
>CAZMQI010000001.1:78729-172953 GCA_964568585.1 uncultured Rhodospirillales bacterium
CCACCTGAGCTACAGGCCCTTTTTAATAAAAAAGTAATGAACTTGGGTCGGCTGCATATGAAATATGCCCGCGCATTATAACTATTCCTCGTATTACTGAAAGTGCTTTTAATGCGCTAAATACAGGGCTAATTGCCTGTTTCAGCAACGCCCTTTGCGCGCTCTTTGCTGCTTGGGTGGGCATTGGTGGTCGGTTGGTTGCGTTCTACCCATGTCATGAGTTGTTTTTTAAAATTCAGCGGGTCGGCGATGTGATCGATGGGGGTAATTCCGCCGCCAGTCCCGTGGACAAAGATAGAACCAAAGCCAAAGATGCGCCCCCATACCGTCTGGTCAATGTTCGCGCCTTCAACACGGTTAAGCATCACTTCAAAGGTATTGCGGCTGATAAAGCCGACTTTTGCAATCACGCGGCGGTTCGTAACCGCCAATTCAGTGCTGATAAAGCGCAAGTAAGAATGTGTAATCATACCCACACCGGCCAATACCATCGATACGCCTGTCCATATAATGTATGAGCGCATTTCGCCTGCAAGACCAAGCAGGAATGTTTCATTGAGCACTTGCGGCGTCAGCAAGCAAAGGAACGCGCCAAAAATCGCGCTGGCAAAGCCCGGTGCAAAAATAATCCAGTGCAACGTGCCTGCATATTCAAGTTCTTCGCCATTCAACAAAACGGTTTCAACGTATGAACGTGACATATATCTACCCTTGATGTTGAGCCAACAACTGGATTTCACCCGTTTTGGTTTAACATTTTCTTAATATTAGGGGTACTGGAGGGCTTGTTAGTGGCTTGCTAACCAACGTTCAGCCTCTAAAGCGGCCATGCAGCCCATTCCGGCGGCTGTAACAGCCTGACGGAACACTTTATCCTTAACATCCCCTGCTGCGAACACGCCTTCGATGTTGGTAGCTGTGCTATCTGGCGCGGTCAGAATATAACCGGACTCATCCATGTTCACATGACCCTTGAACAATTTGGTCGCTGGGTCATGTCCAATGGCCACGAACACACCATGCACAGGAACCGTGGTCACGGCATTAGTCTTGATATTCTTCACCTTGATACCGGTCACGGATTTATGAGGTGTAACATCGCCGACGATTTCATCCACGATGCTATCCCAGATGACTTTGATTTTTGGATTGTTCTTCACGCGGTCTTGCAGGATTTTTTCACCGCGGAATGTATCACGGCGATGGATCATGGTGACGCTGTTAGCAATGTGCGACAGATAAAGTGCTTCTTCCATCGCGCTGTTACCACCGCCTACCAATGCGACATCCTTGCCCTTATAGAAAAAGCCATCGCAGGTCGCGCAGGCAGATACGCCAAAGCCTTGGAATGTTTTTTCGCTTTCAATACCCAACCAACGCGCCTGTGCACCAGTTGCGATGATGATGCTATCAGCGATGTACACATCACCGCTATCACCAACGCAACGGAATGGGCGGGACTTAAAATCAACTTCGGTGATGATGTCATACAGCAATGTGGTGCCAACATGTTCCGCCTGCTTCTGGAATTGTTCCATCAGCCATGGGCCTTGCACGGCTTCGGCAAAACCGGGATAGTTTTCAACATCCGTCGTAATCATCAACTGGCCGCCTGGCTGCATACCCTGCACCAAGACTGGTTTTAGATTGGCCCGCGCGGCATAAATCGCCGCGGTATAACCCGCAGGGCCAGCGCCAATAATAAGTACTTTCATTTTATGTTCAGTCATTGGAATACCTTAGGCGTCCGAAAAGGACGGTCAAATGGGGTGCGTATATAAAGGAATTATCTAGTTTAGGAGCGCCTGTAGTTCAATGGGTAACTCTAGGGGTATTGGTAGCCCAATAGAGACGCCCCAGAATCCAAACACTAAAATCCAAACATATGGTCGAGGCAGAAGGCTGCATTACCATTTAATAGCCCGTGATAGCCAAATAAACGGCATGTGATGTCACGAATGATGACATAGCCACCCTCACCTGCCTCATCCAGCTGCGGCTTCGTAAACGTCTCGCTGACCTTCCAGAATTTGGAGCCGCTGCATGGAATGGCCAAATGCTGCTTCGCTATCTCTTTGCCGTCTTTCGATGTCAAAATCAAATCGGTGCTCGACGTCTTATGCCACGGCGTGGAGGCCGGATACACCAGATGGCACATCGTATCGTATGGCTTTTGTCCAACACGCAGGAATAAACGCGTTGAAAGACCAGGGGCACGGCCAACATAGCTTTGCGGTTCGTTCTTATAGGTCAGCACCGTATTGAACATATGACCACCAAAGCTGCTTTCGGCGATGTGACCTGTTTTCTCATCCACATAACGGAACAGACTGTGCAACCAGCCATCCGCTTCTTTGCCTGCATTGAAATCATACACCAGTTCAACGTGACCAACGCCCGACGGTAATGACAACTTTTGCTTTTGTAGAATATCTTTGATGTTCAAAAGGCTTGCGTGATTACGTGGCAGGTTGCCGAATTTGTGTTCACCCACCTGCGTGCCACTCGCATCATAAATCAGCGCGGCGAGCGGCAGGTGTTGTTGGCCTTCTGCCATTGGCGTTGGCAAAATCAGGCTGTTAAAGCGGTCCAATGGTAAAATGGGTGCTGGCAGGATATAGCCCTTGCCCATTTCAGCGCCGATTTCGGCCAGCATGGGATCTGGTTTCAAATCACTGCGTTCGACATTCATATGCGCGATGCGTTGGCGACCATTGGCTTGGAACACTTCATAGCGCGGGCGAACGAAGTATTTACCCGAATGCACTTCAATCTGCTGCGGCCATTTTGCTTTTGGCAACACATCCGCCACCGATAACCGGTGTACAGCAAAAGCCGGAATGGTCTTGTTAAGCCACACAATGGTTTTATCGCCCATGATGTTCAAGCCAACTTCTCCTGCCGGAATTGGGAATGGCTGGCTGTTTTGGACCCATAGCACAACATCTTCACCTGTATCTGGCGCAGGAAGACCGGCATATAAATCCGATGGCCACGAATTGGCATCATGTGTGCAAGAAAGAACATGCTCAGCATCGCCATAGGTATCCAGCGCGTATTTGATGATGTCATGACCAGCAATGTTGTGTGCATGGATAAATATCTGACCTGTGAATTCAGGCAAGTTGAAGCGCTTACGCACCTCTGCGCTATCGATGATGATGGCTGCTTGTGCACCTGACAGTTTTTCGACCCATTCTGCCAATACAGCACCATTTGCATCATATAAACGGCACCAGAACTGGGCATTCGTTGCGCCATAGCCACCCCAGTAATTCGCACTGACATAGCGTGTGTGGTTGCCGCCTGCATCCCTGAAGAATACGAAATTGGTGGCAAAGTTAAGTGGCGCGAGATAACGCGATTTATCACTTTGCATATCTGTAGGCAGCTTCAAATCATCGAACGAACTGATTTTGATATTGGCAGGCAATAAATGCCGGATATGATCGACCATCTTTTGTGTATCAAACGCCGTCACGAACACATGCGTTGCATCGGATTTAGCAATAGCGGTAATCAGCTGCGCCTTATGTCCGGCAAAGCTGGATGATTTCTTTTCGATGTTCTGAACGAAATACCCGCTGATGGGCAGTTTGGTTAAATCATAGAACTGGGTGAAGGCTTCCACCTGCGATAGCGGATCGTAAATCGCCACCTTGCCGCGCGCGAATTCAGCAAATAATGCATCAACCTTGGGGGCAACAAGCGGATGGCTAATCGCTTTAAAAAAAGCATTGCCACCATGGATATTACTGAATGTCTCTAGTTTAATAGGCATCGGCTTATTTGCCTTTCAGGCGTTTAAAGAAGGCAGAAATGCTGTGGCGTAGCTTCTCGCGGATAACAACGCCATTGTCGGTGACCCAGTTCAATTGAATGGAACGGCGCTGACCTTCAAACGGTTCATGGCCATGCCACGCATTGGGCGTATTAATAAAGGCAAGCAACGTGCCCTGTATGGGCGGAACTTCGGCAATGTAATCGTTCAGATTGTCGGGGCCGCGCAGCATGCGAAGGCGCCCACCGGGGGCTTCCCATTTCCCGTTCAGGTAAACCAGCACGGTCACCAGTTTGGTTTTGCTGTCGGTGTGGATTTGGCCATCGCGCGAGCGTGCTTGACCGCGCACGGTAATCATCGTCGGGCGGCGTTCCAGATTGATACCTAATTTACGTTCCACCGCATGGCGGAATTCCTTGCCACGCAACTCGTCCATGAATTCATTAAACTTGGAACCATAGCGAAGCGTTTCCAATGGAAAGCTTCCTGGCTTTTCAATCTGCGGGAAATCTTTTTCAATCTGCGCCAATGCCGTGTCATCCACAAATCCCGGAACAATCAGGAATGGATAAGGTTCGCGGGTAACTTCCGCTTTATTCAACGCTTCGATATTCAGCATGAGCTCTCACCGCCATAAAATTAACGACGCTATTTAATAGCAGAGCCATCAGATTTGTCAGGTGCTTATTGTCGCAGGGATTTTTATGCCTGAAAACCCGAATTAACTTGCCTTTTTTGCCAGATATGCGTCACGCACCAATGTCGCAACGCGCGTCATTTCATCAAGCGGTTTAGGCGACCAGTTCACAAGTGTACCATCAAAAAAGCGCATCCGCTTATCGGCCAATAAACCTTGGTGGAAAGATGAGAACTTATCGGAATGCCCTGGCAATTGTACAACATGCACGGGCTTACCTGTGCGGCAAGCTTCGGACACCATATTGATTGAATCGCAGGTAACGATAATGGCATCGGCAAGACCCAGCATTCCAAAATACGGATTATCACCCTTCCCGTCCCACATCACATGCGGGCAGTCATGCAACAGCGCAGACAGCAATACCACATTCGCATCGCCCGTGCGGCGCGATGGTGTGACCAGCAAGCTCACCTTTTCTTTTTTGGCGAGCGCAGCGAGCTGCTCCCCAAATTGCATGATAAAGCGCGGATCTAGCTTATATGCGCCATTAGAACCACCCAGCAGCACAGCCACATAAGGGCGCGGTAAATGCGCGAACGCAGGCGCCCATGTATCGGCTTCTGCTTTCAGTTTTTCAGGTGTTACGCGGTGCAATGCCCCTTGTACCGACACCACATTTTTGCCTTCCAACTTATCGTGTTCAGGCACAATCACCATATCGAAGTTCGATGTTGGAATGGCAGGATTTTGAATCTGAATAAGGAATGTTTTTCCGCCGCTCATCTTTTTAATGTGCAAGGCAGGCAGAATACTCTGGCGGCCAGATGCAATTACCATATCCGGCCAAGGCGCATGCAATCTGTCGCCCTTACGGCTAAACGCCATGCGGCTGAAAACATTTACATAGGGACTGAAATCACGCCAGAATTTGCGAAGGCGCACACGTTTTATTTCCGGCTTCAGTCCAAGCGCTTCGGCCAAGCCAATGCACTGGCTTTCCATGCCTGCCTTGCCGTCGGTTACAACCCAGACCGTTGGTGAGAAAGTTTGTTCCAAGATTAGCTTTGCTTCACAAGGAAGATGAGCATCAACGCAAGTAAAACAATAATTGCTGCACCGCCGATTGCGGTCGCCTTCATGAAGCCAACCCAAAAGTTACGGTTATGTTCAACCATTGGTTTCAATTGCTCTGCTGTTGGCTGGTTATGTGAACCCATATGTTCCTCCGAAATGTAATTGAAGTGTCAGGATAATAGCGCAGGATTTAAAAGTCCAATTGGCGGCGCAGAATCCAAGTCTTTCCTTACTATTTTGCCATTGTGGTAGCTAACCACGCCTTGGGCAATCAACGCTACCGCGTAAGGGTATATCTTGTGTTCATAGGATAACACGCGCTCAGCAAGCGTGCTTTCAGTATCATTTGGCACAATCGGCACGGCCGCTTGCACAATGATGGCCCCCGCATCTACTTCTTCTTCGACATAGTGCACGGTGCAACCCGTAAACAATGCGCCAGATTCCAGTGCACGCTGATGCGTGTGAAGCCCAGGGAATGCAGGCAACAGCGATGGATGTATATTGATCATCCGCCCCTGCCAACGCTTGATAAAATAAGGGGAGATAACGCGCATAAAGCCAGCAAGACAGACAAGCTCCACGCCCGCTTTGGTATGCGCTTCATCAACTGCCGCCTCGAACAATTCTTTTGTCGCAAACGATTTATGCGGAATGGTTTGTGTCGCAATGCCAGCGGCTTTTGCCTTGGCAAGCCCTTCAACATCCGGAATATTTGAAATCACCAATACGATTTCGGCGGGAAAATTTTCGTTCTTACATGCATCAATCAACGCCTGCAAATTACTGCCACGGCCAGAAATTTGCACGCCGAGTTTTAGTTTACGCATAACGCCTCAAGCTTTTCAAAATGCATCACGTCTGCATCACCTACCCGCGTTTCAACTTTTCCTATCACGACGTTATCAACGCCTGCGGCTTTTAAATTCGCTTGCGCTTTGGCCACATCGGCAGCGTTCACCACGACAATCATGCCAATCCCGCAGTTAAATGTACGAACCATATCCGCTGCGGAAATTTTACCTTGTTCAGCCAGCCAGCCAAATACCGCTGGCAACTTCCAAGCAGTGCAATCAATCGTTACGCCCAGACCATCCGGTAATACGCGCGGGATGTTTTCCAGTAACCCACCGCCTGTGATATGCGCCATGGCATTCACGGTCATGGCTTTGCACAGTGCTAATAACGGCTTTACATAAATGCGTGTGGGACGAAGCAATGCTTCACCAAGTGAAACTTCTTTTTCAAATGGCGCAGGCTTTTTATAATCATGCCCGCCATCCTTCACGATTTTACGCACCAATGAATAGCCATTGCTGTGCACACCGTTCGATACAAGTCCGATGACTACATCGCCCGCTTTGACATTTTTTCCGGTGATGACTTCGTCGCGTTCAACTGCGCCGACTGAAAAACCAGCAAGATCATAATCGTCATTCGTATAAAGCCCGGGAAGTTCTGCGGTTTCGCCGCCTACCAATGCCGCGCCAGCTTGCCTGCATCCTTCGGCAACACCAGCAATCACACGTTCCGCAACATCGACATCCAATTTGCCACAGGCGAAGTAATCGAGAAAGAAAAGTGGCTCCGCTCTACTCACTACCAAATCGTTCACACACATCGCAACGCAGTCTATACCGATGCCATCATGTAAACCGGTTTCGATGGCGATTTTCAATTTGGTGCCAACGCCATCATTACTACTGACAATCAGCGGGTCCTTGTAGCCCGTTGCCTTAATGTCGAAAAATGCCCCAAACCCGCCAAGCCCCGCATCTGCCCCACGGCGTGCAGTTGATTTAGCGAGTGGCTTAATGCGGCGCACCAGTTCATTTCCAGCGTCGATATTAACGCCTGCCTTTGCATAAGCATCTTTAGGTGCTGGGCTGCTCGTCATTGATTGTCCTGTTATAATAACTAGAAATTGCCATAAAGTTCGGTATGATACGGGCTTCTTTTTACCTAAGCTTGTGACATTTGCCAATGCTACGTTTTATCTTTGTTTTACTACTATTATTAAGCGCTGCGCCAGCGATGGCGGCAAGCTCATCACCCTTGCCGACGATTTCCTCGCCGACGATGGCCCCTCCATCTGTAAAAGCCGCCGCACCTTCATCTGCACCAGCTCCCGCTGTTAAAGCACCAACACCTGTTGTCAAAGACACCCCTCCCGCTGCCGTTTCAAAAATCGCCCCCGCATCATCAAGTGGCGATGGTTCCGGCGTTGTCTCCGATGATGATCCATACACCGTCCGCGGCGTAAAAGTTGATGTGAGCGAAAGCACATCGATGAAGGCGCGCGATAAAGCATTCACCCTTGGTCAGCAAACCGCGTTCATCGCGCTCGCTAAAAGTTTAACGGGCGATGAAGCTATGAAAATTCACGACGAAGCGACCATCGGCAAACTCGTTAAGAGCTTTGAAGTTGAAAGCGAACGCGCTTCCGGTACACGCTATACTGCTACCCTCACTTATCATTTTAAACCGCAGGCTACTGCGGCGTTACTGGGCAAGAATGGCGCAGAAATTTCCGATGACCCCTATAACAGACCAAAGAAGCCCGACGGCATTCAGGCCTTAAGCGCAACCACCATGCCACCACAGCGTATATTAGTATTGCCTATTTTACGCGCCCCAGACCGCAGCATTTTGTGGGAAGAAAAGACCCCATGGCATTTGGCATGGGTCAATGTTCTTTCCGATAAACCAACACCGGATTTGATTTTGCCGGAAGGCACCATTGAAGATGTGGGCGCGATTACATCCAGCGAAGCATTGGCAGGTTTGAATATCCCCCTTACCCGCATCATGCGTAAATACCAAGCACGTGGTACGATTGTTCCTGTACTTTTGGCAAATAATAATATGCCGCAGGCCAACCAAAATCTTTCCATACAACTAGCCAGATTTGACGAGCACGGCAAAATGATTAGCACGATTGTACTGCCGCTTCCTGCACAACCCAGCCGCAAGGATATGGAATGGTTGCAAGCAGGTGCATCCGGTTCTATCGCCGCATGGCGTGATAGCGTTTCCAAAGCACAGCCTGTCGCCCCGCAATACGGCGTTGCAAGTCCATCCATGCCTACCAACACTGCACCAGGCCAATTCATACGTGTGATGCTGACTGTGCCATTTGCAAATATGGAAGAATGGTCAGCGAAACGTGAAGCCTTGCAGGCCGTTCCCGGTATGACCGCACTGGAAGTGCTGCGAATGAACCGTTTCCGCGCAGTAGTGCAGATTGATTATACGGGCGCGCAAAGCCAGTTGGATCAGGCACTTTCACAACGCAACATGCAAATCATGCCAACCAATCCACCCGATGGCACCTATATGTTGAGCAGCACTGGCCAACCACAGATTATGAATGTGCAGGGCCAGCCAGTATTCACCACGGTTTATCCGGGCGCCCAACCACAACAAATTCCGGCACAACAAATTCCGGCACAAGTCCCGCAAGGCCAATACCCCCAAGGCTATCAGCCTGCCTATAACCCTGACTACCAGCAGCAACAGCAAGACTATGGCCCGGGAACAGGACAAGACCCGAACATTCAAGACCGCTTTGAACAACAATAACAGAACCTAATGAAACCAGATTTATCAGAAACAAACTATCAGGTGCGGTTTTGGCTTCTGACCATTCTTGGATTTTGCGGCCTTGTATGGCTGCTCTCTGGAATGCTCACTCCGTTTGTACTCGCACTTGCAATCGCTTACTTCTTAAATCCGGTTGTAAGCGGTCTTGGCAAAATCGGCATGCCGCGCTGGCTTGGCGCATTAATTGTGCTGCTCACCTTCATTACATTGATGACGACCGCGACCATTTTGCTTGCACCACTTATCCGCGCGCAGATTGTGGAACTCATCAACTCGCTTCCTACCTATATCGATACACTGCAAAAAGAATTATGGCCGCGCATTAAAGACGTGCTCGATCACATTGCAGGCGTTGATACAACCAAACTGCAAGACACGTTCAGCCAGTACACCAATGATGTTGTTAATTTTGTTGGCAGACTGCTTGGCACCGTTGTAACCAGCAGCATGGCGTTGTTGGATATCCTTGCTCTGATAGTGCTAACGCCGGTTGTTGCGTTCTATCTGATGCGTGATTGGCCAGCCATGCTTGCGAAGGTGAACAGCTATCTGCCCGTGCGCCATGCGCCCGCCATCCGTCAGGAATTAAATAATATCGATACGATGATTGCAGGCTTCATTAGAGGCCAAGCAATGGTCAGCCTGGCGCTTGCGACCTATTACAGCATCGCGCTAAGCCTTGCCGGTTTAAAATACGGCATGGTTATCGGGCTTATCAGCGGCTTTTTATCCTTCATCCCTATCGTTGGAACACTAACCGGTATCATCGCCAGCCTTGTCATGGCATTTATCCAATACGATCATGCTGGGCCAATTTTAGTGGTCGCTGGCATTTTCGCTGTCGCGCAAATTCTTGATGGTTATTTCCTCACCCCCAAATTGGTAGGTGACCGCGTTGGCTTGCATCCAGTCTGGATTATTTTTGCGGTGCTGGCTGGCGGAAAATTATTGGGTGCACTGGGCGTCATCATCGCCGTGCCATTTGCTGGAATCATCGCCATTCTTATCCGCTTGGGCTTGCGCCAATATCACCGTAGTAAATATTTCAGTCCTATCCCGTCTTCGGGCCATTAATCCATGTGCGCCCAACAAATCCCGTTTGCATTGCCTATTGATCCCAGCATGGGGGAAGATGATTTCCTCATCACGCCCAGCAATCAAACCGCTACAACCCAATTAAACAGCGACGCCCCAACCCTGCTGTTAGGGCCAAAAGGCACAGGCAAAAGCCATTTAGCGCGCATCTGGCAAAAACGCCGCAAAGCAATCATGTTCGATACCACACGCACCAATATCGGCACATTGTCACAAGCCGTATTATGGGAAGATGCTGATAGAAACAATTGGAATGCAGAAAATCAGGAAGCT
Organism: uncultured Rhodospirillales bacterium; assembly: GCA_964568585.1. GTDB lineage: Bacteria > Pseudomonadota > Alphaproteobacteria > UBA9219 > RGZA01 > RGZA01. The sequence continues at coordinate 89,196 of CAZMQI010000001.1, forward strand.
GCGTTTCATCTTCTCAACACCGTAAAAGAAAAAAAACTTCCGCTGTTGATTACAGCAACCAAACCACCTGCCCAGTGGGGTTTAACGCTGGCTGATGTGCGTTCACGTTTACTTGCCATCCATGTTGCAACGATTGATATGCCCGATGATGCATTGGTCGCCGGCCTATTGCTGAAGCATTTCAAAGACAGGCAATTACGCGTAAGCGAAGATGTGCTGAGCTATATCATCCCGCGCATCGCACGCGACGGCGCGGTGATCGAAGACACCGTGAAACAACTGGATGAATTATCGCTGGCAAATAACCGTGCAATTACCATTCCGTTGATTAAAAAAGTATTAGAAACAGCTTAAGCCGCACACGCCGCAAAGCCTTGCTGCAAATCTTCCACCGGCAAATCACGGCCAATAAACACCAGACGGCTATGCTTACTCTCGTTAGCCTTCCATGGGCGCTGGAAACCGCCTTCCTTCACCATATGCACAGCTTGGAATACAAAACGGTCGGACTGTCCATTCAAGTTCAGAATACCCTTTGAACGAAGGATATTTTGGCCATGATTAGCAAGGACATCGCTGATCCAGCCATCAAACTTATCGGTATCGAGCGGTTTGTCGCTACTTAATGAAATGCTGCTGATACCTTCATAATGCGGTGCATGGTCGTGATGGTGGTCATGTCCGCAATGTTCATCATGAACATGATGCGGGTCATGCGAATAATCGCATAGAAAATGCGGGTCCGCTTCCAGAATGCGCTCCAAATCGAATGCACCGCGATTCAGGACTTTATCGAGTGCAATATTCGAACGTTCCGTATGATAAATCGGCGCAAAGCGATTGATGATTTTGATGGTTTTTTCAAGTTCGGATAATGCCTTGGCATCCACCAAATCGGTTTTATTAAGCAAGATGACATCAGCAAAAGCGATTTGTTCAACCGCTTCACGGCTATCATTCAAACGTGCGGATAGATGCTTGGCATCCACAACAGTCACAACGGCATCCAGTTTCGTGCGGCGTGCCACGTCTTCATCAACAAAGAATGTTTGAGCAACCGGTGCAGGGTCGGCAAGGCCTGTGGTTTCCACGATGATGCCATCAAAGCTGCCCTTACGTTTCATCAAATTACTGATGATGCGGATAAGATCGCCGCGCACTGTGCAGCAGATGCAACCGTTATTCATTTCGAATACTTCTTCATCGCTATCGACAATCAAATCATTATCGATACCGATTTCACCGAACTCGTTCACTATCACAGCATATTTTTTGCCGTGCGGCTCTGACAAAATGCGATTGAGCAAGGTGGTTTTACCTGCACCCAGATAACCAGTGAGTACGGTGACGGGTATTTTTTGTTCCATTTTTTGTTCCACGGGGAATGCTCATCTTTAATATAGATTATGTGGGTTCTTTCTCATACAATCCGCTCATTAAGTCTAGTGTTATCAGAAAGCTTTTCAACCATGTCCGTTTCAAATGCGTCCAAAAACATACTGGTTGCGGGCGGTGCTGGTTATATTGGCAGTCATTTTTGCAAACTGGCCGCTGAAAAGGGCTATACCCCCATCACCATCGATCGCCTGACAAGCCCCTCCCCGCGCGTTGAAAGCTGGCGGCGCTCTGCTGTGCAATGGGGGCCACTGGAAATTGCCGATATTGGTGATGAGCAGACCGTTGAGAACATTCTGCTTAAATACAACCCTATTGCTGTCATTTGTTTTGCAGCTTTGATTGAAGTTGCTGAATCCGTCGCCAATCCTGATATGTATTGGGACAATAATTTTTACAAGACGATGCGTTTCTTCAAAACACTTGAACGCAACAACATACGTAATATCGTTTTTTCTTCCACCGCTGCTGTATATGGCAATCCGGCCAAGCCAGATGCGCTAGTTGAAGGTGATATACTATCCCCCATCAACCCTTATGGCATGACCAAACTGTCGTGCGAGATTGCGTTACAGGGCTTGCACAAACACAACAAAGCATCCGATACCTTTGTAAATGAACTGAAACACCGCGCTTCAAAAATGGATGGTGCCAATTTTGATGCGCCGCTTTTTTCAAATTTGAACAGTGTTGTTTTTCGCTACTTCAATGCAGCTGGAGCAGATGAAAGCACGTTGATTGGCGAAATACATGAACCCGAAACGCATTTAGTTGCCAATGCCGTTCTTGCCGCGCAAGACGCACGTGGGAAACCATTCACTTTAAATGGGTCAGATTATCCAACACCGGATGGCACATGCGTGCGTGATTATGTACATGTGAATGATTTAGCTACCGCACATATTCAGGGCCTTGAATATCTCATCGCTGGCGGCGCAAGCGATGTATTCAACCTTGGCACTGGCAAGGGATATAGCGTGAAGCAAGTGATAGATGGTGTTAAGAACACATGCGGGAACTTTATAGTGAATGAAGGCCCGCGCCGCGAAGGTGATCCTGCATTTCTGGTTGCCGATGCCAGCAAGGCGGAACGCGTCTTGGGCTGGAAGCCTACGCGCAATCTAGAGACGATTGTTAAAAGCGCTGCCGCTTTCCATAGTAAGCATGGCTAAGGGCAAACACCGCTAAGCGACTTCTTGCTTGTTATCTTGGCCGTAATACATCACGCCGATTTTGATATTTTCTTCCCCGTGTTCGCGGCGACGTTTATTCGTATCGCGCAAGCTGTAGATACACCCGCAATATTCCTGCTGGTAGAAATGCTCGCGCTTTGAAATATCAATCATGCGTTCTGCCCCACCGCCTTTGCGCCAGTTATAATCCCAGTAGGAAAGGTTTTCGTAACGTGAAGCTGCACGGTGCCCACAATCGTTGATCTGCTTCATATCTTTCCAACGCGATATACCAAGGCATGACACAAACAGATTAAACCCATGTTCATGTGCATAGAGCGCAGTGCGTTCAAACCGCATATCGAAGCATTCCGTGCAACGCTTGCCCTTTTCCTTTTCCCATTCCATGCCCTTCACTCGTGCGAACCAGTTATCGCTATCGTAATCGGCATCAATGAACGGGATATTCATTTTTTCGGCAAAGCGGATGTTTTCTGCCTTACGCAACTCATATTCTTCGCGCGGGTGGATATTGGGATTATAAAAATAGATGGTTAAATCAAGGCCGCTGGCCAGCATCGCTTCCATCACTTCGCCTGAACATGGCGCGCAGCATGAATGCAGCAGCACTTTATCAGTGCCGCTTGGAACAGGCAGTTTCATGCGTTCAGATGTGCTCATCACGTTCCGCTTCCAGTGACAATAAATAACGTTTCTTGGAAAGCCCGCCAGTGTAACCACCAATCGACCCATCATTACCGATCACACGGTGACACGGCACCACGATACATAACGGGTTCTTTCCATTGGCAGTCCCCACCGCACGGCAAGCCTTGGGGTTACCAATCATCACCGCGATATCTTTATAGCTGGCGGTTTTGCCAAATGGAATTTTGGATAATGCCTTCCATACTTTTTTCTGGAATAATGTACCGTTCACTTCAAGTGGCACATCAAATGCGCTCAGCTTTCCTTTGAAATACTTTCCCAATTGCTGCTTTGCTTTGTTCAAAACAGCATCTCTGGCACCGGCAGCCAATTCCGTTTTATTCGCCAAAGGCTGGTCAGAAATACGGATTGCGGTCAGAGCATTGCCATTTCCGTAGAGGGTCAAGGTGCCCAAAGGACTGTCCATGACGGCCGCAGCAGTAGCCGACTTAGCCGATGAGTTGACCATCCGTTTTGCTAGCCTTTTCATTGCTTTTGCCATAGTTTCCCTCCCGAATTTATGTGTAACTTATGCCAGAATCCTAATGCAATTACACTCCAAATTCATGGGATTAGCGAATAGGCTTGCCAGATATTAGCAAATTGGGGTAAAAGACCACTCACGTTTGCCTAACGACTACCGCTCAGATACACCTATCTTGCGCTACGACTTTGACAAACTTTTGGAGCACTTGCTCTTAAAGCAAAACTAAACTGGCAAGAAGGAGTATCACTATGCCATCAGGTACCGTAAAATGGTTCAACGCCCAAAAGGGTTATGGATTTATCACACCAGACGAAGGTGGCCGCGACGTGTTTGTTCACGTTACCGCTGTTGAACGCGCTGGCATGGATGGTCTTCGCGAAGGTCAAAAGATTTCATACGAAATCGCGACACAAAAAGGCAAAGAATCAGCTGTTAATCTTAAAGCTGTTTAAGCCTTTAGACGAATTTCTGATAAACTCCTCGGAACTTAAATTCCGGGGAGTTTTTTTATGTCCAAACGAAAACTATTAAAATTCGAGCATAAAGACGACCCCCTTCTTCCGCAGGAGCTTTGGATTAAGCGCGTCGTTAATACGGTTTGGCTGACATTACTGGTCATTGCTGTTTCGCTCGCTATCGGGGTTACAGGCTACCATTTCATTTCCGGCCTGCCATGGATCGATGCGATTTTGGAAGCATCGATGATTTTGGGTGGCATGGGCGCCATAGCACCCATGACTACTGATGCCGCAAAATTATTCGCCTCTGCTTACGCGCTCATGAGCGGGCTTATCATCATCACGACCACTGGCCTTTTACTTGCGCCGTTCCTGCATCGCATGATGCACCACTTCCATGCAGATGATGGAAACGATAAATGATTGCACCGCTTAAACTAAACCGCCAAGATACGCTTACAGTTGCTGAATTGAAGGCCGAAGGTATTTGGCAGAGCCATTATATATCGGCGATTGGGCTTATCCCGTTATTGCAAAAGCTGGGCCCGAATATCAAAGGCCTCGAAATCGGCGTGTGTCGCGGCGAGAATATCGCACGCTTTCTTGATGATTGCCCCAATATCGCGCATATCGATGCGGTGGATCCATTCATGGCTTATGACGACCCGAATGGCGGAATGGACCAAACGATGATGGATACGTTCCACACGCTCACCATCAAAAACTTTTCTGCATATCCGGGACGCGTAACATTGCACCGCATGACGTCGGTTCAGTTCGCACAAACGGTTCCGGACAACACGTATGACTACTTATTCATCGATGGTGATCATTCATATGATGCAGTCATCAGCGACATTAAAGCATGGTATCCCAAATTAAAAACTGGCGGATTATTCTGCGGGCATGATGTGCTGGTCAAAGATGTGCAGCGCGCGATTGTCGAATTCCGTGATGCAAATGCCATCACCACACCGGTGCAGTTATGCAAAAACACCGTCTGGTACTGGCAGAAATAAGCTATCTGGAATCGAATTAATCCGGCCCCGTTAAACCTGCGATGCATCACAAAACCTTATAAATTAAGGGTTTTTAGCATTTCTTTATCAGTTTTCTGTGGATTAAGCAGGTTTCAAAGGCATTTTTCTGCATATTTTTTAGCAACATGCGAAAAATGCTATCGACAAAGGCGTTTAAAGCTGCTGAGAATTCATTCGTTCAGATGATTGATTCTGGCGATGCTCAAAAAGCCCCGTTAAAACCTGCACTGAATGAATATTTACCTATCACTTCGAACCCTTAAAAACAGGACCCCTGCTCATGGCAACTGCAACTCAACCAACCGTTACTCTGAAGCAAATCGCAGCAGAACTTGCTGAAAAGAACGATATGCCAAAGAAGACCCTCAACACCCTTATGGAAGGCCTCGTAGCTTCCCTTGTAAAGAACCTCAAGAAGGGCAACCGCGTTCGCATGGCTGGCCTCGGCATCTTGCAAGTTCGCAAGCGCGCTGCTCGCATGGGCCGCAACCCAGCCACCGGAGAAACCATCTCCATCCCAGCAAAGAAGAAGATCGCTTTCCGCGCTGCTAAGGAACTTAAAGAAGCAGTTGGCAAGTAATTGCTGATAATTATACGCGTTATCGCGGAATAATGAACAAAACCCACCCTTTACGGGGTGGGTTTTTTGTTGCGCTTTTAATAGGCAGAGTTTATAAGAGCTTCATTGTTTGACTTAGATGACCGCCTATTTCTGTTACTAGATGCTGTGCTGTCCCCTTATGCAAACCTGAGCCATTAAGTCTAGCCAAGTGTTAGCGGGTTCGTGGGGGTACCCAAGATGGGTTACCCGGACACACAAAATACACTACTTAACAGAAAGACTCTCATGTCCTCCTTTAAAGACTTTGCGATACCGCAAGCACTCCAACACGCCATCGAAAAACTGAACTACACCGTGGCAACGCCTATTCAGGCCGAAGCCATCCCCCCTGCCCTTGAAGGCAAGGATATTCTGGGAACGGCGCAAACCGGTACCGGTAAGACGGCTGCATTCGCTATCCCGATGATTGCAAAATTATTGGCCAACCATACCGCAACTGCCATCGTGCTGTTGCCAACCCGCGAGCTCGCGGCGCAGGTAGAAAAAGCCGTGATTGAATTATCCGCTGGCTCGAAACTTGTCAGCGCGTTGCTGATTGGTGGCGATTCCATGGGCAAGCAACTTAACCAACTGCAAAAAAAACCACGCATCATCATCGGCACACCTGGCCGTGTAAACGACCATTTGAAACGCGGCACGCTTAAACTGTCCCACGCCGAAGTATTGGTGCTTGATGAAACCGATCGCATGCTGGATATGGGTTTTGGCATTCAAATCGAAACCATCATCGAAAAAATGCCAAAACAACGCCAAACTTTGATGTTCTCAGCAACAATGCCGAGCGAAATCGTCAAGCTGGCTGGCCGTTATTTGAACCATCCCGTACGTATTTCAATGGGCGAAACCAACCAAACCGCAACCAATGTGGAATTAAAGGTTGTTGAAACCGAAGATGGCAAGAAATACGAACACCTCATCCGCGAACTTGGCGAACGCAATGGCAGCGTCATCATTTTCGTGAAGACCAAATACGGTGCAGACCGTTTAGCCAAACGTTTGCGCGGCGATGACCATGAATCCGATGCATTGCATGGCGATTTGCGTCAACACAAGCGCGACAAAGTAACCAAGGCATTCCGTGACCAGAAATACCGCATCTTGGTTGCAACCGACGTTGCAGCACGCGGTTTGGATATTCCGCACATCGAACACGTCATCAATTACGATTTGCCACAAGCACCTGAAGATTTCATTCACCGCATCGGTCGTACTGGCCGCGCGGGCGCAAAGGGACAAGCCGTTAGCTTTGTTGCACCTTCTGAATCACGCAAATGGTTCGCGATTGAACGTTTGCTTGACCCAAATAAGAAATCTCAAGGCAAGTCAGCATCCGGTAGCTACGAAAAGCGTGGCGGCGGCGGTGAAGGTTACAAGGGCGGCTATAAAGGACGTGGCGGTTCAGGCCGTAAATCCTTTGGTGACCGCAAGCCATTTGGTGACAAGAAGCGTTTTGGCAGCGATGATAGACGTGATGATCGCGCTCCACGTAGCGATGACGCGCCACGTGATTACGCAAAAAAGCGCGATTTCGTGAAGAAAGACTATGTAAACAAGTCTGATGACATCCGCGAAAGCGCAGACCCACGCCCATTTGCAAAGAAGCCATTCAACAAAGAACGTAGCTTCGACCGTGCCGACCACCCGGAACGTGATGACCGTGAACGTAAGCCATTTGGCGAACGTAAATCCTTTGGTGATAAGAAGTCCTTTGGCGAAAAGAAACCTTTTGGTAAAAAACCATTTCGTAAAGATGGCGAGTTTGATTCCATCAAACGTGAAGGCGGAGAACGCAAGCCGTACGGCGACAAGAATAAGCCTTTCGGCAAGAAACCGTTCAACAAGGAACGTAGCTTTGGCAATGATGGCGAACGCAAATCCTTTGGCGACAAGCCATTCGGTAAAAAGCCATTTAATAAAGAACGCAGCTTCGATCGCGCAGACCGCCCAGAGCGTGCCGAAGGTGAACGCAAACCGTTCGGCAAAAAGCCATTCAACAAAGAACGCAGCTTTGGTCAAGAAGGTGAGCGTAAATCCTTTGGCGAACGCAAACCATTCGGCAAGAAGCCATTCGATAAAGAGCGTAGCTTTGGCAATGATAACCGTCGCGGCGACAGCCGCCCCGAAGGTCGTTCGGAAAACCGTTTTGGTAAATCAGATGGCGGCAAGAAGTCGTTTGGTAAACCATCCTTTGGCAAGCCTTCCTTTGGCGGCAAGCCAGCCTTTGGCAAGCCTTCCTTTGGCGGCAAGCCAGCCTTTGGTAAGCGCAAGGAAGAAGGCGAAGGCCGCAGTGACAGCCGTGGTGAAAGCCGCAGTGAAAAGCCCCGCTCCTTCCACAAGAAGCGCGGCTAATACCCCTTAAAATGATATTAAACGGCCTTTCATGGTGAATACTGTGAAAGGCCTTTTTTTATGCCTGATGTGACGTCGTAATTAGTGCATCAAGCTCTAGCCAGCGCTGTTCAGCAACGGCCAATTCATGTGTTGCGGCCGCATGGCGTTTGGTTGCTTCGTGGAACGCATCCACATCGCGTGCATAGAAATCCGCGTCCGTCAGCAATGTATTTAGATCAGCGATTTCATGCTCCAATGCCGAAATCTTATCGGGCAGCTGTTCCCATTCATATTGATGCTTATAGGATAGCTTGATGGCAGGCTTTTCTACCTTGCGCGGCTCGCTTTTAACAGGGGCTGGCTTTGGCTTTTCCTGTACCGCCTCCACTACTGGTTTCTTGGCATCGCGCTTTTGCTTGAATGCCAGATAATCCTGATACCCGCCGATAATTCCTTCAACCTTGCCATTGCCTTCAAATGCCAACATCTTGCTGACAGTCTGGTCAAGAAAATCTCGGTCATGGCTAACGACAATCAGCGTGCCGGTATACCCCGCCAGAATATCTTCCAGCATGTCCAGCGTATCCATATCCAAATCATTGGTCGGCTCATCAAGGATAAGCAGGCTACCGGGATTGGCCAGAATTTTGGCAAGCAACAAACGGTTTTTCTGGCCACCCGATAATGTGCTGACCGCGTGATGCACCATTTTGGGATCGAACATGAAATCCTTCAGATACCCGCATATATGGCGGGTTTTGCCCATCACATCCAGATGATCGCTACCATTGGGGCACAATGTGCGATGTAGGGAGTTTTCAGGGTTTAAATCCTTACGCTTCTGGTCGAAATACGAAAACTGCAAATCTTTTGTCAGTTTCACTTTACCCATATCAGGTGCAAGTTCGCCCACCAGCATTTTCAGGAAGCTGGTTTTACCGGAACCATTCTTCCCCACAATACCGATACGGTCACCGCGCATGATACGCAGATTAAACCCGTCAAAAATAATTTTCTCTCGCCCTTCATCGACATACGTCTTATGAACCTTGAAGAATTCGGCAACGATACGCGTTGCGGAAACTTCTTCATCCTTTAATGGCGTAAATTCAATCTTTGATAGCATGCGCGCCAATGAATTCTTATCGGAACGCAGCTTATCGCGCTCAATCTTCATAAGTTCTACGCGGCGGACATTGCGTTTACGGCGCGCTTTCACGCCCCTGCTCGCCCATTCTACTTCTTGGTCTAGCACTTTTTGGCGGTTCTTTAATTCGCGTTCTTCATGTTCCAATAATTGTGTTGACCATTCTTCAAAATGACCAAAGCCCTTGGGGCATACACGCAACTTACCTCTATCCAACCAAAAGACCTTGTCGGATATATTTGCCAAAAACGCCTTGTCATGGCTGATACATACAATCGCGCCGTGATAATATTTCAGATAGGTTTCCAGCCATTCAATAATGTCTAAGTCCAAATGGTTGGTTGGTTCATCCAATAGCAGAATGTCAGGCCCTTCGACCAATGCACGTGCAAGCGCCGCTCGGCGCAACTGCCCACCTGAAAGCGCAGCCATCTTATCATCTAGATTAAGCTGCAGTGGCGCGATGACCATTTCGATTTTGTAATCCTGCGCGCCGTCTTCATTATCGGTGCTTAAACCTTCAAACACGAAATCGTAAACGGTTTGCCCAGGTTTATGATGCACTTCTTGCTGTAAATACCCGACGCTTGTGCCTTGCAATTGCCAGCGCGTTCCTTCATCCAATTCCTTGATGCCTTGGATGATGTTCATCAGCGTGGTTTTGCCAACGCCGTTCTTGCCAACAAGGCATATCTTGTCGCCTTCGCAAATCGAGAAAGCCAAATCTTCGAACAAGATTTTTTCACCGTATTGAATGGCGGCTTCTTGGACACTGAGCAAAAGGGTTGAGGCCACGAAAATCTTTCTGTTATGTACTTTACGCTGGCATAAGCCAGCGGGCGGCCTTGCCGCCTTATAGCCAAACCAAAGGTTGTTTGCTTTGGCTATATTACGAAATGAGATAGCTAAATAGGCCTTTAATGGCCTGAAATCAAAGCAAACCTTGCATGATTTCATAAAAAACCATAAATAAGCTGGCATGAAAAAGATAAATACCAAGCTGCTTGGCAAGCCCTCCTCCATCCCGCTTTCCCCTGATAAAGCGATATTGGAAGCCGTGCCAAACCCGCACCCCGGCACAAATTACGTGGCACGCTTCACCGCGCCTGAATTCACATCCCTTTGCCCTGTGACAGGTCAGCCGGACTTTGCCCATATTGTCGTCGATGTGGTGGCTAATAAATCGCTGCTGGAGAGCAAATCGTTCAAGCTTTATCTATTCTCCTTCCGCAATCATGGAGCGTTCCACGAAGATTGCACGGTACGTATCGGCAAGGATATCTCCGCAACCATCAAACCGCATTATCTGCGTATTGGTGCCTATTGGTATCCACGCGGTGGCATCCCGATTGATGTGTTCTGGCAAACCGGCACCTTGCCAAAAGGTGTGTGGCTACCCGACCAAGGCGTTGCACCATATAAGGGTCGTGGCTAGGAATGGTCTATTCGGTCAAAGAAATCTTCAAAACACTTCAAGGCGAAGGCGGACAAGCTGGACGCGCCGCAGTGTTCTGTCGTTTTTCCGGCTGCAATCTTTGGACAGGCCGCGAGGAAGATCGCGCCGATGCCACATGCAATTTTTGTGATACCGATTTTGTGGGAACAGACGGCGTTGGCGGTGGCAAGTTCAATGATGCGAATGCGTTGTGTGATGCACTTGTAAAATGCTGGGGCACAACCACTGAGCGCCGCTTGGTTGTGTTCACAGGCGGCGAGCCTTTATTGCAGCTAGATGATGCGGTTATCAATACGGTACATAAAGCCGGATTTGAAATCGCCATTGAAACCAATGGCACACTTCCCGCCCCAGCTAGCATTGACTGGATTTGCGTAAGCCCAAAAGCAAACGCCGAATTGAAGCAAAAAACCGGCAAGGAATTGAAACTGGTTTACCCGCAAGATGGTGTTTCGCCATCTGATTTCGAAGCATTGCCATTCGACCATTTCTGGTTACAGCCGATGGATGGCGCAAAGCGCGTAGAAAACACCGCTCTTGCCGTTGAGTTTTGTATGAACAACCCCCGCTGGCGCGTTAGCCTGCAAACACACAAGCTCATGGGCATCCCTTAGGGCGTGTTATCAATTATAACGTGGAGTATTGTTTTTAAAAGAAAGTGATATACTAAGAAACGAGCGAAGCTGTAGTACATCTACAGCGAGCGAAGATGACAACGTAGATCACTTTCTTTTAGAAACCCTAAAGGGCGCGGCAGAAAAACGCCCCGACTGCTTCAGAAAACTTGGCCGTAGTACCACTACGACCGTCGCTTTCTTCATAGTCGGATACGATTTTCTGTCACGCGCAATACCCACGCTATTATTGAGAACACGCCCTTATGTATGAACTCAGCAAACAATTCCGTTTTGATGCCGCGCATACCTTGCAACGCGATGTGCAAAATACCAATGAAGAAAAAGGCAGCAAGCGCATCCACGGTCATTCCTACCGCGCAGAAGTTACGTTGCGCGGCGAACCTGATCCAAAAACAGGAATGCTGATTGATGTTTATAAATTTGAAAAGACATTCGAAGAAGCACGGGGTGGCTTGGAACATCATTTACTGGATGACATCAACGACCTTGGCCCTGCCACCATGGAAAATCTCTGTGCGTGGATTTGGAAGAAACTGGCGCCAAAACTGCCGATGCTGTATTCCGTGACCGTTCACCGCGATAGTGGCAGCGAAAAATGCGTCTATTTCGGGCCAAAACAGCCATGAGCAACGCACTTGTCCTCTTTTCTGGCGGGCAGGATTCCACCGTATGCCTTGCTTGGGCATTCGAACAATTCGATACCGTTTACACCATCGGCTTTGATTACGGCCAACGCCACAGCATTGAGTTGACCTGCCGCACATCAGTCATTGAAAAAATCAAAACCGCATTCCCGTCTTGGGGCAAGAAAATCGGTAGCGATACGCTGATTGATTTGAAATCACTCAGCGCAATTGCCGATACATCCCTTACCCGTGAAACCGAAATCAAATTCAATAAGAACGGGCTGCCGAATACATTTGTGCCGGGGCGGAATTTATTATTCTTTAATTACGCTGCCGCGCTTGCTTACCGTCTTGGCGTAAAGAACCTGATTGGTGGCATGTGTGAAACGGACTATTCAGGTTATCCCGATTGCCGCGATGAAACATTGAAAGCGTTGGAACGCGCCATCACCCTTGGCATGGGCGAAGCATTCAAGATCCATACGCCATTGATGTGGGTGGATAAGGCCAAGACCTGGAATATCGCCAAAACGCTCGGCGGGCAGCAACTCATCGATATTATCATCAACGATACCCATAGCTGCTACGTGAACGACCACACAACCAAACATGCATGGGGTTATGGGTGCGGCACCTGCCCTGCCTGCGAATTACGCGAAGCAGGTTACAGCAAGTATAAAGCTGCCTGATTATTCAAAGATCTTCGTTTCTTTCGGGCGCACAAATAACGTGTCGTCACGTTTAATCGTCAATTTATCAATCACACTTTTGGGAACTTCGGCTTGCAACACGCGGTTGCTGTTGGATTCCAATTCCATCTTCACCAATGGCCCCGCGGGATTAATGTGAATGACCTTCACTTGAATGCTATTCGCTTCCATTGGCGAGCGTGACACCAATATCTCATGCGGACGCGCATACAGCTTAATCGCCTTCGCGCCATCCGGCACACGCAAGACGCGTTTCTTTTCCGGCAGCAACAGGCTTTCTGTTTCCGCATCCTCGTTGCTGGTCACTTCATCGGCGCTATCCATCACATCGGTTTCAGCGATATGGATGAGGCCATCACGGTCTTTCCAGCCATCGAATTCGTTATAATTACCCATGAAATCGTATACGAATGCGTTAGCAGGTGCATGATACACCTCTTCCGGTGTACCGACTTGTTCAATGCGACTGCTATTCATGACGACCACGCGGTCGGCCACTTCCATAGCTTCTTCTTGGTCATGCGTCACAAAAATGCTGGTGATATGCATATCGTTATGCAATTTACGCATCCAGCGACGCAATTCTTTACGCACCTTGGCATCCAGCGCGCCGAACGGTTCATCCAGCAGCAATACTTGCGGTTCCACTGCCAATGCACGCGCAAGCGCCACGCGTTGACGTTGCCCACCGGATAGCTGGCTTGGGTATCTGTCCCAAAACGCTTCCAGATGTACGAGGTTCAACAGCTTCACCACCTTGCGGCGGATAGCAAACTCGGTCGGGCGGTATTTTTTGTTACGTACGCGCAGGCCGAAGGCAATATTTTCGAACACCGTCATATGCTTGAACAACGCATAATGCTGGAACACAAAGCCCACATGGCGGTCTGTGTCGTTGCCTTCACGCGCTTCTGCGCCATCAAACTCCACGCTACCGCTGTCAGGAAAATCAAGACCGGAGATGATACGTAGCAAACTGGTCTTGCCCGAACCCGATGGGCCAAGCAGCGCCACCAGCTCCCCTGACTTTACTTCAAGGCTCACATTATCCAGCGCGACGAATTCTTTATACCGCTTGCTGATGTTCTTTGCGTTGATACCCATGATACTTCCCTACGTCGTTATCTTTTTGCTTTTTGCGCTGTATTGTTCAATCCTGCCTTTAAGAATTAGCGTGACCACCGCCAGCAGCGTGAGAATGGATGCCACCGCAAACGCGGCAACGAAATTATATTCGTTATAAAGAATTTCGACCTGCAACGGGATGGTGTTGGTTTCACCCTTAATGTGACCCGATACAACCGAAACCGCGCCGAATTCGCCCATCGCACGCGCATTACACAGCAACACACCATACAACAATCCCCAACGGATATTGGGCAAAGTGATGGATATAAAAGTACGCCAACCCGAAGCGCCCAATAAAATCGCCGCTTCCTCCTCTTCCGTGCCTTGCTCTTCCATTAATGGGATAAGCTCGCGTGCCACGAACGGGAATGTTACAAAAATAGTGGCGATGACCAGCGCAGGTACCGCGAATAACATCTGGATATCATGGTCGAGCAACCAAGCCCCAAGCACTGATTGTGCGCCAAACATCAACGCATAAATCAGACCGGAGATGACGGGAGATATAGAGAACGGTAAATCAATTAACGTGATGAGCAGCCGTTTGCCGACAAAATCGAATTTGGTAATCGCCCAACTGGCGGCAACACCAAATACCACGTTTAACGGAACTGCGATTGCAGCAACCAGCAAGGTCAAGCGTATAGCAGCCAACGCATCAGGTTCGATGATACTGGCCAGATAGGCATCAAATCCCTTGCGTAATGCTTCGGAGAATACTGCGGCCAGCGGCAAGCCGATTATCGCACCAAGAAACAGCATGCCAGTGACAATCAGCAGCACGCGCACCCACAACACCTCTCCGATGGATTTTGGTTTGTTCTTTGATCGGTTCTGGGGAATAGAAAGCGACATTAATTATCCCTCAACATGCGGGTTTGACCCCATTTCTGGAGCACATTGATGAGATACAGCATGATGAATGACACCGCCAGCATCACAATCGCCAAGGCAGTTGCACCGGCATGATCATATTGTTCCAATTTTGTCATGATAAGCAGCGGCACGATTTCGGAAACCATCGGCTTGTTGCCCGCAATAAAAATAACCGATCCATATTCGCCAAGCGCACGGGCAAAAGCCATGGCAAATCCGGTCATCAACGCTGGGGTGATATGCGGCAAGAATATAAGCAGGAAGATCTGCGTACGGGTCGCGCCTAAACTGGCCGCTGCTTCTTCCAGTTCACGGTTCATATCTTCCAATACCGGCTGCACGGTGCGGACAACGAATGGCAGCCCCACGAAGATAAGCGCAATAGTGATACCCATCGGCGTGAAAGCAACTTTGATACCCAGATGCTCCAGATATTGTCCTATCCACCCATTGGGGGCATACAGCGATGTCAGCGCGATACCGGCAACAGCAGTAGGCAATGCAAATGGTAAATCCACCATCGCATCAAAGATTTTTTTAAATGGAAAATCATAACGCACCAAAATCCACGCAACGATAAGCCCGAAAAATACATTCACCAACGCAGCAACCAATGCTGTTCCAAAACTGACGCCATAAGCATGCATCACGCGGTCATCTGTGATGGTAGTAAAGAATTCTGCCCATGACAGTTTTGCGGTTGCAAAAAACAGACCCGACAATGGCAAAAGGACTATCAGTGTCAGATATATCAGGGTAAAGCCAAGGGTCAGGCCAAAGCCAGGCAGTACGCTTGGTTTCTTGAACTGCTTGAGGAACGAGGATGTTAAAACTTTGCTCACGGCTTACTTCTTTGAAAGCTGGTCAAACAGACCGCCATCGTTAAAATGTTTCTTCTGCACTGATTTCCAGCCACCAAAGTCCTTAATCGTCATCATCGGCACAGCTGGAAAGATATCCTTATGTTTTGCGGCAATGGCTTTATCTTGCGGGCGATAGTAATGCGCTACCGCCAGTTCCTGCGCTTCCGGTGAATAAAGATACGTCAGATATTCCTTGGCAGCTTCTGTGGTTCCTTTTTTCTCCGCATTCCTTTGCACGACGGCAACGGGTGGCTCAGCCAAAATGCTGATGGATGGCATCACAATATCGAATTTGTCTTTACCAAGTTCATTCACGGCCAAATAGGCTTCATTTTCCCATGTCAGCAGCACATCGCCAATCCCGCGTTGAACAAAGGTAGTGGTCGAACCGCGCGCACCCGTATCAAGCACAGGTACATGCGCGAATAATTGCTTCATATAATCGGCTGCCTTGGCTTCATCACTACCGAATTTTTTGGTCGCATAGCCATAAGCAGCTAGATAATTCCATCGTGCACCGCCGGAGGTCTTTGGGTTCGGCGTGATGACTTCCACGCCATCCTTAATCAAATCACCCCAATCTTTAATTCCCTTGGGGTTGCCCTTCTTCACCAGAAACACAATTGTCGATGTATAGGGGGAGCTGTTATGCGGCAATAAGCTCTGCCAGTTCTCTGGCAGCAAGCTGCGGTGCTGCGCCACCACATCAATATCATAGGCAAGCGCGAGCGTGACAACATCCGCTTGCAAGCCATCAATCACCGCACGTGCCTGTTTGGCCGAGCCGCCATGTGATTGGCGAATAATAACATCCCCGCCCGTGTTATCCTTCCCCATTTTTTCTTTCCAATGCTTTTGGAATAACACGTTGTATGTTTCATAAAATTCACGCGTTGGATCGTATGAAACGTTGAGCAGCGCCAGTTTATCCGCTGCATGAGCAGGCAAAGAGCTGCCCAGCCCCAATAGCAATACAAATGCAGCAATCACGGCTTTCAACATACAAATCTCCAAATTTTTTTTGATTTAGCAGGCCATATCGAGGATGGAGGTGTTATCTAAAACCTCTGCCATGGCATCTCTGACTTTCTTCATGGTCTTGCGGATTGTGCATGCTCGCTCATCCTTGCAATCATCGCATTTTTGATATGCAGACAAGCTAGCGCAACGCACCGGTGCCAACGGACCATCAATGATACGTATTAATTCGGCTACGCTGATGTCCTTGGCAGGCTTGGCAAGATAGTAACCGCCGAATACACCCCGTTTGCTTTCAACAAGGTGGTTGCGTTTTAATTCTTGTAAAATATTTTCCAGAAATTTGATGGGCACGCCTGCTTCTTTGGCGATGACCTTACTTTGAGTCATCTCCTGCTTGCTTTTTGCAAGGACCGTCAGCGCACGCAGCGCGTATTTGGCTTTCATCGACAGCATAATAAAGGCCTCTCCAGCACCAATGGGTAAACACTGGTTCTAAGCCATATATCATACCGAGTAAATAGAGTTTATAAAACCCTACCGTTTATTGAATTACGCCGCTTGCTTGAGGCATTGGAACAAATCATCCTTCAACTTCAAGCGTTGCTTTTTCAAGCCTTCCGTATATTCATCGCTCGCATTCTCTACACCGGTTTCGATGCGTAAAATGTCCTTGTTCACCTGATTGTATTCTTCAAACAATTTTGCAAAATGTCCGTTCGTTGTTTTGAGCGTATGAATGGCCTGTTTGAATTCAGGGAATTCGCTGGCAAAATCATGGGCTTCGGTAATCATGGTCATACTCCTTCATTAATATATGCCCGCATCCTACAATTTTTTCAGTTACACCGCCCCATGGCAAACTGCCGCAGGCGGCGTTTATTGATAAATCGCCTATTTTTTTGACAAATGCCCTTAAAAAAGCATAGTCTGCGGCCCATGAATACCAATGTGAATTACACCGTTGCTGCCCTGTACCGTTTCACACCGATTGCCGATGCGCCTGCGCTTCGCATGACGTTGAAGCATGCCTTTGCGGAACTCGGAATTTGTGGCTCACTCCTCATTGCACCCGAAGGCATCAACGGCACACTCGCCGGTAGCGAACAGGCTGTGGATGCGATGCTTGAATTACTGAACCAGACAACCGGATTGCCACGCGAGAACGTGAAATTCTCCACCTCCCCATTCAAACCATTCGACCGTTTGAAAGTGCGTTTGAAAAAAGAAATCATTACCTTCAATCAACCATCCGCCAATCCACATGAACGCGTTGGCCAATATGTTGAAGCAAAAGACTGGAACGCGCTAATCAATGATCCCAGCGTGACGGTGCTGGATACACGCAATGCCTATGAAACAATGGTAGGTGTGTTTGAAGGCGCAATGGATCCAAAGATAGACCAGTTCACCGATTTTGCAGAATTCGTAAAGAATACACTTGATCCAAACAAGCACAGCAAGATTGCGATGTATTGCACCGGCGGTATTCGCTGTGAAAAGGCATCCGCCTATATGCTCGCGCAAGGCTTTCCGGAAGTGTACCACCTTAAAGGCGGCATCCTGAAATATCTGGAAGAAATCCCACAAGGCGAAAGCAAGTGGAACGGTGAATGTTATGTATTTGACCGCCGCATGGCGGTTGGTCACGGCCTTTCCACTGGCGCACATGCGATGTGCTTTTCGTGCGGCTATGCGCTGAATGAAGCAGATCAAAAGCATCCGCACTATGAAGCAGGCGTTTCATGTCATCATTGCTACGCCACCACCAGCGAAGCCGATAAAGCACGCTTCCGCATGCGTCATATGCAAATGACCGCACAAAAACGAGCCAGCTAAATGGCGAACGCCACAAAAACTATCAAAAACGTACAAAGCCGCGCGAAGCAAAAGCAGAAACCATCCCTGCTCCTACGTATGTTTGTGTTGTTTGCCATTGCAATGGTCAGTGCCACCGCATGGCGTGTACTTGAAGACAAGTATATCGTTGAACAAAAACAAATTCGCGCTGAAGAAAAACAGAAAATGCAGGAAGCGCTTGGCTGGGGTAGCGAATTACGTATCGAGAAGAAAAACGACAATATCGCGCGTATCCGTTTCCTACTGCGTGATAAAAGCCGCCAACCGATTAAAGGCGCAGAAGTTAGCCTGACCTTATCGCATGTAAATGATGCCGGCGGCGTGATGGCGCAAAGCTCCCTCACTCTACCGCTCAGCATGGTGGAGCCTGGCGTTTATCGTGGCCAAGCAAAGCTGCCATTGCCGGGGGATTGGGACGCATCCATCAACGCGCAAATTGGAGAAAATAGTTACCAGACGAGCGAACGCGTTAGCCTCCCATAACATCCACATTCCCCCCGTATATATAGTTGGCGAATCCACTTTTTTTCGGGAAAAAACACCCACCACTCATTACACTCAGAGGAAAATGTAATGGGAGTAGTCGTGGCCGTTTCTAAAAATGTTCTTGAGCTCGTAGGCAATACACCGTTGGTCAAAGTAAACCATCTGGATTGCGGGCCATGCGAATTATATCTCAAGCTTGAAAGCCATAACCCCGGTGGGTCGATTAAAGACCGCATCGCGCTTTCCATGATTAGCGCGGCAGAAAAAGATGGCAGCCTGAAGCCCGGCGGCACATTGGTGGAAGCCACCGCTGGCAATACTGGCCTTGGACTTGCGCTGGTTGCAAGCCAGAAGGGTTACAAACTCATCCTCGTCATCCCTGATAAAATGAGTCAGGAAAAAATCTTCCATCTAAAAGCGCTTGGCGCGGAAGTCGTGATTACCAGAACCGATGTTGGAAAAGGCCATCCTGAATATTACCACGATATGGCCGAACGCATCGCCAAAGAACGCGGCGGGTTCTATGTGAACCAGTTTGAAAACCCATATAATCCGGTAACGCATGAACAAAGTACTGGCCCTGAAATATGGGAACAGATGGACCATAGGGTTGATGCTGTGGTGTGTGGTGTGGGGTCTGGCGGCACGCTGACAGGGCTTGGGCGTTATTTCAAACGCATCGCACCAGATTGCGAAATGGTATTGGCGGACCCCAAAGGCTCCGTACTTGCGCCATTCATCAATGAAGGCGTAATGATTGAAGCTGGCAGTTGGCTGGTGGAAGGCATTGGTGAAGATTTCATTCCAAAAAACTGCGATCTCAGCCTTGTCAAAAAAGCCTACACGATTTCCGATACCGAAAGCATCGCAACTGCCCGTGATGTATTAAAGATGGAAGGCATCATCTGCGGTTCTTCATCTGGCACATTGGTTGCAGCGGCGCTGCGTTATTGCCGCGCACAAAAAACGCCGAAACGCGTGGTCAGCTTTATCTGCGATAGCGGCAACAAATACCTTTCCAAAATCTATAATGAATACTGGCTTGATGATCATGGCTTGGTGATCAAGAAAAAAGCGCATGATTTGCGTGATTTAATTACCCGCCCCCATACCGGCAAAAACGCCATCACCATCATGCCGGAAGACACATTACAAGCCGCCTACCGCAAGATGCGTATGTATGACGTATCGCAATTACCGGTAATGGATAGGGGCAAGCTAGTCGGCATCGTCAATGAAACCGATATTTTATTGGCCATTACCGGCAACCCTAAAGGGTTCGGCATTGAAGTATCCCAAGCCATGACCAAAAACCTGCACACCATTCAAATGGACAAGTCGATGGAAGATTTGCTGCCCATTTTTGAACGCGGTATGGTCGCTATTATTATGGATAAGCACGAATTCCTCGGCATCATTACACCGATTGATTTGCTTCAATATCTTCGTAAACGCACAGGTGTAGCATGACCCAAGGTAACAATCTTAAGCGTGATAACAAAAATTGGGGTTTTGATACCCGTGCCATCCATGCCGAACAACATGCGGATGAAACAACAGGCGCTGTCATCACGCCTATCTATGCGACATCAACCTATGCACAAACGGCTCCGGGCGAACATAAGGGCTTTGATTACGGACGCAGCCATAATCCCACCCGCTTTGCCTATGAACGCGCGGTCACCAATTTGGAAGGTGGTAGTGCCGGTTTTGCATTTGCATCAGGCATGGCGGCATCATCCACCGTGCTGGAATTACTTGAAGCAGGCTCGCACGTTATTGCAATGAATGATTTATATGGCGGCACGTACCGCTTATTCGAGCGCGTACGTAAACATTCCGCCAAGCTTGAATTCAGCTATGTCGATTTAACAGTGCCAGGTGAATTGGAAAAAGCCATTCGCCCGAACACGCGCATGATATGGGTTGAAACACCAACCAACCCGCTGCTCAAGCTGGTTGATTTAAAAGCCGTAGCCGCGATTGCCAAGAAACACAAATTAATCGCGGTTGCGGATAACACCTTCGCGAGCCCATATGTGCAGCAACCGCTCAGCCTTGGCTTCGATGTGGTAGTACATTCCGCAACAAAATACCTCAGCGGGCATTCCGATATCATCGGCGGCATTGCGGTTGCAGGAAACAATCCCGAAATC
The DNA here is from genome assembly GCA_964568585.1 of uncultured Rhodospirillales bacterium. GTDB lineage: Bacteria > Pseudomonadota > Alphaproteobacteria > UBA9219 > RGZA01 > RGZA01. The sequence continues at coordinate 110,333 of CAZMQI010000001.1, forward strand.
GCCGAACGTCTTGGCTTCTTGCAGAATGCAACAGGCGCGATTTCCGGTCCGTTTGACAGTTTCCTCGCGCATCGCGGATTAAAGACACTTGGCCTGCGTATGGAGCGGCATTGCCGGAATGCGATGGCAATTGCCACCTTCCTTTCAAACCACCGCGGCATTGAACGCGTAATATATCCTGGCTTACCCAGCCATCCGCAACACGCCTTAGCCAAACAGCAAATGAGTAATTATGGCGGCATGGTTTCTGCCATCCTGAATGGCGGCGAAGCCGCAGCCAAGAAGATGCTCTCGAACTGCCATGTATTCACGCTGGCCGAAAGTCTTGGCGGCATTGAAAGCCTGATTGAACACCCTGCCATCATGACCCATGCCAGCATTCCGGCCGATGTGCGGAAGAAGCACGGGATTGAAGACGGCCTTATCCGCCTTTCGGTTGGCATAGAAAACGAAGCCGACCTCATCAAAGATTTGGAAAGCGCATTGGCGTAACCACGTCTAATTAGGACACCCACTGTCTTCATATACAACATTCATGCAATGCTAGAAGTCATTGTTTTATAAGAGGATGATTTTTTATTTATTTAGGTTATTATTACCAGTGGGCACTATAACCGATATGAAACAACCATATATAAGGAATATCGTTTGGAAGACTTTGTAGTAAAAGACAGCAACGGCACCGTGTTGGTAGATGGCGATAGCGTGACACTTATCAAAGACCTGCCTGTAAAAGGAACATCCGTAACGCTTAAACGCGGCACGCTCGTCAAAGGCATCCGCCTGACCGATAATGATGAATTAGTGGAATGCAACGTACAAAAAGTAAAAGGGCTAGTTCTCAAGACCTGCTTTTTGAAAAAAGCTTAAACGGTTTCGATAATTGAATGCGGGTTTTGAAAACCTGCTTTGCACTCATTCGGCAACAATTTCATTTTGGTGAACTCCGGATCAATCCAGACCAGCCGTTGATCACTGCCGATATAACCCTTTAATGTGTCATCCCACACCATGCCTTTGAACGGTGCATCAATCGATTTAAGGACCTTATCGTTCACCAAATCGATAAGCACGATATTCCCCGCAAGCGGATTGGTCACAACGGCGCGCGTATGATCATCATTCAATGTCACACTCAATATTTCGCCTTTAATCTGGCGCCCCAAATCCTTACCCCAATTCAGCACACGCAACGGCTGAACGCCATCAACGCTGATATAGACATACCCGCTATTATTGGGGTCGGCAGTACGCATATCCGCTGTTCCCATCTGGCGCAACGGGCCTGATAGCGCGATAATTTTCCCGTGTTTGGTTACTTGAAAATGGCCAATTACTTGCTGGGGGTCATCAATGGTCAACTCTCTCACGATATCGCCCTTACCCGCAATATCTACAAAAGTGATGGATGATTTTGCAACCCGCAACCCCTTGCGTGGATCGCCACGCTCATCTGCTTTTATGCCGGAGGCAGCAATCGCCAATGTGTTATCGGCAACACGGTGACAATCATGAAGGCCACCGGGCGTCACATAAATCTCTTCGCCCGGCTGATAGGTTTCAGGATCATAAGCAGCATAATATCCCTTGCCTGTGTCGAGCGAAACGCGGGCAAGATAGAATGCACCCTTTTCTTTAATGTAACTGCCATGCCCATAAAACCAATTATTACCCGCACTGCTGATTGGTGTAACAATTTCAGTATCAAAATCCACTATGGCTGCATGTGCGCCCCACTTTTCCATCCCAAGGTAACGTGATGGATATTTTGGATGACGGATGAACGTATGCGCTGGAAAGCCAAGCTCGATTTCTTTGGTTGTCTGTGTTGTCAGATTTGCAAATACAGCTTTGTTTGAAGACCCGACGACAATACGTTCTTGTGCTGCGGCACGCGCCGCAAATACATGAAGCGGATTGATGGCCGAACCGGCAGCACAAATCGCCATGACGTATTTTAGAAAATCGCGCCGCGAATAATCCATATATAAAAAGCTCGTGCCGAAGAAATCTGTTTTTGAAAAGCTGTACTTAGACTGTTTCGAAAATTGAATGAGAACTGCTGAACCCCGGCTTGCATTCAATAGGCAGGCGGGTCATTTTTTTGAAGTCAGGATCAATCCAGACCAAATTCCGTTCAGATCCGATATACCCTTTTAACGTTGGGTCCCAGACAATTCCTCTAAATGGCGCATCAATTGACCTGATAACTTTATCATTCACGATATCAAGTAACATCACATTTCCTGCAAGCGGATTGGTCACCGCCGCCCGCGTGTGGTCATCATTCAAGGCAATGCTTAATATCTCGCCCTTGATTTGACGGTTTAATTGATATCCCCAATCCAGCAACTTAAGCGGCTCTTTTCCATCCTTGCTGATATAGATATAGCCACTATTGTCCTTGCTGGCGGTACGCATGTCATTGCCCTTAAACTGGCGCACGGGGCTAGTCAGCGCAATGATTTTTCCATGCTTAGTCACTTCAAAATGACCAATAATCTGTTCCTTATCATCAATCGTCAATTCTCGGGTAACCTTCCCCGAACCGATGATATCAACAAATGTAAGGGCCGATTTTGCAACACGATTGCCCTTACGGGGGTCACCATAATCATCAGCTTTCATACCGGAACTGGTCACGGCAAACGTATTATCTGCCATACGGTGACATTCATGAAGCCCCCCGGGCGTTGTCAGAATTGCTTCGCCCGGCTCGAAGGTTTCATGATCATACGCGACCATATAGCCCTTACCTGTGTCCAAGGAAACACGTGACACATAGAATGCTTTCTTTTCTGCTACATAGCGGCCATGCCCATAGAAATGATTTTTTCCGCCACTCGAGAGTTGTTTCACTTCTTCGGTATCAAAATCCACCACGGCAGCATGCGGTCCCCATTTTTCCATAGCCAAATAACGCATTGGATATTTTGGGTGACGCAACAAGCTATGCGCCAGAAACCCGATTTCAATATGCTTGGCAGTTTGCTTTGTAAGATTGGCACACACCGCTTTGGAGAGTGAACCAACCACCAGAAATTCTTGTGAAGACGCCGTTGCTGCAACCACGCGAAGTGGATCTATGGCCACGCCGGTGGCCGAAAGTGCCATGACATATTTCAGAAAATCGCGCCGTGAATGCTCCATACAATCATCATATTTTCAAATAGTTAACAAATTATTTGATAAACATCATGCCTGAAAAGCTTCATTTTACCGTTATTTCAGCCATCACTTCGTTGCGACGCATGAACGGCAACGTCCAAGGCGGGTTGAAAAACGCGTATTGAACCGATGACAGGGTATTTAAGCTCTTCGTAACCATGAATTTTTTTAGAATATCGGTTTGTGTTTGCAAAACCTCGTTAGTCGCAAAACCTGAAAAACGTAACACCGCAAATCGCTTGGATGGCAATTCTTTTATCTTCACCATTGCATTATTTGGTTTTGGCAATGTCTGCAACGTATATTCGCTTGGCATCACAAACTGCACCACCCATTTATTATCGCTGCCGCTTTGCAGCACAGGCGCTGTCATCGCAATCGGCTGGGATTTTTTTTGCTCAGCTTGTTGAATGACAGGCGCCGTCATCGCAACTTGTTGCGAGGGCCCATTATTACCGAAAATGAAATCTGCAATCAGACGAAAACCTTGCTTAATTGCTTCCTGACGCTCGCCACTCACTTCAACTTCAGCGACAATCGCGGGTGCATAATCACGGATTTCGATGTTATCGTGTTTTTCTACGACGGTGTATTTTGCTTGCTCAACATTAGTCACAGCGCTATCCCATACAAAAAAAGCAACGACCGCAACAACAACTAAACCCAAGATTATTTTACCTGTCATTTTAACATCCATACGTGTTGGTTTATCGCGCCATCCTTAAATAGGCCTAAAAAACCTTTTTGCCAGCGTCAAAAGCATTGTTACCATTAAATATTGACAAAAAACGTGTTTCTAATGAAAATGATGTTGGTTCGTGAAAACGTCCCCGTAGGATTTGAGGGTCAGCTTGCAACTACGCTAAAAATGCTAAAGCGCTACGGCGAGGAAAGACGTGAAGTCCTCGAATAGCATGAGTTACCATGCTATGCGCTGTAGTCCCCGGTTGAGGCGGATTTCATTTGTCTGCGCCCAGCTGTACCACAAGGACTAGTCAGCGCAGCTTATGTTCACCAACATACTCTGCATCGGGTTCAAGAAGGCGCCGCAATGCGCTTGGTTTTTATGCAGGTTACGTATGATGATTACTCTTCAACCACTTACACTTCAGATAACGGGGCCACAGCCCCGCCTGCGCGCACAACTCCAAGCCGCATGGCCGCGCAAGGTACATAGCGCGCGACGTTCCCGCGCTATTAATAGCATCACCAAACACATCAAAGATGCGCTGCCCGGGGATTACAAAGGCGATGTAAGCGTGTTTTTAAGCAACGAAGTTGAAGAAGCACACATCCCATCTCAAGGATTTATCTATCATCTCAATCAACAAAATATTTTAACGCGGCAAACCATCCACGAAGCGGATAACGCTGCGCTGCTGTATATCCATTATGAAACAGCGTTGGCAATGGATGAACTAGATGATGATTGTGAAGAAACAGTGCCCCAATCACGCATCGAACAAATCAAGCAATGGCAAAAAGAAACGGTGAAAGCAGTATTCCAATGCATGGCGGATACCGCCCTCAGCATGGCGGCTCAAACCGCATTGCGTGGCACGATGGCAGGGCTGAACAAGCTTGGCGCATTACTTGCCAAAGCCAGCAGCGCAGCGACCAAAGGAAATCCAGTTGCTAAACAAACCACACAAAAAGCGGTAACGCGTGATATCGCCAGCACGCTATCGGATCTACGCAGCAATTTGAATGTTGCAAGCACCAACAGCGTGAAACCGCCGACCAAAGCACAGCTCGCCATCCGCCAACAATTGAACAAGCTGAATAAGATTACACCGCCACTGCAAAAAGCTGTTACGAAGGTCGCGCAACCGGTCAAAGCTGCGCCAAACCTAAAAACTGCACCGCTTTTGAAAACGGTTTTAAAAACAGCAAGCACCACAAAAACGGTGCCAATTCAAAAAACACAGATTAAAACAGCCGCCGCACCTATTAAAGCTGCACTGTTTGCCACGCTTGCAAAACCAGAAGTGAAATTAAACCGCGACATTAAAATCGCGCCACGCGTGAGTATCATCCCCGCGCGTGTGATAACGCGAATTGCAGAACGCACAGCTGTGCCGAGCGTTGCAGTAACACCAACACGCTTTACATCGCATATAACCAAAGTTATCACGCAAAAAACGACCCAGCAGCAGACAACGCAGCCAGGCATTGTGGTTCCTGCCCGTATTACCACGCAGATTGCACGACCCACCGCGCGGTTCCAGATTAACCGCACCGTTATTCCAACGCTGCGTATCACGCCAACCGTCATCGCAATATATATCGCGGCTAACCCTATTGGGATTACTGTGCCACCTGCACGTACTACTCAAAAAACAGCGCAGCCTGAAAAAGCAACGCAACCTGCGGCACAGGAAACCGCTATTCTTAAAACCACTGCTCCTAAAACGATTGCTGCTAAAGCAACGAACCCAACAACCACCGCGCCATTACAAGGCAGACCACAAGCACAACTGCAACGTATCGCAAGGCAACCCGCGCAATACTCAGCCATCGCAACGTCAATACCAACCCATCGCAACCCGCCACGCAGTTTTAGTCACATTGCGCTTGTGCCCTCCACCATTAGCCGTGTGCATATACAACCGCGCTTTGATACTAGCAGCATAGCTGCGCCTGTCAGCACACCGCAACAAACCTATACAACTGCGCCAAGCACTCCGGTTGCACCACCGCCTTCTTTTAGTGCGCCGACGATTGAACAACCAAGAAGCGAGCCGTCACACATCGCCGCGCAGCCGCCTGCACAACCACCGGTACAACAAACTGCATTACCAACTGAAACAAAGCCAACTGAAGTGGCTGCTGCGCCGCCAACGCCAATTACCACCACTGCGCCACCAGACAAACGTGGTGACGTGACTTCTCCAGAACACAAACAAGAACCAAAACTGCTGGACACCCAAGGAACAGCTCCTGAACCTACAAAACCTGTAGTAAAGCCTGTTGCTCCACAAAAGGTTGATGGCACGCAAAAAGAACCGCTGACCTCACCAACTAATAACCCTATCCCACCAGTTGTGCGCGTTGGCCAGCAAGAACAGCAGAAACCAGCTATTGAAGACCAACCGACTGGTGGTGCGTTACCGCTCAACAACCCTAAAAACGGGAACCCAACTACACAGGATAACAAGCCGCCAATCGCCCCTCCTGTTCCCAATGAACCACCCACGCCATTACCACTACCGCTACCAATACAACCACCAAAACCCGATAGAATTATTGCAGAGCCGCAAGAGCCATCAAATGTGCTTCCGTTCCAGCCAGCTAATCCTGATAAAGTAGGAAGAGCTGAGCCAGAACCCTTTAAAGAAAAACAGAATGCAGAAGTTGTTAGCTTAGAAGAAAAAAGATTAGAAAAATCCAAAAGCCTTCCACGATCACGCGTCGCTGAACGTGTTGAGGATCCACACGGCCTAATAATTAAAGTTAGCGGCGGCACCGGCACATACAAAGAATTTGTCGGATACATTGAATACAATCACATCCCATTGCTTGCCCAACCTGAAGGAAAGCCACCGTCATCACCACCTGAACGTCCTAAAGCGCAGAAATCAGGTCAAAGCAAACTAGGAAAAGTGCTGGAAGGACCTTGCGGATAACCATCATGGCGCAACTACACATCCTTCATTTAAATGATACTAATCGCCGTGCATTTGATGCATTAACGCGCCCAGAAATCGATATCGATGAATGTATCCGCTTAACCGAACCTGCCAGCGATACAGTGGTGGATGATTTTATCAAGGCACATAAAGAGCTTTTTCTGAAACCGCAACGCGCCATCCGAACCAATGGCGAAGTTGTAAAATTATATTCAGTTGATGATACGGTTGACATCACAACAATCCGGCATGCACAAGACGGTTCAGCGGAACACGCGGCCTATGTAAAAAAAGCACGAACAGTTATCAGTGCAGATATCAAAGGCAATGAATTAATCTTGGGAACGGATCCCATACACGAACTTGGTGTGTTATTTCGTTCTGATGATGGCAAGCCATGGTCAATCGCAACCACGCGCACTATCCCGAAAATCGATTACATCAAAGATCTGCTTAATCACCCGCAAATTGAAGGGCTGGATACACTACTTGGCATGCATACTTATGAAAAAAATGGCCAGCAGACAAAAGTATTAATCCGTTACTACAACTTTAAACCACCTGTTGGCGTTCAAGCTTTGCCAATGTTCATTCGTCATGTTGATGGCCGTGTAGAAACTCTTTATACGCCGGAAGATTTTTTTCGCGATAAATTTCTTCCTGAAGACAGGCTCACACAACATCTTGAGGGCCTATATGGCAATCAAATCGAACGAAAATTATTAATGCTCAGCGATTTAGCAGAATGTGAGCCATTGGTAGAAGAGAAGCGTCATTTCGTTATCTATAAAACCAAACGAACCGCATATGATAACAAGAACATTTCAGGATTGTTCTTACAAACCGATGCTAATGACAGCCCAGTCATTGCACGGGATGATGCAACAGCACTTGATAAATTATTCAAATGGATTGATACACAGCCCGCAGCCACTCATATTCCATATGTAGAGGCATGGACCGAGCAAGGATTTAAGACAACTAAAACAAATGCAGGCGTCAAGGTTGAATTCAGCGATAGCAGTTATCTGATAGATACTGGAACCAAACTATCCCTTCACGGCGATGCGAAGGAAGATTATCTGCGCGTCATGTTGCAGCATGCCAAAGAAAACTGGGGTGGCGCATTCAAAATCGAAAGCGGCACAGATGCAGAAATACAATTACTGGAAAGACTTGCCGTTGAAATGAAGGTTACGCTCATCAAGCCTCTTGGCTCGCCATCAAGGCCAACGCACCGCAGCACGCGCGCAGCCGCGCCACGCGCAGCCGCATAACACTACATACTGCCCATCAGTTTTTCGAGGGTTGCTTCATGTGCGGCAATATCGTCTTCCAGCTTGCTGTGTGCTTGGGTCAGACGTTTTAATTCCGCCGCATGTTCGGGCTTGGCAAAGAAATCTGCCATTTCGCCTTCCAAATCCTGTTTTCGCTTTTGCAATTCTGCGATTTTCTTCATTTCTTCTTCGGCTTTTTGCTCGGCATCCGAAACCGCTGCAATCGCCTCATTATCATTCTTTGGTTTGCGTGCATCCTGCTTTAATTTATCGCGCTCCATTTTGCGCTGGCGGATGACCTGTTTGGAATAAGCATCCAAATCATCATCGAATGCGGTTACTTTACCATCTGCTACCAGCCATAGCTGGTCGGCCACGTTCTTCACCAAATGTGCGTCATGGCTTACTAAAATAACAGCGCCTTCATAATTATTGATTGCCTGCTGCAGAGCTTGGCGTGCATCAATATCCAAATGGTTGGTCGGTTCATCGAGCAACATGATGTGTGGCGCATCAAAACTCATCAGGCAGAACAGCAAGCGTGCTTTCTCACCACCTGATAATCCGCCGACTTTCGTATCGGCCTTGTGTCTATCGAAGCCAAAGCGCGCAAGCATGGAACGCACCTGCACCTCCGTCTTGTCCTTCATTGCCATGGCCATCGTTTCAACAGGCGTAACGGTGACATCTAATTCATCAGTCTGGAACTGCGCGAAATAGCCGATTTTTAGCTTACCCGACTTATGCAATTCACCCTGCAATGGCGATAAGCGTTCCGAAAGGATTTTGACCAGGGTCGATTTACCGTTGCCGTTCGCGCCCAGCAAGGCGATGCGGTCTTCCATATCAATACGCAAATCCAGCTTTTTAAGAATGGGTTTGCCGGGAGCATAGCCAGCATCCACTTGTTCCAACCGGATGATGGGTGATTTAAGCGGTTTGGGTTCGGGGAATGTGAAGGCGGTCACGCGGTCTGCAATCACGGCATCCACAATGTCCATCTTCTCGATCGCTTTTAATCGGCTTTGCGCCTGACGTGCTTTGCTTGCCTTCGCGCGGAAACGTTCGACAAACTTCATCATCTGATCTTTTTGTGCGGTCTGCTTTTCATGCATCGCTTGCTGGTTCATCATGCGCTCGGCTCGGCGGCGCTCGAAACTGTCATAATTGCCGGTATAAGCGTGCAACGTCTTGTTTTCCAAATGCAGGATATGCGTGACCGTTTTATTCAGAATATCGCGATCGTGGCTGATGATGATCAGCGTTTGCTGATACCGCATCAGGAAGTTTTCGAGCCATACCATGGATTCAAAATCCAAATGGTTGGTCGGTTCATCGAGCATCAAGACATTCGGTTGGCAGAATAATACAGCCGCCAATGCGACGCGGGCACGCCAACCGCCAGAGAATGAGGAGATGGGATTTTGCTGGGCTTCATCACTGAACCCCAACCCTGCCAAAATGGTTGCGGCCCGCGACGGGGCATCATAGGCGCTGATGTCATTCAAGCGGTCAAAGATGTATGAAATGCGTTCCGGGTCTTCGCAGGTTTCGGATTCCTTCATCAACGCCGCGCGTTCGGTGTCCGCATTAAGTACGACATCCAAAATTGACGTGCCATCGTCCGGAATATCCTGGCGCACCCAACCAACACTGGTGCCTTTGATAAACGAAATTTCGCCGCCATCAGGTTGTAATTCACCGGCGATGAGTTTGAACAGGGTGGATTTACCGGCACCATTCGGCCCGACCAAGCCAACGCGATGCCCTGCCGGTATATTTACCGAGACATTTTCTAAAAGTGCGCGTCCGCCAATGCGGTAGGTCAAGTCGTGTATTGAAAGCATGCCGCTTTTTACAGGGCTTTTTGGAAAGTGCAACAGCTTTGATGCTGATTTATGGCAAAAATAGGCGCTGCTCTACTTCTCGACCTGTTTCATCGCCAAAATGCGGTCTACACGGAACAGCCGCGGCTCGTCACGCTTGGTGCAATGGGCGCGCATGCCTTGGTAAGACTGGCCTTGATAACGCGCCTCCCCCACCGTTGATGGAATCACGATGCGCGTTGTTTGTGCATCATTCGCCTTTAGATAGGTGATTTCGATGCGGCCTTTTTCGCTAATCACTTTGCGAATGAATGCGACCTTCTGCGCCACGCCATCATCCAAGGTTGGCTGCTGTAATGCTCTGCCATTAAAGAAATCGGAAATACGTTCGTCGGTGCGGATATTATGCGTGCGGATTTGCGTTTTTAAAATGATGCCTTCAAACGAAGTACAGCGGCTGAGTGCGACATACATCTGCCCTGCTGCGAACGTACCCGTCCCAATATCAATCACCACATGGTCGAATGTCTTGCCTTGGCTTTTATGAATGGTAATTGCCCATGCCAAACGGAACGGGTATTGCGTGAAGATACCAACGGGAACGGACACCAAGGCACCATCTTCAAGGCCTGTGCGATAGACTTCCCAGCTATGGCGGCGCACATCGACCACTTTTCTGGTATCCGCCAAACGCACCAATAGGTATTCATCACCTTCGGCATCATGCTTCACGGCTTCAATAATGCCGATGCTGCCATTGACCCAGCGGCGCTCGCTATCATTATTCAGCATCATGATTTGTGCGCCAGTTTTATAGGTCAAATCAGGCGCAGTTGGAAAATATTCCTTACCGAATTCACCTTCGGTATCTGCTTTGCTTTTATGAATACGCCCCGACAGCGCTTGCAGATGGGCATTGTTGATTTCATCAGCCTTTGCGTTGGTGGTGGTAAGGGTGATAAACCGCCCCTCCTTCGCATCTGGTTCCTTTTTGCCAAAGCGGGAGTTGAGATGCTTGATATCCACATCCTTCACCGAATTATTGCGGATTTTATTCAACAAATCGACAAAGGCTTGATCCTTCTGGCGGTATACTTTTTGCAATTCGATGATTTCAGGCGGAGATTCCTGCAACGCATGCGCGCTGAAAAAATACGGCGTTGTGTAATGCGTTTCGAAAATCGGCATTTCTTCGCGGCTTACCACCGGCGGCAACTGATACAAATCGCCGATGAAAATCATCTGCACACCACCGAACGGCATGCCTTCATGCGGTCCATACAGCTTTAAAAACTCATCCATACAATCCAGCATATCGGCGCGCAGCATCGATACTTCATCGACGATGATGGTTTTTAATTTTTTATAAATCTTGCTGTCGCGCGGCTTGGTTTTACGTGCACGAATACTTTGCGGCGTGACATCCACATAGAAATTAAAAAAACTGTGGATTGTCTGGCCTTTTACATTTAACGCAGCAACGCCAGTTGGCGCAAGTACCACGGGCTTTTTATCAGTCACCGCGCAAAAATACGAAAGCAGCGTCGACTTACCAGTCCCCGCCTTTCCTGTGATGAACAGGTTTTTATCGGTATCTTCCATCACCGATAAGGCTTCTTCGAAGCGGGCATTCAGTTCGGGTGAAAACGATACGTCACTGCCTGTTGATACAGTGGCCTTGACGCGCGTCAATGCCTTGGTCTCGCTTTTTGATTTGCGTTTTGCAGCGGCAGAGCTTGGCATGAATTCCGGCGCAGGTGAAATTTTCCTGCCATCTTCGTCCAAAAGCCCCAGTATTCTTAAATGTGCCGCAATTGCGCCCGCAGTGCGCCCATGATGTTTTGCAATGGCATTTATCGATGGTTTATGAATGAACGCGTCGTATAAACGGCGTTCCTCATCCACGCTCCATGCCGATCCCTTTCTTGCGATATCTGGGCGTTCATTATCAGGGTTTTTCAACATAACTTCTTTCTTAAAGCGTTGTTTACGCCAATACAAATTATTTGCTAAAACTATGCCATGCCACTAAGTTTCGAAACATCTCCAGACAACATTGCCAATGGGCGCATGCGCCGTAAAACGCTGATTAGAATGCGTTGGCTGGCGATTTGCGGGCAAATCGGCGCATTGGTGCTGGCGTACTTTGTATTTGATGTGAAGATGGACTTGCTGGCACCATGCCTTGTCATTCTTACCTCCATCATTTTCAACTGCATCGCAATCACGCGCGTGCGCGGTAAACCCTATTTACATAATAAGGGCGCAACCTTCGCACTGGGCTTTGATACCATACAGCTATCGGCCCTGTTATTTGTCACAGGCGGGTTTACAAATCCATTCATTGTGTTGATGCTTGCGCCCATCACCATCGCGGCCACCGTCTTATCAGGGCGCAGTGTATTCACTTTATTAATCATCTCATTGCTTTCTTATTGCGCGATGCACTTTGCATTGCCCTTGCCTTGGCCGCAGCCGCAACAATTCTCTTTCCTATATCTTGGCGGGTGCGCTGTAGCCGTCTTTATATCCGGGGCCTTCTTGGTATTATATGTTCGTAGGGTTGCACGTGAAGCCCGTCGTCTATCTGAAGCATTGAATGCAAGCCGTTTGGCACTTGAATACGAACAAAAAATATCAGCCTTTGGTGCATTGGCAGCAGCCGTAGCGCATGAATTAGGCAGCCCATTGAGTACTATCGCTATCGTAAGCAGCGAACTGGCGCATGGGCTGAAGGCGACACCGTTTAGTGAAGATATTGAATTGCTGCAAAGCCAGACTAATCGATGCAGTGCTATTCTATCCGACTTCTCAAAGCATAATGTTCTATCTGACCGTTCATTCGATACATTACCGTTGCGGAATTTTGTATTGCATGTATTGCAACCATACAGGCGTGATACAATCTCAATCGAAATCATCGCCGATGGCAAAGGCAATGAACCCGAATGGCCATTAAACCCCGGGCTAATGCATGGCGTCGGCAATATTCTTCACAACGCTTGTCAGTTCGCAAAAACCTTAGTTCGCATCACCATTCACTGGAACGACAATGCAGTGACCATGAGAATTGAGGATGATGGAAAAGGTTTTCCAGATGGAATCTTACCGCGCCTTGGCAACGCGTATGTCAGCGAACGGCGGGATGGCACCCATGGCATGGGCCTCGGCCTATTTATCGCCAAAACCCTGTTAGAACGCAGTGGCGCCACAGTACAGTTTGCTAATGCGGCACCGGATAGTGACATGGGCGGCGCAAAAATAACCCTTTCATGGGGATTTATCCCGAACTAATCTGCACATCATGAGCGAACCAGTAAAACAACTATTAATTGTCGATGATGATGCGCCACTACGTAACCGCTTGGCCAAAGCGATGGAACGCAAAGGCTTTGCGGTCATTGCCGCTGAATCAGTGAAAGATGCCATAGCTGCAGCAACCAAAACCCCGCCGAATTATGCCGTAGTGGACCTTCGCCTGACCGATGGCTATGGTCTTGTGGTGGTGGAAGCCTTGCGTAAACTAAATCCATCCATGCGTATCGTTATTTTGACGGCATATGGAAATATCGCATCCGCGGTGACCAGCATGAAACTGGGCGCCGTTGATTATCTTGCCAAGCCGACCGATGCCGATGTGATTGAAAACGCACTGCTGACCGAAAAAGTAGATGGTTTGCCGCCCCCGCCTGAACAAATCATGTCAGCTGAACGGGTGCGCTGGGAACATATCGCACGCGTGTTTGAACAATGCGACCGCAACATATCGGAGACAGCACGCCGTCTCAACATGCACCGCCGTACCTTACAGCGCATTCTTGCCAAGCATGCCCCAAAGGAACACATCGAAATGGATGATGCATAGGGTTTATTGACCCTTTTCCTGATTGCATCTATCGTTGCCCGATGTCCGCTTCACCAAAACTTCCTGCACCCACCCTGAGTAATATTGCATTTGCCTGCTATGTGCTGTGCATTACTTTGTTGCCGATAGGCTTTGGCGGTAACCGCGATGTTCCGTTTGGTATGGCACAGTTAGGCTTGGCACTCTGTGCGCTTCTGTTGGTTACCGAACAAACCTTATTAAAAGCATGCTACTGGCCAAAGCGCATCATCTGGGCTTTCAGATTATTTGCGCTTGCCATTGCATGGGGATTTTTACAAACGCAAAGCTTTATGCCCAGCGATTGGCATCATCCGTTATGGCAGGAATCCGCTAAAGCATTAAAGACACAACTGGAAGGAAGCATTGCCTTGTGGCGCGACGAAGCATTCTTCAGCATCAATCGCATCATCACCTACATCGCCGCCGGTTTGTTGGGTTATGTATTTGCACAGGACACAGCGAGAGCAAAACTTATGCTGCAAGCACTGTGGTATTCAGGCATTGCGCTATGCATATACGGCTATTTCAATGTCATGACTGATAGCATCAAGGTATTATGGGTTGATAAGCAGCAATATGAACATGATTTAACATCCACGTTCATGAGCAAGAACCACTTCGCGATTTATGCAGCATTGGTATTATTGTGTGGCTGCGCCCTGCTCTATCAATCATGGCGCAATGCGTTGCGCGAAACGCGCGAAAAACTTGTTATCAAGACGTTCATGAACTGGGCAGTGAAAGCCTACATCCCGTTCTTTTTAGTACTTTATGTATTTGGGGCCATCCTGCTGTCACATAGCCGCGCGGCGTTACTGCTTAGCATGCTTGGCATATCAGTATTTTTTATCTGCTACCAGCTATACGCCAAGCAATGGGGCCGTGCCATTATACTATTTCTTATCTCTGCTGGCTGCTGTGCAGCGGTCATATCCATTGCCGTGGAATCATCGCAGCATTTTGCAAGTTTGTTTACCGATCAATCCTCTGCCGACCGGATGAGCGTATATAATATATGCATCGCTGCGATTGGCGATAACCCTTGGCTTGGCTATGGGCTTGGGTCATTTCAGGCCGTATTTAGAATGTATAATAATAGCGTTAGCGCCTCCTTCAATCATGCCCATAGCGATATTTTGGAAAGCCTTGTTGATTTAGGATTGCCGGCAGGATTGATGCTGTGGGGTGCGATGGCGTTGCTCATTAGCGGCTTGCTGCGCGGTATTTTCAAACGGCGCCGCAACGGGATTTATCCGGTACTCGGCCTTGCAACAACTCTTATGGTGCTATTGCACAGTGGCGTGGATTTCAGCCTGCAAATTCCGGGGGTCGCGATGCCATTTGCGATGCTGCTGGGCGCCAGCCTCGCGCAAAGCTGGGGCTCAAGCGATAAAACAGAAGCTTAATGCTTACGCGTCTTATTCAGGCGCGCCAATAATTCAGGATCGCCTTCAATCGCCATATCAAATACATGATGAAGATGATGCCGTGCAATCACATTGTACATATTATCCCAGTTTTCACGATATGATCTGCGCCACATATCGACTTCACGGGCCTTATCTGCATTGGTATGTAAATCAGCATAATCACGCCACATCAAAATACGCTCCATCCCGCCGGCATTATCAGGCTGTGCGATTTTGTCAGCAAAACGCAGGGCATCGAATGCGCCTGCGCGGTCACCAATCGCGTTTTTACGCAAGAATGACAAACGCATCCACGCATATGGCTCAATCGGATTTTGGATGAGCAAGGCTTCCTGCTGCTTCAGCAGATTGGCATAGCTCTGCACTTTCTGTGCAAAGGGTAACGCATCACTTTGATTGAGGGTAATAGCCAATTGTTCATTGGCAGCCATGGTTGGCCTGAAATCGAAGAACAGATTGATGCTGGCAAACCAACACAACGCCGCAGCGAGCACCAGCAAAGAGCCCCATCTTCCAATCGACTTAAATGGTGCTGAACCCGTGGTCATCGCATGCGCTAGTTAGTGTAATAATCTTTATACTTGCCGTAATAATAACCGTAATCGCCATAGCCATACTCTTTTTGCTCTTCCAAATTAACTTGGTTAAGCACAACGCCGGCAATCTTAACATTATAATCGGTAAGGCGTTTGATGCCTTGCTTGATCACTTCGCGCGGGGTTGACGCCCAACGAACGAGATAAAGCGTTGTATCAACCAGCTTCGATACCACCGCACTATCCGAAACTGCGATAACTGGCGGTGTATCGACAACGACAATATCATATTGTTCACGAGCAACAGCAAGCAACCGTTCCATTTGTTTGGATGCCAACAAATCATGCGGGTTTGGCGTCTTGGATTTTGCAATTACCACATCCATACCGCTAATGTCACGCTGCACAGCTTCATTTAATTGCACTTCACCAGTTAATATTCTGGCCAAGTCAGGCTTAGTCTTATCAAGCCCCAATACACTATGTACGCGTGGGCGACGCATGTCGGCGTCTATCAGCAATACACGCGCCCCTGACTTCGCCATGACGCGGGCAAAGCAAAGCGAAAAGATGGTTTTTCCTTCACCAGGAAGCGAACTGGTCACCATAATCACACGCGGTGGCGTATCCACATTCGAGAAGTGGACGGCAGTACGGACGCCACGAATGGATTCAGCATAAACTGAAAGTGGTTTTTCAAGAACATAATCGGTCGGCAATTGGTCACCGCTTTCAATCAATGGCACAATACCAAGCCCCGCAACACCCAATGCGGTTTCCATTACATTTAAATCGCGGTAACCGCGTTCCATATATTCAAGGATCAGTGCCAGACCAAAGCCAAGCATGGTACCCAACACCAAACTAAGCGCGAAGAAAATAACAGGATCCGGGAAGTATGGGCGCAATGCCACTTCGCCTTTTGCCACAATACGTGCATCCGCCATCTGTAAATCTTGCTGTTCTGCAATCTGTTTAAAGCGTGCAAGAAAGCTTTCATAAAGGGTTTTATTGGCATCGGCTTCACGGCGTAGCTGGCGCAAAGTTACCATCGCCTGATCACCCTCCCCTGTCTGGTTTTTAAGGGCCGTAACACCATCTTCAAGACTTTTCACCTTGCTGCGAGCGATATCCAAATCGCTGTCCGCACCACTTAGAATCTTTTGGGTTTCTTCTTCCACTTTGGCAGTAATGTCGCGCAACTCATTGTGAACATTAATCATTGTCGGATGGCGTGCGCCATAACGCGCGGACAAATCTGCTTCTTTACGACGCACTTCTGCAAGTTGACGCTTCAGCTCCTGAATGAGCGGCGATGACATTACGACCGAGGCGGTTTTGCCGTTTTCCTTTAAATTAGCGATGGTCTTCTGCCGCGCTTCTGCCTGTGAAAGCTCTGCTCGTGCCGAAATCAGCTGGGTACTGATATCGGTCAATTGCTTTTGCGTAATGGTTTCCTCATCCGCGCCGACAAGATTGTGCGCTTGACGGAAATCTTCGACAGCCTTTTCACTAATACGCAGTTCATCACGAAGCCCCTCCAAACGCTTTCCAAGCCATTCATTGGCGCGCTGGCTTGTATCAAACTTCACTTCCAATTGATCGACCAGATACTGGTCAGCAAATGCATTGGTGATATTGGCAGCACGCTGTGCATCCGTATCACGGTAGCGAATGGAAATACTGTAAGAGCGGCCATCATTTTCAACTTCAAGATTTTTCTTGAGTTTATTTGCAATCATGGTGCGCTCGGTACTTTCGCTGCGCTCCTTCTCTTCATCGCTCTTCTTCCATGGAAGAAGTTTAGCAAACCAGCTAAGACCACGCAGATTGGGATTAAAATCCGGATCTTCATTCAACTTTAATTGCTTTTGTACACGGTCAATCACAGCTCTGGAGCTGATGATATCAATTTCGGTACGCACCGCTGATGTATCCAGCGATACGTTCGAAACGACCGCTTCCATATTGGTGACACGGGTTTTACGACTGTCCATCATCACGATGGCTTCGCTTACATAACGTGGCTTGGCAACAAATGCGAATAGCATGGCCAGAATAACTGTGGCCAGAATAACGCGGCCAATCAGCAAAGCATTGCGTTTAACGAAGTACCAAATTTTAAGCAATTCACCAGATGATATAAAATCGTCTTGTTCTTGTTCCGTGGACATGCGGGGCTTTCTAAATTTTAACCTTCAAGATAAGGGCAATTTATATAGGTTCCCAAAAGCCCACGCCACTTAAAAGAGACGGGCATTTCGTTCAATCAATAATCATTACTTTTTTGGCGCATTTTCGCGCATAGCCTGCGTAACAAAAGCATTAAAATCATAGCGAAACCGTCCAACTTCAAACCGTTCCGCATTACGGCGAATAGTTTGCTTATCAAAGGACTGTGCTATCGCTTCAAATCGCTTCACGCCGTCGATTAATGACTCTGTCGTTTGGTTCTGGAAAAAGACACCCGTGTGGCCATCGCTCACTGTTTCCAATGCACCGCCCTTGCCAAATGCAATCACAGGCGTGCCACATCCTTGCGCTTCTACTGGAACAATTCCGAAATCTTCTTCAGCTGCGAATACAAATGCTTTGGCACGCTGCATGTAATCAATGACTACAGAGCGTGGTTGATGGCCAAGAAATTCAATATACGGTCCTGCAACAGCTCTGGCCGCTTCCATTTCAGGCCCATCGCCCATGACAACCAACCGCTTACCAGGCATGCGCGCAAACGCTTCTACAATCAGCGGGATTTTTTTATACGGCACAAAGCGCGATACTGTTAGGTAGAATTCTTCCTTTGGTTTGTTGCCAATCACAAATTCGTCCAATTGCACGGGCGGATAAATGACATTCGCCTCACGCGCATAGCATTTCTTGATGCGCTTGGCGATAAAACTGGAATTGGCGATGAAGTGATCCACCCCATTCACCGTGCGACAATCCCACATCCTCATATAATGTAAAATGATACGCGCGATCATACTTTTAATACCCGTCGCCATCTTTGCTTCACGCAAATACACATGCTGCAAATCCCACGCATAACGAATGGGGCTATGAACGTAAGAGATATGCACTTGATCAGGGCCAGTGATTACGCCTTTGGCTACGGCGTGCGATGAACTGATGACAAGGTCATAGCCGGACACATCAAACTGCTCTATGGCTAATGGCATAAGAGGTAAATACGAACGGTAATGCTTTTGTGCAAACGGAAGATTTTGAATGAAACTGGTAAAACAACGCGACCCATTCAATAGTTTAGCATCTTCAACATTCAAAAAATTGACCAGTGTAAAAACATCCGCGCCAGGATACATGAGCAATAGCTGCTCGAGCACAGCTTCTGCGCCCGCCTTGGTCACAAGCCAATCATGAATAATGGCGATTTTCATAACAACGTCCAACGCACAAAGATAAAATAAGAGCTACAAGTTCCAGTTAGGTCCGTCTTTCATAGCACAATGAAATATGCTACGCCTATGCGTAAAGTTGGTCTTTACGATCCTTTTATACCTTGCCGTTCCGAAAGTAATTCAATGCGATTGATTGTTGATGCACGAATGATAAATGCAAGCGGCATTGGCATCTATTTGCAAAATGTGCTTCGCCGCATCATAACATCAAACAAAGACTGGACATTTATTGTTTTGGGGAAGCCATCCGAACTGGCTTCATTCCCTTGGCTTAATACCCCACAAATTTCCGTACATCCTTTTCTAGCCCCCATCTATTCATTACAAGAACAATGGTGGTGGCTATTCAATCGCGTTAAAGGGGATGTGCTGTGGGTTCCGCACTACAACATCCCGTTATTATATTCTGGCAAATTGATTTCAACGGTGCATGACTTGGCACATATCGTACTGGATGATTACCGCACATCCTTCATCAAGCGTGTATATGCATCTATACTTTTTCATGCTGTGCGTCTGCGTGCCAACACAATCATCTTTGTTTCAAACTTTACCAAAAAAGAATTCACGACACATATTGGTATACCCGCCTGCCCTACATACGTCATTCATCAAGGCGTTGATACTGCGTGGCGATTAAGCGCACCAGCACAAACCCATCTACAGCCATACATTGTATATGTCGGCAATGTGAAGCCGCATAAGAACCTGCGCCGATTACTTGCTGCATTTGAAAGCATTCAATCCAAAATCCCGCACAAGCTGATAATAATCGGTAAAAAGTCCGGGTTTATTACTGGTGATACAACGGTTGAACACGACGCTACAAAGCTTGGAAACCGCGTGGAATTCACTGGCCATATCAGCGATGATGCCATGCGTGCATTAGTCACCAATGCCGATTTACTTGTCATGCCATCCTATTATGAAGGGTTTGGGCTACCTGTCATCGAAGCCATGGCGGCAAGCTGCCCTGTACTCACATCATCCGCCGCATCGCTTCCCGAAGTATGCGGTGATGCTGCCGCCTATTTTGATCCCTTGAACGTTGAAGATATGGCCGGTCAGTTGCTTGTACTCCTCTTGGATAACGCAGCGCGCAATGCGTTGCGTGAAAAAGGGACACAGCAAGCCTTACGCTTTGATTGGAATAAGACAGCGGAATTAACCGGGCAAGCCATCAAGGACACAACATCACCATGACGCAGCTATTCAAGATTTTTCTAATAATATGCATGCTATCTGCACCATCTGTGCAAGCATCGCTACTAAAAGAAACGACCATACCAGCCAATTTCGGTATCAATGTCCATTTTCTAACCAAAGATTTAGACAAGCACGTCGCATTGTTAAAAGAAATTGGCGTTGGCTGGGTTAGACGCGATCTTGATTGGGCGAGCGTCGAAAAAGAACAAGGCGTATATAATTTCTCATCCTATGACACGATGATTGATACACTTAATGCGGCAGGCATAAAAGTTCTGCTTATTCTGGATTATAGAAATGCATTTTATGACAGCAATCTTTCGCCATATACCCATATCGGGCGACAAGCCTTTGCGCGTTTTACGGAAGCTGCTGCAAAACGTTATAAACATAAAAACGTAGCATGGGAAATTTACAACGAACCCAATTGGGGTTTCTGGAAGCCAGTGCCGAATGTTGAACATTATATCGCGCTTGCTAAAACAGTTACGCGTACTTTGAGAAAAACTGTTCCACATCAACCTATTCTTGCTGCCGCTCTAGCTGGACCAGTAGTTGAAAAAAGCAAAAAAGAAGCCTTCTATAATTATCTGGGCAATGTACTCGCAGATCCCGTTGCAGCAAAATGGGACGCCATAAGTATCCATCCATATCGCGCGCCGCAAAATCCGGAAAGTGTCTTTGATGAAATGCCGCGTTTACACACGGCGCTTACCAAACATTCCATCAATGCCCCAATCCTGTTTACCGAATGGGGCTATCATACAGGCGATAAGGGCGTGGATGAAGATACGCAGGCAGCATACGCGGCACGCTCCATGTTGCTCACGGCTTCAATGCATATGCCGTTTTCAATCTGGTATAGCTGGCAGGAAGCAGGAGATGACAGCAGCGATAGCGAACAGCAATATGGTCTCATCCGTTTTAATTCGATAGATAGTGATGATACTCGAAAGCCTGCTTTTAATGCCATTCGTGATTTAGGAAATGCACTTAACGGTTATCGCTTCGATAAAACTATCAGCAATACGAATGGTGTCTATTGTTTACGATTTAAAAAGGGACGAAGCATTGCATATGCGTTGTGGACAACAGAAAAAGAAGCCGTGAGCTATGATTTACAACTGTCACCTGGCCATTGGCAGGCAACATCATTACTGGCGGAAACCACTGGCATCGACGTAACAAATGGTCAGCCTGCATCCTTGCAACTGCAAGCAATGCCGCTTATTGTCAAGCGCGCCACCGAATAAGTTATAACAATTGCATGCTGCCGACAGAGATCAGATCCAACAGCCCAACCCATAAAAAATCGTGGGGAACCTACGCGTTAAAGCAAGCGATTGGTTTGGCGATGGTATTGCTAATATTAAACGACATGCTTGGTGGTGCGATTAAATACTACTGCGCCAACGCGTCGTTGCTGTATTTATCCTATATCCCCATCATGTTCGCAGGGATAGTCGTCATCGGCTATTTTATGATTTACGGCATCACCATGCACATCCACAAACGCATGGGCTTTTTCTTGCTGTTGTTTCTTTCCTATACCATTTATGCAATTTTCTCGGGCCGCCAAATTGAAGCCGTGGCATTTGGGCTATATATCTGGCTGCCGTTTTTCTTAGGCATGCTCGTTACCACTTTTGGACTGCAGTATCATTTTCAAAAAAATATTCTGTTGTGGTGGGCGATTGCAACCACTGGTGTCGTTATAAATATATTTGTCGAATTTCCGTGGACTGGCGAAAGCTACCAGGCTTTTGGACAGACACTGCAAGCCTCTCGCGACTGGACAGCCTCAGGCGTCGCACGGCTAGCAGGCTTTTCACGCGCAAGCTTTGCTGCGTCAAACCAAATCGCACTGTTTTGCGTGGTCGTTCTGACGATGCGTATGAATATTTTTCTAAAAATCGCTATTTGGGCCATATCCGTCGTTGCAATCTACTATACAACCTCAAAAACAACATTGCTGGTAATGGCTATCGTTCCTTTGTTGATTATTATTGTCGAATTTCTTCAACAACAGGATTATGCAAAGAAAAAACCAACCAAGAATGCAGAACGGTTTGCATTGATAGTACTTACAGGACTAGCCAGCGTCACTGTACTGCTTCCAGTTTTATTTTTGACCACACGCGCTAATGTCATAACAATAGATAGCGGAGGGTTTCTTAATATAACTTCGCTCATGGACCGCATGGCATGGATGTGGCCAACAGCATGGGATCTGGTTTTTAAAAATAGTAACCCATTAACGATGATATTCGGACGCGGAATTGGTGGTATTGGAACTCCACAATACTTTTTTGAAGTGCTTATCAGAAATCCTGCTGATAATTTATTTGTCTATTTATATGTAACATTTGGAGCCTTTAGCCTATTCTTCATACGCCATTTAGTTATCGGGGTGCGCAATTGGCTACCCATCAACAGCAGCGAATTCCTAGTATATTACACTTTAACTGCTGTTATCTTGATAATTGGCATAACTTCGAACGTGATTGAAAGCTCCACTACTCTGCTGATAATGGGAATACTGCTGGGAAAAACAGCAAACAAGCGGCAAGACACTTTTATCCGTTAGCGCCGCTATCAAACATGACAACACATTGACATCAATACTATCTGAAACGTAATTATAAAATTAAAACTACCTATCAATAAAATCAAAGTTGGCTTGAGATAATTCTTGCACATCGTTTAATCGTAAGTTGACCTGTTCACGCAGCACATCTAGTTCATCAACGAACCGTTCTATGCTTGCAATAAAATGAGGCACGTCCAAAAATACTTTGGGAGATAGTAACAGCCATTCTGGTAGCTTGAAGTGTGCAAATAATCCTTGGAATTTATCTTGATACGTAAGCGCCAGAACTGGCACACCCATTCCCAGTGATGCGATAGCAAGATGCATACGGCCTGCAATAACTCCGTCTACCTGACCTGCAATAGCTTTTAGTACAGCTGCGGATAGTTCGGTTGTTACATGCTTGAAGTTTATTAATCCTGACTTTTCCAATTGCTCGGCAATTGGCTTAAGGCAATTATTATCGCCTTCATTACTACGGTAATCATGTGGCAGTAAAAGCCAGCTTATTTTTTTCTTACGTGAAGCAACGATGAGTGTCTCTACGCTTGCTTTAATAATCTGTTCTATCTGCTCTGCGCTCGCACTTTTAATTAATAGGAGATGAACATTAAATATAAGGACTGAATCGCCTGCTGAACGCCGCTCTGCAATCCATGCCTGCACATCTTTTAATTCAGCATTATCGAAATCTGGCTTTAAGCAAAATGCCATATCTGCAACCAAACGTGCAGGCGCTGCTGTAAAAGATTTGAAGCGTTCCAATGAAATAATATCTCTTACATTGAAACAAACCTTTTTGTGAACATCGTCAAATACATCTTTAAGATTCTGCGAAGGCGATGCATTAAAACTAAACCCTAGAAATCCAGTGGCAATTCCTAAACGCGCCGCAATATCACAATAAATCAGCAAAGTGAGTGCGCTTAAAGAGTTATAATATCCATCCATTACATCTGCGCCCACGACAACAAATGCATCAGGTGCATATTTTTCTAAATCAACAGCAAATTTTTTCGGATTGATAATGTCTGGCCATATCTGCATTGGATAGCAGCCCTTCGCTCGCACAACAGCACTTGCTGCATCTGTTGCTGTCACAACTGCAATCTGTACATTGGGATTATTTTTCGTAATAATTTGAATAAACGCATCCAACATTGCCTCATCACCGCGCGATCCTGTAAGGGTGTGCGGGTCTGGAGGAACAATCAGTATTTTACGAACTGTGCCACCAAAAACAGCCCGCTGTTTGAACGCATAGGATTCAACTACTTTCTTCCATGCTTGCTTTGCATTTTCAAACGTATACCTATCATGAATTTTCTTTACATATGGAATGCGCGCAATAATCGCATTCACTAATCGCTGCAGCGTGATTTTTTTCATTTTAGATTATCTTGGGATTTTGGGGCTTTAAGAAATGCAAAACAGATATTGCCTGTTCTCTCGCCAAAAACAATGCACATCCCGCATAGATTCCAACAAATACGATACCCATCACCATACCACGTATGAATGTTGCGCTAATCTGTTCTTTGAACATGTCATGTGCTGACAGAATGATAAAAAAGCTCAGCAGCGACGCGAATATAAACGGGAAGACGCGCAACACCAATTGCACAAGATTAATTTCAAGAATGCGTGTGATGAAATAAAAATTGGGTATTGTTACAATCGTCTGGGCAATGCAGAAATAATTGACAAATGTAAACACGTCCTCATCCTTACTGAAGATGAGCACGGGCACTAATGCGACAATCCTCATAATATTAAGATAAAACAAATGTGCAGGACGACCCAGCGCGGAATAATACGCACCATTTAAATATTGAAGACTTTGAACCGCACCAAGCAACAAGAAAGGTCTTACCAGTTGATCAATCATCACCCATTTCTCACCGAATAAGATGGCGCAAATTTCGGGTGCCAGCGCGGCAAGCATGATGAATATAGGAAAGAGCACCACAACGCCCGCGCCAACTGTTTTAATATATAAATCCCTGATACGGGGTTTATCATGTGCAATTCTGGCCAAAAATGTCAGCGCAACATCCGATAGAATTGATTGAAAAAGCACGATTAATACCTGCAATAATTTAGTACTGGCGGTATATAAGCCCAACGTGGCTGTGCCGAATAAGGTTACAATCATAATATCCGCAGTACGACTTGCGGAAAATTCAAGGATACGTGTTCCAAAAATAGAACTACTGAATATTGTAATTGATTTGAATGCTGGCCATGAAACATTAAAGCTTGGCGTCCACACAGGCCGCACCCACAACCAGATAAGATTTACAAACGTCGTCACATACATTTGCACAATCAATGCCCATACACCCCACCCTGCATAAGCAACCGCGCATGCGATGATGCCGCCAAGTGCTGTACCTGCCAGTGTTCGAAACGCCAATGGCTTGTACTTGGCATGGCGCTTATATAATGACTCTTGAAATAAAGCGGCCGTATTAAAGGGAGCGAGGATTGCAACTGCCGTAATAATTGGCGAAAGCCCCTGAACGCCTATTAAATTTTCTATAAACTGCGGATAGAGCGCAACCACAACACCAAGCACAACCGAAAGAACCATCGATGAAAAAAACGGCAGGTTAATTTCATTGTCTTTTAAATCCGGCCGCTGAATGATAGCAATACCAAAGCCAAATTCTGTAAATATTCCCATTAATGTCAGAACAAGATATCCAGCAGCAGCTAACCCATATTCAACCGGCGTTAGCAGGCGAGCCAAAAGAATAAACAACACAAAGGTCAGAATTTTACTGCCCCATGTTTGCACGGCAGCCCACATCAGACTCTGTAACGCTTCTGTTCTGAAACTCGGTTCTGCACTCATGGCGCGTTACCCGCCACATTTGAATTCATCTGAAGTTGTGCCACGATCTGCTTGCTCAGCTGATTTTTGTTAGCGCCGGAATAATCACTCCATGCACGCTCTATCTGCGCGCGCAGCGCAGCTTGTTTATCTGGCGAATTTTTAAGATTTACAATCGCAATTGCTGTCGCTTTTGGATTATTTAACTCAATTGCTGGGTTGATATTCAAAAACTCAAAACCGCGCAGGGATTCCTTTGTCGCGATGATAGGGCTTCCTGCCATCGCCGCTTCCAATACCTTTATCTTGATGCCGCCACCATGGACCACAGGGCTGATGACTGCCAGGCAATCACGCAGAATATCTGAAAGCTGTTCATCCGAGACAAACCCCATGTGTTTAATATTGGGCTGCATAGCATTTTCTAAATCTGCAGTGCCCTTCCCCACCAGCATAATGGATATATCTGGGTCCTGTGACAAAAGCGCGGGTGAAAGCTTATTAATTATCCATTCAAGTGCAGCTTTGTTTGGCGCAAACCCCGCACCTCCGACAAACACCACATAAGGTTTGGCGGCAACTCTATCAGCCTTATCAAGCTTTCGTTCAGTAAGCGTAGGACATAATGAAATGGTGTTGGCATTTAGCCAGCTATACCATTGCTCATCCCACTGCGATAAAAACACCGTTAATGCCGCACGCTTGATAAGTATACTTTCTACAACCAATGACTTGAATGCATCATCAAATAAAAAGATTTTTGCTACGATGTTTTTGTTCAAACGGCTGGTTCCCAACAGATATAGCGGCGTTACATCATGGGCAATCAATATCGCTTTATGCTTCAATGATAATAATGCGGATGGCTGAATATTACATATCGCCAGCATATGATCGATAACGACCAAATCATAATCCATGGTCAATGCCGCCGCTATCTCTTGCTGCGCGGACTTACTGAGGAATGCATAAGATGCAAGCGGTGCAATATTACAGAATATATGCTTTAGTTTATTCTTTATGCGCGACAACCCGCCTGCTTCAGTTTGCAAATCGCCAGTATAGATTTTAAAGTTTGGCCACGGGCTTTCTACAGGTCTTACCGCAGCACCAGCAATACCAGCCTGCACGATAATCCCGTGCAATTCGATGCTTTGAAGCTGAACCAGCTCCAGAATATGTTCGCGCAGCACATTATCCATGCCGCTGCTCGGCGCAACAGGATTTCCTACACCTATATATAGTACCTTTTTACCCATTATTGCTTCTGCTCATTAAGCATTCGTTGTAGCAAGCCAGATAACGAGCAACAACGGTACGTTCACTCAATTCA
The DNA here is from genome assembly GCA_964568585.1 of uncultured Rhodospirillales bacterium. GTDB lineage: Bacteria > Pseudomonadota > Alphaproteobacteria > UBA9219 > RGZA01 > RGZA01. The sequence continues at coordinate 137,472 of CAZMQI010000001.1, forward strand.
TCTTTCCAAGCCTGCTTTGCATCAACAGGTTGCGCCATGACACCCCTACCCTGCATGGCTTCGCTCATCTCTATTCCCAGACGCTGTGCGTTTCCTGCTGGCACGGCAATACCACGCACACCCATTTCCAGATATTCCGGCATGCCACCCATTTTTGAAATGATAAGTGGAATATGCCACGCAGCCGCCTCGGCAATCACACCGGGTAATGGCTCTGGCCATAGGGATGGCACAATCGATACATCGACCTGTTTATAAAAATCATCCGCTTTGACAAACCCAAGCCATTCAATACTGGCTTGCGGATATGCAGCTTTTAAACGTGCTACATATTCTTCGCGGCCTCGGCCTGCAATCAATAAACGCCAACCATCTTTTGGTAATTGAGATGTTGCTTGTAACAATACTTCGATGCCCTTTTCTTCTTCAACACGGCCAATAAATCCGAATGTAAGCGCAGCATTGGGATGGTTTGGGGTGGGTGCAATATCAGCAGTCTCGCCAATATTATAAATCACATGGCGTTTTGCACTGGGGAAGAAGCCATTTTTTATATGCTGGTTGGCAACAAACTTACTAACCCCCACCACATGGGAAACACGACGCGATGCAGCACGTTTCGGGATGCTCATACTCACACATAGCGCACAGCGCTTATCACACAACTTGCCATGGTTGAATAATGTAGCGCGCGGACAAAGCAGGGCGTAATCATGCAAGGTATGCACAATGCTAATACCGCGCTTTGCTGCTTCATTCCATGCTGCAACCGAAAATCCAGCCAGATTATTGCTATTCAATATCTCCGGCTTTTCAATATCGAGTATGTTACCGATACGCACCGCCGCCTTCACATTCCACATATCAATCGTGTGCCACAATAAACGCTTCCACGCAGAGGGCTTGGATGAACCGGTAAACGGCCAATAGATATTATCAATCGGCAAATAATAAACTTTAACACCATTACATATTTCAATTTTTTCTTGCTGGCTATCATGTAGTGTAATGACAACAATCTCATGTCCCGCGCGTACCAAAGCCGCCGCAAGTTTTGCAGTCACTTTTTCTGCACCACCAACGATATTTGGCGGATAAAGCGTGCTGATTATGCATAATTTCATATGCATCTATATACGGGAATACCTGCTTAAATAGAAGCGGGTTTTAAAGGCGATTTAGCGCAGCATTCCAAGGGTTGGGAGCTTGCGTTGGCGCTTTTGCCATTCATCATCGAATAGTAAAAACTCTGGTATGGTGCGCGGTGTCTGCACACCCTTCTTCACCGTATTAGGAAGCTGCTGTGCAAGCGATAATGAATCCGAGGCCGCAGTTGGGACTGGCACAATCACAACGACGGGTGGCATAGTGATGATGTCAGACATTGCAAATGCACTGGTGTTATAGGTGTAGTTTCCACTATCTATTCCGGTCAAACCAATGCCCGTTACGGTGACTGGTTTATTTACGCCAATGCTACTATTGGCATAGGTTGCAGAGCCATAGCTGAGCGTAAGAATATCTCCCGATACACGGTTATCGCTAAGCGTGATGACTGCGGCCGCATTACCATCATAAATTTTATTAGTGCTGTTCGCGCTAATGAGCAAGGCGCGCGGCGTAATATCGGCGCTGGTGCTCGCAGTGCTGCTGGTTACGTAATTGCCAGCCGCCGAACCAACCAGACTAATTCCAACCACACTAATCGCCTTTCCGGTTCCTACATTTTTGTCAGAGAAGTTTGCAGTATAGCTGTAACCAAGCGCATCACCCGTTATGCGGTTATCCGTGATGGTCAATGCTGCATTAGTTGAACCATTATAAACCTTATCATTACCTGTGACGCTGGCGACCAGTGTACGCGGGGTGATATTGGCATTGGCGCTTGCGGTGGTGTTGAAGCTGTAATTGCCAGCATCACCAGTCGCGATGTTAATACCCGTTACGCTGATTGCTTTTGCCGTGCCAACATTCTTGTTAGCAAAATTTGCTGTGCCATAAGTGGTATTGAATACATCGCCAGCTACGCGATTATCGTTCAGGGTAACAGATGCTGTTGTTAAACCATCATAGACTTTACTTGACCCTACCGCACCGATGGTCAATGCGCGTTTGGTAATATTCGCAGCAGCACTTGCGGTTGTATTGAATGTATAGTTCGCGGCATCACCTGTTGCAATATTCAAACCCGTTATGCTGATTGCCTTGCCGATACCAACATTTTTATCGCCAAAGTTTGCAGCGCCATAGCTGGTGGTGAACACATCACCCGCAACACGGTCATCACTGAAATTCACGCCAGCGGTTGTCAGGCCATTATATATCTTATTCACCCCTGTTGCACTGATGGTCAGGCTGCGCTGCGTGATGTTCGCAGATGTGCTTGCCGTTGTATTGAAGCTGTAATTCGCGGCATCCCCGGTTGAGATATTGATACCCGTAATGCTGATAGCCTTACCGGTTCCCGCATTCTTATCACTGAAGTTTCCGGTATAGCTCGTATTAAACACATCACCCGCCACGCGGTCATCAGTCAAGGTTGCAGTTGCGGTTGTCAATCCATCATAGGTTTTGTTGTTGCCCGTCGCACTGATGGTCAGTGAGCGCTGCGTGATATCTGCGCTGGTGCTTGCGGTCGTGGCATAGCTGTAATTGCCACTATCGGTTCCAGTCAGATTAATGCCGGTTACGCTAACAGTTTTAGCAGTGCCCACGTTCTTGTTAGCAAAGCTTCCGGTATAGTTGATTGTAAATACATCACCTGCAACGCGGTTATCACCAAAATTCACAGATGCCGTCGTCAGGCCATTATAAACTTTATTCACACCGGTTGCGCTGATGGTCAATGCGCGTTGCGTAATATCCGCAGATGTCGATGCGGTTGTATTAAAGCTGTAATTCGCGGCATCACCGGTTGAGATATTGATGCCTGTGATACTGATTGACTTACCAGTGCCTGCATTCTTATCGCCAAAGTTTCCGGTATAGGTGGTATTGAATACATCACCCGCCACGCGGTCATCGGTCAAGGTTGCAGTCGCAGTGGTTAAACCGTCATAGACCTTGTTGATACCAGTAGCAGAAATCGTCAATGTGCGCTGTAAAATCGTTGCCGATGCACTTGCGGTTGTATTGAAGGTATAGTTACCGCTATCGGTATCGGTTACAGTGATACCGGTTACGCCGATGGTCTTGCCGATACCAACATTTTTATCGCCAAAGCTTGCACCAGTATAAGCGGTGGTCAACACGTCGCCTGCAACACGGTTATCACCCAGCGTTACGGTCGCACCCGTCAATCCGTTATACACACGATCAGTGCCCGTTGCCGTCACCGTCAACGGGCGCTGCGTAATCGTCAAACCAGTTGGTGCTGCCAAATAAGTGATGTTGTAATTGCCTGCAAGACCGGATGTGAAGTTTGCACCATTCGCCGAAAGTGTCCAAGGCGTTGCGCGATAATTATAATTACCGGATGAAGAAAGTGTTGCATCGGTTGTCAACGCCAAGGTCGCAGCATCCGTACTATAGAACGAACCGCTGGCAAGCGTATAGGCGCTGGTGCTCGGCGCATTGCCATATACTCTGGTTTGGTCACTTACCTGTACCGTAATTTGGCGTTGACCAACGGTCAGCCCAGTTGGCGATACGTAATTGAACCCATAACCAAGATTGGATATGAATGTGCTACCATTATTAGTGATGGTAAAGCTGGTGCCGGCATTATCACCCTGAACATAACTGGTTGAAAAATTACCAACTCCACCTACCGAGCCTTGCGATGTATCAAGAGCATTCAAATAACCAGATGTTTGCAACGTATAACCTGTTGGCGGTATAATCGCGTCACCATAATTGTAAGATTGGGGATCAATTTGTACGTCAAGCAATGGTGTATATGAATATAGCAACCCGTTACCCGTAGAAAGCGTTGGGCATACACCGCCATAGGTGCACGTGTAACGATTAAATGCGTTACTCATGGTTTCTTCACCGGTTGCGTCTGTCGGGTTGGCACTGTACACCAACCAACGTCCGCCTGCGCCGGTCGTCAACGGATTTGCACCAGCGGTATTAATGAAATTACGGCCCGCTGACAGAATGATGGCATTTGCCGATGTATTGGTGGTGGCAATCGTTTGGGTCAACAACACATCACGTACAGCTTGGACAAGAATGGGGTCAGCACTTGTTAGAGCAACCGTGCTTGCAAAGTCATTACCCGTAATAAATGATACAGGGTCACTCCACGATGCTGTGGAATTGGTGAGTGCGCCAGCGGTTGTGCTACCAAATACCAACGAACCCCAACCATTCACAACGCGGCCCATTTCAGTAGTACTGAAATTAAGTCCGGAAGTGGTTAATGCATCTGCCGCAGCTGTACCGATATTCACGGCACGGCCAGCGGTTGGAGCAAACGTAAGCGTACCTGTACCAATCATATTAGCACTTAATGTTACGTTGTCTGCGGTAATGGTCACGTTGCCAAGCGGCGCTGTGCCGCCAGTAATCCCTGAGAATGTAACCGTACCTGTCCCCGCACTGACGTTGAGATTTTCACTGACACCGCCAGCAGTTCCATTGATCGTGCTTCCGAATGCAATCGCAGCGTTGGTTGAAGTAATATTTACAGTTGCGGCTTCAGCAATTACAAGCGCGTTACTGAATGTCATAGTACCCGTGCTGGTGATATCACTTGCAAGGGCAGTGCTGGTATTATTTGAAATGGTGATGGTGGTAGTCGTGTTAATTGGCCGAGCAATAGTTAGTGTTGCAAAACCCTGCAAGTTAATTGCACCGAAGGTCGCGCCTTGACGGATGAGATTTGTGCTATTCAACGTTAAACTTGGGCGCGTCCCATTAATGCCTGAAAGCAGGGTAAGGTTACCCGTACCCACCGAAATGGTACCAAGCATATTCATGTTACCAGTACCACCCACAGCGCCGTTGGCAGCCTGCATGCTGATTGCTGTTGCAGCGCCGCCCGTGATGGTACGTGTTGCACTGATATTTAAATCACGATTGGATATCAGTGCGATTGCGCCGGAGCTTGTCAAGTTGCGATTGACGGTAAAATCCAAAAACCCGCTTATGGTAATCGCACCAAGCGTTGCGCCTTGTTGTGTGAAATTGCTTGTCGTCATCGTATAAGATGGGCGCGTACCGTTAATACCGGATGTAAGCGTAAGCGCGCCTGATCCGACCGAAAGATTACCATTAATGGTAAGATTACCTGTTCCCAACACAACGTTATTGGCGGCAGTTAAACTCAGCCCACCCGCAGCGCCGGTGGTGATGGTCTGTGATACGTTCAATGTTAAATCGCGCTGTGCGCCGATGGTAATACCCGCATTTCCTGGCAGGTTCATGGCAACAGTTATATCACGCAACCCTGTAATGCTGGTTGCACCCACGGTGGCACCAAGTAATGCGAGGGAGCTGCTGTTTAACGTTAAATCAGGACGTGTACCATTAACGCCGGAAACGAGCGTCAACGCACCTGTACCAATATTGATTTTACCACCCAAGGTTAAATTACCTGTACCAGCCACCACCGCATTAGCGGCACGCATACTTACGCCGCCTGTTGCACCTGTTGTTATCACACTGCTTGCATTGGTGATGACATCGCGTAGCGCCAGCACTGTGAAGACACCTGCGCCGCCAACGGTAATGGTTTGCGATGCACTAAGAATAAAATCGCGCTGTGGATTAATCGTAATCGCTCCGTTACTCGTCATCGCTTTTGAAACGGTTACATCCTGGAAGCCATTGATGGTTACAACGCCAACCGTCGCCGCGTTTTGAGTATAGGTTGTGTTATCAATCGTCCATGATGGGCGCGTGCCATTGATGCCAGATGTAAGCGTAAGCACGCCAGACCCAACCGAAAGATTTCCGCCAAGCGTCAAATTACCTGTACCTGCGACAACGTTGTTTGCAGCGCGCAAACTTATACCACCCGTGGCGCCCGTTGTAATCACGCTACTTGCATTGGCGGTGATATCACGCAAGGCCAATACCGTGAATACACCTGCGCCGCCAACGGTAATCGTTTGCGATGCGCTAAGAGTAAAATTACGTTGCGGATTAATGGTGATTGAGCTACTTCCCGTAACGGCTTTGGAAACAGTAACGTCTTGGAACCCGTTGATGGTAACTGTGCCCACCGTCGCAGCGTTTTGTGTATAGGTAGTATTATCCATCGTCCATGATGGGCGTGTGCCATTGATACCCGACAGCAAGGTAAGTGTACCCGAACCCACCGCGATATTTCCGCCAAGCGTCAAATTACCTGTACCTGCAACAACGTTGTTTGCAGCGGTAAGCGAGATAGAACCAGTAGTACCAGCACTAATCACACTGGTTGCGGCTGCGGTAATATCACGTAGCGCCAGAATGGTAATCGTAGATGCAGAGTTAGTTGAAAGCGTAAAACCTGAATTGAGAATAAAATCACGCTGCGGTGAAATAGTAATAGCGCCGCTTCCTGGCAAGTTCATAGCCAACGTTACGTCTTGGATGCCCGTTATGCTAACTGCACCAACGGTCGCACCCAACAAGCCAAGGCTAGTCGAATTCAAAGTAAGCGATGGTCGCGTGCCATTGATACCGGAAACAAGCGTTAATGCACCTGTACCGATATTTATCTTACCGCCCAAAGTTAAATTACCTGTACCAGCAACCACCGCATTCGCTGCACGCAAACTTACGCCGCCCGTTGCACCTGTTGTAATCACGCTGCTTGCATTGGTTGTAATATTACGCTGTGCAAGCACTGTGAACACACCCGCTCCGCCAACCGTGATGGTTTGCGATGCACTGAGAATAAAATCACGCTGTGGATTAATCGTAATCGCGCCACTACCCGTCATTGCCTTTGAAACGGTCACGTCCTGAAAACCATTGATGGTCACAACACCAACCGTACCTGCTAATTGGGTATAGGTTGAATTATCAATCGTCCATGATGGGCGCGTGCCATTGATACCGGAACTCAGCGTAAGCGCACCAGTACCGATAGAGATATTTCCGCCGAGTGTTAAATTGCCTGTGCCTGCGACAACATTATTAGCTGCTTGTAACGTGATAGAACCAGTGGTGCCTGCTGAAATAGTGCTGCCTGCGACCGACGTAATATCCCGTAATGCTAAAATGGTGATTGCTGACGCACCGGTTGTTGCCAGCGTTGCAGAGTTGTTGATGGTAAAACTTTGTTGCGGCGAAATGGTAATCACGCCGCTGCTAGTAATATTACGCGCCACCGTTACATCCAACATCCCAGTTATGCTGATAGCTCCGATTGTTGCGCCAAGCGGCGTAAGCGTTGTGGTGTTAAGTGTCAGTGATGGACGTGTGCCATTGATACCCGAAACCAGCGTTAATCCGCCAGTACCCACCGAAATATTACCGGCGATGGTCAGATTACCAGTGCCAACGATCGAATTATTTGCAGCTTGCAGCGTCACACCGCTTACTGAATTCGATGAAACAGTTGTACCCGCACCAATGGTGATATCACGCTGCGCTAGCACTATAAAATTACTGTTTGCGGTGATTGACGCTGTACCACTGGTGATGAAGTCACGCCCAGGATTGATAGTGATGTTGCCGGTACTGGTGATGACTGCAGTACCGCTCGCAAAGAAATCGCGCGTTGGATTGATTGCAGTAATAGCTGCACTTGATGCGACGTTCTTTGACAGCGTTATGTCTTGGAAACCGCTGAACGTCAGCGTGCCAACCGTTGCACCAAGCTGCGTAAAGGTACCTGAACTAATCACCAGATTCGGGCGCGTACCATTAATACCCGACAGCAACGTCAGTGCACCCGACCCAACCGAGATACTACCATTCAAGTTTAAATTACCTGTTGCTGCAGTTGAACCACCAGCAGCTTGCAAATTCAATGAACCCGTTGCCGTGGTCGCAATCGAACCACCTGCGGTAATGGTCAAATCACGCGCCGCTGTGATTGCAACTGCATAACCAGGATTGGTACTGGTCAACGCACCACTTGCACCCACAATGAAATCACGTTGAGGAGCAATCGCGATAGTGCTCGCAGCGGTCAAGCTGCGGTTCAATGTTACATCCTGAAAACCTGAAATATTGATTGCGCCAATCGATGCGCCTTGCTGCGTGAAATTTGCCGTGCTGAGTGTGAGCGATGGGCGCGTGCCATTGATACCCGATACCAATGTCAATCCGCCCGACCCGACTGAAAGATTTCCGTTGATGGTCAGATTGCCTGTACCGCCGACTACGCCATTGGCTGCACGAAGGTTCATCGTGCCGGCTGCGCCTGTCGTCAACGTCTTGGTTGCTGCAAGCGTCACATCGCGATTAGCCAATGCGGTGATGGAACCACCCGTTGAAACGTCATCGTTGATGGTGATGCTACCCGCACCAGCGATATTTGCATTGAGGGTAATGCTACCAGAACCTGAATTGGTAATCGTGTTATTTACGATGATGTTGTTGGAAGCAGTAACGGTCAACCCGTTGGAACTGTTCCAAGCAACCGCATCTGTGAATGTGATATTACCCGTACCACCCGCCCCTGCTGCGCTGGTGATCGTGACCGAACCGCTGGCTAGTGCATTTTGCAATGTGGTGACATTCAAATTTGATGTCGCAGCGCCCGTTGAATCAAATGGCGATGCACCAGTGATATCGCTATCCACTGCATTGCTGATAGTGATATCGGCCGGATCAAGCAACAACATACCATTCGATGCAAATGTCGAATGCGTATTCACCGTGCCGTTGAATGCTAGCCAATCCTTGCCGGAGATTTCGATGAAGCCGCCATTACCATCAATGCCCTTCGAGCTAACATCCGCATGGCCCTTGAACACCGACCCGTTATTCGACCATGTGATGATGCGGCCCGCATGTCCTGCATCCGAACTTGCAACCATCATCACGTTTTTGTCGATAAACACGCGTGATGCTGTTGGCACAACGCCTGTTGGCGACAAGCCCGCGTAATATGCTGCAAAGAATGCTGCGGTTGGTGAACCGTTGATTGCAGAATAACCGCCAGGGGTATTCCCCCATTCAATCGCGGCAGATGGTTGGTGCAACATCCCGCGATATGCACCGCCATGATAATCACCGCCCACCAGAATTTCACCAGCGCCCGCATTTCCTGAAACATCCACGCGTGAGTCATTCATCAAGGCAATACGTTTGCCGATGATGTGTACGGCACCGCCCGTTTGACCAGCCGCAAGGCCCGATGCGTTAATCAATCCATCGATAATCACATCGCTTACATCGTTGCCAGCAATTAAAACTTTGCTGCTACGTTGTGCGACCGATTTCGCGGCAATCATTCCTTGCGATGTCACAACACTATCGACGATATTTTTACCAGCTGCAGCCGTCATCGCAACCAGCCCGCCATCAGCGTTGATTACGCCTGTATTGCGAACCAACTGCTTGGAAACATGATCGCTCACCGCAACTTCAAGCAGACCGTCGCCATAAAAATCTACCGTTGCCGTGTCGCCTGACGCCAAATGCACGCGGCCAAGACGCGCTGTAATCACGCCGCGGTTCTCAACGCGGGGGGCAACTAAGCCAACTAACCCCGCATCTTTTGCGGTAATGGTGCCCTCGTTGATAATTTGTGCGTTGGGGTTACCGGGTTTATCAAATACCAGCTTCCCGCCTGCCATGAACTGATCGTTACGGATATCGGATGTTGTTGCAATAAGACTGTTAACGTCAACTTGCGCGCCGCGTCCAAACACGACACCGTTTTGATTTACAATAACAATGTTACCATTTGCGCTCAGTTGACCATCAATACGGCTGGCAGCATTGCTGTTAACACGGTTAAGAGCGATTGAACCGCTACCGGGTTGTTGGAATTCGGTGCGCTCATTCGGAGCAATATCAAATCCGCGCCAATCAATTACAGCGCGATCGGAATGTTGATTGATACGAACAGTTGATGCATTGCTGGTGATTGTTGCGTTGCCAGCACTAACAACTCCGCCCTCCGGATTTGCACGCAGGGGTATTGCGTGGGTGAAGATCAACCACGCACAAAGACATCTCAGAAATTTATTCCAACATGGCCTGCGCCATAGAGGAATATCATTCGGTTTATCCACAGAAAAATCCGCTCATGAAAAGGCGTTTTATTTCGACAAAACAAGCCTTTAGGATAAGCGGAAAAGGTTAAAATTTTTGGTTGAACTGCATCATAATTCGGGGGAAATAACGGTCATTTCCGTATAATGGTGCCAATTGGGAATGGTTAATCGGCATTGCAAAGCCTATGTTCCCGCTTTGCCCCCATTCCGTAGCAAAACGCATACCTAGCCCGGCTGAAGACGCAGAATCGTTCTTAACTTGGCCAATATCATCATTAAATACGGCTCCGTAATCAAAAAATGCATAGGGCTCAAGGTTAATTGGGCGCAATGAGCGCACCCCACCATAGCGAATTTCTAATCCGGTTTCGAAACCATGATCCCCTACTAGCTCTGAAGAATCGAAGGCCCTGCCATACCCATCCCCCCCATAGCCAAATTCCTCGGAAGAGTACAAGGGGCCCGAGGCAATTTGCCCCGCGAATTTGGCCAAGGCAGACCAATCACCGGTAATTTCTTGCAAGCGTGCAATTGAAATTTCCGCCTTGGTAAAATCGGGCGTAGCTTCTCCGCGGGATAGATTTAATTCGCCCGGCTGGCTTGCACCCAAGGCATCAAGCCCTTGGCTCAATTTGAAACTGACGACGTTTGAACCTTGCCAATCATCCGTGCGGTCATACAAAGCCCCAAAGCGCATGACGCGAACTTGTTCGCGCGTCAACGGCGTTCCCAAAATATCGCTGGTAACATCACGGCCATCCATCGACATGATCAACGATAAATTTTCTTGACGTTGACGGATCATCTGGAACTTCACACCAATACTGAGATTGATGGCAAGACTATCGATGTCAAGTGGCTCAAGCGTGTGTTCGGGATGCGCCCGTGTGACGCCCGCATCAATGTTCAGCATCACATCCGGTAACGCGACAAATGTATTGCGGATTGAACCATAGTTGAGCATGGCCGTATCTGCACTGGTCAGGCCATAAAAACTGGTTTGATTTAACGGTACGATACTTCCGCTCAACGCTGCATTGAACTGGTGCGGCCCCAAAAAGCGCGAGCCAGAATTATCAAAGCCTGCGGACGCATCCAGTGATGTGGGTTGCGGTATCAAGGTGAGCATACTGGCACCATCCTCGGCACCTGGAAGTGCTGATAATACTGCTCTAAAGCTCTGTCCTGGCAAGTCGTTCAAGCGCAATAATGCACTTTCCAATGTCGCTGAAGTAAGCGGTTTTTCATCCTTAATACGCTGGATATAACTACGCACAACATAGTTGCTTTCGCTTGGGTCGGTTAAGACGACTTCCTTGATGTAACCTTCGCGAACACAGATGCATACTGTGTCCCCTCTGATGGTGTCGGTATCCACCGTAGCACGCGATAGGAAATACCCCGCTTCGCGGTAACGTATACTTACCGCATCGGCCATCTCGTAGGCTTCTTTCAGCGTGACAGATTTACCCAAACGATCCGCAAATGGCTTACCCAATTCATCCTGCGTAAATGCGGTTGCTCCTTCGAATACAACCTTGTTCAGGATAAAACGCTTTTGTTCTGCTCCGCTTGGCGCATTATTTTTTGGTGCAGGCGGCGTAGTGATTGGCGCAGGAATTTTTTTAGCAATGTCGTCGGTGCTGAGCGGAATATTGCGCTCGATGCGGGATGGATCGGCAGGCCCAGGTACACGAGGTGTCACATCGCTTTGTGCCAATGCATCGCCCGCACCAAGAATGATGATGATCAGCAATACAAAGTTATAAAAATTACGAAGATCCATTATGCACAAGAGTCGAGATTCGAGACATTACACGCTAGAAGAGGCAATTATTGTTATCAATCAATGCAGCGCACCCGCCCTTATATGGAAGTGGATAACAGCGTGGATAATACAGTGGATAATTATGTGGGTAATTGTGTGGGTAAAACCGGAAATTCCGCAGGTTTTTATGTAAAAAACTGCCGAAAAAACAAAGCAATTTATGTCTCGCTTATAAATTGATGGCCATCTCCGTATGGAGATTACCACGCCATCCCTAGCAAGGTGTCCACACTTAATGCTCAGGAGAAAACTTATGACGAAGCGGGTATCGCTATTTGATGAAATGAAACTTGCTCTGCTCTCGCCCAGCGAAATGGAAGAAGCAATTTTTTATACGGCACTGAAAGATCAACGTCTAACCAAAGACAGTATCATGCAGGCCAATGCATATCATGGCGAAATTAAAAATTATCTCAACGCGTTGTCCGCGATGAAACACACAGGTCTCAAAAAAGCAGCCTAACCCCTAACCACCCACCAAAAGAAGGAACATCACATGAATAATCCATCAGGAAGCCAAACCGTACTCGTTATTATCGCCATCATCATTCTTGGCGGCCTTGGCTATTACGTATTCAACGGTGCGGATAACCGTACGACTGCAGAACATGTTGGCGATGCCATCAGCAATCTGCCCAATGGTGCAGACCGCGCAGCCAAAGAACTGGAAAACAAAACCCCAGCTGAAAAAATCGGCGATAAAATCAAAGACGAAGTTAATAAGTAAAACTATGCTTCCGCCAACCGTAACTAATCTGCTTTAATGCGCGAATAGCGTTTAATGGCACAGTTATTGTTGGCGGATTTTTTATGAACAGCATCATCTCGTTTTTTACCATGCTCGCATCCTCGCTTTACCTGCAGCTCGGGCTTGCAGTTGCGAATGCACCTTCCTACTTCAGCTCCACTCACATCATCCATAACGTCGCTTATGGGCCGAACCCGGCACAGACGATGGATATCTACATTCCCAAAGCAGCAAAAACCAAAAAACTTGATGTCGTTATATTCTTTTACGGCGGCAGGTGGACAACCGGCAAAAAAGAGGATTACCGATTTGTCGGCCAAACCTTTGCTGACGCTGATTTCATCACTATCATTCCCGATTATCAAAAATATCCCAAGGTGCGGTTTCCTGTGTTCGTCGAGGATGGCGCAAAAGCATTATCATGGGTCGTTGACCATATCGGTCAGTATAACGGCAACATCGCACGCATCAATGTTACAGGCCATTCGGCTGGCGCGCATATTGGCGCATTATTGGCAACCGATGGGCGTTATTTAAAACGCGAAAGAAAATCGATTGCCCAAGCCATTCATCGCTTCGCCGGACTTGCAGGCCCATATTCGTTCATACCCGATACGCCTGATTTGCAAGATATGTTTGCCCCGCCACAACATTACGACCAAATCCGCGCATCAACATTCGTAACCGGCAAAGAACCACCGATGCTGTTGATGTGGGGCGATAAGGATGTGGATGTCGGCGGCTTTAATCTGGAACAACTGGATACAGCCATTCGCATCAAGCACGGGTTCGTCAAAAGCATTATCTATCCAGGCGTTGATCATATCGGCATCATCCGCCCCTTCACATGGATGCATCGCTCGCAGCTATCTGTTGTAAAAGACACCATCGCCTTCCTGAGAGAATAAGCATGACTTGAATAAGCGGGCCTTGACACTCTGCAACGGTGCGGCAACTCTGGACATATCATATCACTGGAGAATCTCTGAACGCACATGCCCGATTTTGACATCACGATTATTGGCGGCGGCATCAATGGCACTGCGATTGCACGTGATGCAGCGGGACGCGGCCTTCGTGTACTTCTTGTCGAACAAAATGATTTAAGTTCCGGCACATCATGGACATCATCGAAACTTATCCATGGTGGTCTTCGCTATCTAGAACAATACGCATTCAAATTAGTTCAAGAAGGGCTGCATGAGCGCTCCATTTTGTTGAAGATGGCGCCGCATATCATTTGGCCAGCACGCTTTGTACTGCCACATCATTCCGGTCTGCGGCCTGCATGGCTGCTGCGTCTTGGTTTATTCATTTATGATGTGCTGGCGGGAAAAAGTTTATTGCCGGGCGCACGACGTGTTGATTTAATAAAAGATGAAGCTGGTGCGTCGTTGCAAGACCGTTATCGCATCGCCTTTGAATATTCCGATTGCTGTGTGGATGATGCGCGCTTGGTTGTATTAAATGCCGTTGATGCGGCAGGTCGTGGTGCGGATATCCGTACCCGTACACGCTTTGAAAAAGCGGAACGGCACAATAATGAATGGCACATCTCATTAAACGCGAAAGGCCAGCACAGCACCATCACCTCACGCATCCTTATCAATGCATCTGGCCCGTGGATTGAAGAAGTGAATGCGATGATGCCGCAAGAAATCGAACGCAGTCATGTTAAACACATCAAAGGCAGCCATATCGTGGTGCCACGCGTATTTAATCACGACAAGGCGTATATTTTCCAGAACGCAGATGGTCGCATTGTGTTTGCAATACCCTATCACACCGATTTCACATTGATTGGCACAACCGATGTGACTGTGACGGGCGATCCAGCCAAGGTTGCCATATCGGATGAGGAAATTGATTATCTCTGCAAACTAGGAAGTGACTACTTCAAAACACCTATTACTAAAAATGATGTGGTGTGGAGTTTTGCGGGTATCCGCGCGCTATACGATAACCGCTCGCTCACCGAAAAAGATTTATCGCGTGATTATTTGTTACAACTGGATGGGAACAACACCAAACCGCTTTTGCTTTCCGTGTATGGCGGGAAACTAACGGCAGCGCGGCATCTGGCGGAAGTAGCGCTGGAACGTATTGCGCCCTTCATACCTATGACAAAGTCATGGACAGCACATTCATCCCTCCCCGGCGGTGATTTTGCATGGAATGGCTTTGCAGAACTTGTCAAACAATCACGCAACCAATGGCCATTTTTAACTGAACCCCATGCAAAGCGCTTGGTGCGCGCCTATGGCACCCGCATTTCCAAAATCATCGGCAATGCAACAACATTAGAAGAAATGGGCGAATGTTTTGGCACAGATTTAACTGCGAATGAAGTTCGCTATCTAATGAAGCATGAGTGGGCACAAACTGCAGATGATGTATTATGGCTACGCAGCAAGCTTGGCCTGCGTTTTTCGCCGCAACAAAAAGATGAATTAGCTAAATTCATGACAAGCGAGGCACGATGAGCGATGTGATTTTAGCAATCGACCAAGGTACAACGTCATCACGTGCAATTGTATTTGATAAATCCTTGATGCCGATTGCGTCCGCACAAAAAGAATTCAAACAACACTTCCCCACCCCTGGTTACGTTGAACATGATGCCGAAGAAATCTGGAAAACGGTTGTGGAGACAGTTAAATCCGCCATTTCCAAAGCAAATGTGGATGCAAAAAACATCGCTGGCATCGGCATTACCAATCAACGCGAAACCACGGTGATATGGGATAAAACAACCGGAAAGCCCATTCATAACGCCATTGTCTGGCAAGATCGCCGCACGGCCGATGCATGCCAAACTCTTCGCCAGCAAGGCCATGAAGCGCTGGTAAATAAAAAAACCGGTTTGCTGCTGGACCCATATTTTTCAGCAACCAAAATTGCATGGATACTTGATAATGTCTTTGGCGCGAGAGATGGCGCAAATGCCGGTAAGCTAGCGTTTGGCACCATCGACAGTTTTTTGTTGTGGCGTTTAACAGGTGGCAAGGTTCACGCAACCGATGCAACGAACGCTTCACGCACCATGTTACTCAACATCCACACTGGAACATGGGATGATGACCTATTAAAATGTTTTAACATCCCGCGCTGCATTTTACCCGACGTGCGTGATTGCTGTGCCGATTTTGGAACCACCGCACCGGATTTATTTGGCGCAAGCATTCCCATCCTTGGCATCGCTGGTGATCAGCAAGCCGCAACGATTGGACAGGGATGTTTCAATGCAGGCATGATGAAAGCGACCTATGGCACAGGTTGCTTTGCCCTTTTAAATACAGGCACAACTGCCATTCCATCCAAAAATAAACTGCTTACCACCATCGCTTATCAATTGGACGGCAAACGCACTTACGCATTGGAAGGCTCCATCTTCATGGCGGGTGCAACCGTGCAATGGCTTCGCGACGGCTTAAAAATCATCAAGCAAGCGAGTGAAGCCGATGCACTAGCGGCATCTGCGAACACTGCCGAAGCGGTCTATCTTGTCCCTGCTTTCGTAGGTCTTGGCGCGCCGTGGTGGGATGCCGATGCACGTGCCAGCATTTTCGGCCTGACGCGCAATTCCGGCGCAGCGGAAATCGCACGCGCAGCATTGGAAGCCGTTGGTTATCAGACACGTGATTTATTGGAAGCCATGCATGCCGACTGGCCAAACACCAGCAACACGGTGCTGCGCGTTGATGGCGGCATGACAGGCAGCGAGCTGACCATGCAATTTTTAGCTGATATTCTAAATGCGCCCGTTGACCGTCCGGTTGTAATGGAAACAACAGCTAGAGGCGCTGCCTATCTGGCAGGACGCAAAGCGGGCTTGATGCCGGATCTGGAAACCTTCGCCGCGAATTGGCAACGCGACAAACGGTTTGAACCGAAAATGGATGCAGCCTTACGCAATCAAAAATGGGCAGGATGGCAAGATGCCGTAATGCGTACTATTTCGAAACGCTAACTACGCGTATTATCCACTATTATTTAAGGCTAAGCCCTTAATCCACTTCATTTAAATATTGCACGGCCCTAGGATAACGCGACTTATCCTTACCCATATATATGAGCGACCAGCATGCGTGCAGCCAAATTGCTTTTCCCCGTTTTGTTCGGTCTATTTGGTTTGCTCAGCGCACCATTGCTTGCTGCATATGATACGGGCGGTGCACCGTCCACTAAATCACTTGAAATCATCAAGATCACACCGGAAGGCGAAGATGTGCCTGCGGGCAAGCAAATCGTTGTGCAATTTAACCGTCCGGTTGTGCCGATTGGAAAGATGGAACGCTCATCTTCCGAAATTCCCATCATCATCGCGCCCGCATTGTCATGCGAATGGCGCTGGATAAATACATCTGCACTTGCATGCAATCTGTCCGATAAAGAACCTTTGCAAAGCTCAACGCGCTATACCATCGAAGTTAAGCCCGGCATCAAAACCGAAGACGGCACGACGATAGAAAAAGCATACGAGCATAGCTTCATCACCGAACGTGCGGATATCCGTTACAAGGAATTCCAACAATGGAAATCCCCCAGCCTTCCTGTCGTGCGTTTGGTATTCAACCAACCGGTTGACCAACAAAGTGTTGCCGAACATGTCTATATGCATGTTGGTGAGCCCGCAAAGCGCGTGGCTGTATTGGTTTCTGCCGATTCCGATGATCAGGATCAGCCCACATTTATGCCTATTCCCGGCGAAAAAGGCGCGTTGGCATTCAAAAAAACTGCACCGAAAAAAAGCGATGATGATTTGCGTAAATCAGGTGGCCGTGAAGCACGCCGCATCTGGCTCGTGCAACCTGCGAATGAACTCGGGCCTGACCAACATATTGTTGTGAAACTGGAAGCAGGATTAATTTCCGCGCTTGGCACAGAAAAGAGCGTCGCCACAAACGAGATTGTTCAGTTGGATACCTATCCTGAATTCAAATTCCTTGGCGTTCGCTGCACCAATAATGCTGGCGAAGCATTAGTATTTGCACCCGGACAATCGACCGAAGGCAAGTGCAACCCGATGCAAGTCGTGAACTTGGCTTTCAGCGCGCCGGTTGAACGCGACAAAATGGGCAAGATGCTGGCATTCACCCCGCCCGTGGGTGGGTGGAGACGCAGCGCCGATGAAGATACCGAGAACGAAGGCGATAGCGCGCCCGAAGTCCCCGCAATCGGTTATCAATTCCGCCAACCCCATACCAAAGATAAAACCTATGAAATCTGGCTGCCACCCGGCTTGAAGGCAGCGCAGGAATACCAAGTAAAAACACGTATTGAAACGCTTGGCTTCGTCCAACGGTTTGGGCATTGGGTGATGTCACTCTTTGGTCGTTCGGATGTGATGGATATGAAGGATATTTTTGGCCGTTCCCTTAAATCTTCGGTTGCATCCAGTTTTACCACCGATCATCGTAACCCGAATTTTGTGCTCGATTACAGCGATGCGGTTCTGGAAAAAGGCGTGGATAGCGAAGTCCCGCTCTACATCAACAACATCACCAACTACATCATGGCCTATCGCCGTATCACCAATACGGGCAGCGAAGCGGATTTGAAGTTCAGTAAGAATACTCCGGAAGTCAAAGATATCCAATTCGCGATACCGCTTGGCGTGCGTGATATGCTGAAGGGTAAAAGCGGTGCGATGTTCGGTTACTTAACTACCACGCCATCCTTGGGTGGAACGCCGCCGCGCTTATTTGCTGAAGTCACACCATACCAAGTGCATTTTAAATTGGGACACTTCGCATCCTTGGCATGGGTCACAAGCCTTGCCACGGGGGAGCCGATTGTTGGCGCGAAACTAAGCCTGTATCAAGACGCCTTCACAACCTTGACGGAGTCAAAAACCCCAGATGCCAAAGGGGTTACTGACGCATCCGGCATTGCATTATTACCTGGCACCGACACGCTCGATCCTGAATTAAAAATCAGCGAAACCTATCAGGATGAAGACAAACGCTTCTTCCTAAAAGTTGAAAAAGATAACGAGATGGCATTGCTGCCCATCTCGTATCGCTTTGCGATAAATTATTATCGTTCATCGGGCAGTGAAGATATTTGGCCATTCAACAAACAACGCTACGGTCATATGCGTGCATGGGGAACAACGGCGCAAGGCATTTACCGCGCGGGCGATACCATTCAATATAAAGTATTTTTACGCAATCAGGATAATGACCGTTTCATTCCCGCGCCTACCAAATCCTATCACCTATCGGTCATCGACCCGATGGGCAAGATTGTTCATGATGTGAAGGACATCACCCTTTCTGCATTCGGTGGAACCGATGGTTCATTCACCGTTCCAAAGGAAGGCGCGGTTGGCTGGTATAAATTCAAGCTCCGCGCCAGCTTCATCCCGGGAAGTGAAGATACGGCAGAAACAGCAAGTGAAGGCGAAGAAAGCAGCGAAGTTCAAGACAGTGATGACGGCAAATCATGGACGCCAATGCGCGTTTTAGTTAGCGATTTCACGCCCGCCGCGTTCAAAGTTAGCAACCAGTTGAATGGCGATTTATTCCACAGCGATGACAAGGTGGAAGTGACGACCCATGCCGAACTCCATTCTGGTGGGGCGTACACCGATGCATCAGCGCGCATTACCGCTATCCTCGATAGCAGCACCTTCACATCCAAAAACGAGCTTGCTAAAGCGTTCCAGTTTGACAGCTATGAAAATGAAGTAACGACGCAGCAGCTCTTCCAGAAAATCGACAAGGTGGGTGATAAGGGAGAGCTATCGCTGGATTTCTCCGCTGGCAAACCAAAAATTGTTTATGGAAAGCTGATGGTGGAAAGTGCCGTTGCGGATGATCGCGGCAAATATGTCTCTGGCCAAGCGCATGCGGATTACATCGGCGTGGATCGATTGGTTGGCTTGAAATCAACACAATGGGTTTATTCGGTCGGCAAACCCGCTACCATTCAATACATCGTGGTGGATGAACACGGCAATCCAATTAAAGGTACTAAGGTAGCCGTAGCCGTTGAATACAAGGTCACCAAAGCCGCGCGTGTGAAGGGCGCTGGCAATGCGTACCTTTCCGAATACCATACCGAATGGGAAAGCGCCGGAAAGTGCGAAGGCACATCAGCTAACGACGCGCTCACTTGCACATTTACCCCAACAAAATCGGGCACTTATCGCATTGTTGCAAAAATCAAAGATACGAAGGGTAATGATCACGCAACCACACTCAACACCTATGTCACGGGCAATGATTACGTGGTGTGGGATGATGAAAACGATAGCAGCCTGACCATCGTGCCGCAAAGCACCGACTACAAGGTGGGTGATACCGCGCGTTACTTGGTAAAAAATCCATACCCTGGCGCACAGGCATTGGTGACGATTGAACGTTACGGCGTGATCGAACATTTCGTACAAAAACTGGAAGGCTCCACACCCATCATCGAATTCAAGATTAAACCCGATTATCTGCCGGGCTTTTATCTCTCGGTTGTTGTCATGTCGCCGCGCGTTGAAAAACCACTTGGCGAAGGTCAGGTCGATTTGGGTAAACCCACCTTCCGCATGGGCTACATGACGGTTCCCGTCAAAGATCCGTATAAGGAGATGGTGATCACCGCCAAGACCGATAAGGATGTATATAAGCCGCGCGATAAGGTCACCCTCACCCTTCATGCCGAACCACGCACCAAGGACAAGAAAGAACCCGTGGAGCTAACCGTGGCCGTGCTCGATGAATCCGTCTTTGATTTAATCGCTGGCGGCAAAAGTTATTTTGACCCGTATGAAGGCTTTTATAAGCTGGAAAGCCTTGATTTACGCAATTACAGCATCCTCACGCGTCTGGTTGGTCGCCAGAAGTTCGAGAAAAAAGGCGCCAATCCGGGCGGCGATGGCGGCAGTGATTTAAGCATGCGCTCGCTATTCAAATTCATCAGCTATTGGAATGGCCAACTCGTAACCGACAAAGATGGCAATGCCACAGTCAGTTTCGATGCACCGGACAATCTGACGGGCTGGCGCGTGCTGGCAATCGCCACCACGCCATCCGACCGTTTTGGATTGGGTGATGGAACCTTCAAGGTCAATCGCCCGACCGAAATCCGCCCCGTCATGCCGAACCAGTTGATGGAAGGTGATACCTTTAATGCAGGCTTTAGCGTCATGAACCGTACCGATAAGGAACGCACGATTGATGTACGTATTCATGTTGATGGCGCGGTCAATAATGACAAGCCGTTGGAAGATGTAACGAAGAAAATCGTCCTTGGCCCATATAAACGCACAACGGTGTTTATGCCAGTTCAGGCTTCCATCTTGCCGCAATTCCGCGACAAACCTGTCGGCAACATGCTATTCTCTGTGAATGCAGGCGATGCGTTGGACAGTGATGGCATCGTGCATGAAGTGCATGTAAACAAGCGCCGCAGCCTTGATGTGGCCGCCAATTACGGCACAACAACGCAAGATATGGCCGAAGAACATATCGAATTCCCCAAGGGCATTCTGACCGATACGGGAAGCGTTTCGGTTGTGGCCTCACCCACGGTCATCGGCAATATTTCCGGTGCATTCGGATATATGCGTGATTATCCGTATCAATGCTGGGAACAAAAACTCAGTAAAGCGGTCATGGCATCGCATTACAAAAACTTGAAAGCCTATTTGCCAAACACGTTGAAATGGGATGAAAGCGCAAACTTGACGCAAGCCACGCTTGACCAAGCTGCAAGCTTCCAAGCCCAGAATGGCGGCATGGCGTATTTCATCGCGCAAGACGAATATGTCGACCCATACCTTAGCGCGTATACCGCCATCGCATTCAACTGGATGCGGAAGAGCGGGTATACGGTGCCGGAGCAAGTCGAAAACAAATTGCAAACTTACTTAAGCAATTTGCTCAAGAACAATGCTGTGCCTGACTTCTATTCCGAAGGCATGACATCCACCGTGCGTGCAGTTGCATTAGCTGCTTTGGCAGAACGCGGTAAAGCTGATTTAGCGGATTTACAGCGCTATCAACCGCATACCAAGAAGATGTCATTGTTCGGCAAAAGCTATTTCTTGCAAGCAGCTTTGGCGATTAAAGGCGGCGAGAAATACGCACCAGACGTGGCTAAAATGATATTGGCGATGTCGAATGAAACCGGCGGCAAATACGTGTTCAGCGAAACATTGGACGATAGCTATACGCGTATTCTCGCCTCCCCGCTTCGCGAAAACTGCGCTGTGCTCGACGCATTCGTTGCATTTGGTGAACGCAAAGATGGCGAAGCATTAGTGGGCGATGTGCCGTTCAAACTGGTACGTACCATTACTGCGGGCCGCAAAAACCGCGACCATTGGGAAAACACGCAGGAGAACATGTTCTGCATGAATGCGCTCATCGACTTTGCCCGCGTCTATGAAAAGGATGCACCGCAATTCAAGGTAAAGGCTTCATTGGATGAAGAAGTCATTGGCAATGCCGTGTTCAAAGATGTGCGCGACCCAGCAGCAACGCTTGACCGCCCGATTAAACCGGGCGACCAGGGCCGCAAGGCAACCGTGAAGATTGAACGCACAGGCACGGGGCGTTTGTATTACGCAACGCGTTTGTCATACGCATTACCGATGGAAATGAGTAAGCCCGCCAATGCCGGTATCGAAATCCACCGTGAATACAGCGTAGAACGTAACGGTAAGTGGGAATTGCTCAAAACTCCTGCTGCGGTTAAACGCGGTGAATTGGTGCGCGTTGACTTATATGTATCAGTCCCTGCTGCACGTAACTTCGTGGTGGTCGATGACGCCGTGCCGGGTGGTTTGGAACCTGTGAACCGCGATCTTGCCACCACATCCGAAGTTGATGCGAAGAAAGGTGATTTCCAAGCATCCGGCGGTTCGTTCTGGTTCAAATATTCCGACTGGATTGATTTCGCCGTTAACCGCTGGAGTTTCTATCATCAGGAAATCCGCCATAGCAGTGTTCGCTTCTATTCCGATTATCTGGGTGCTGGCAATTACCATCTGTCCTACGCCGCGCAAGCGATTGCCACAGGAACGTTCAGTGCGTTGCCGACCATGGCATCTGAAATGTACGATCCGGATGTTTATGGAAAAACCGAAGGCTTAAGTCTGACCGTCAGTGAACAAGAAGAGCCAAAGCCATAGGTGGCAAATGAAGCTGCAACGCATCATGTCTTATGCCGTTCGTGCGCTTGCATTGTGCGTGGCGGTACTCGTCATCAAAACGGTGTGGGATGTGCAAACGCCCAGCCTATCGCTACGTAATCTCTCGGCAGATGTTGGTCGCTTTCAAGTATTGGATCGGCGCGGCGTGCCCTTGGGTATATCCTATCAAAACACTTATAATACCGCACAGATAGTGCCATTACATGTTATCCCCGAACCGTTGCGGCAGGCATTTGTTACATCCGAAGACAGGCATTTTTTTGAACATCACGGGGTTGATTGGAATGCGCGGGCACAGGCCATTTGGCAAAATATACGTGCGCGCAAAGCCGTACGTGGCGCCAGCACCATCACCGAACAAGTCGTACGTATCATTCACCCGCGCCCACGCACCATTTGGTCACGCTGGGTCGAAGGGTTTGAAGCAAGCTTGTTAGAAATGCATGCCAGCAAAGGTGACATTCTGGAATTTTATTTAAATCAGGTTCCGTATGCCGCAAACCGCCGCGGCATCGCGCAAGCTGCACGTTATTATTTCAACCGCGATGTCGATACATTGACACATAAGGAAATGTTAGCACTGGCAGTATTACCCCGCGCGCCATCCGCGCTTGATTTATATAAAAGTCAGGAAATAATCGAGCCAAGCATCGCACGCCTTGCCGATGCGATGCAAAACCGCGGCGAAATTTCAAACGAAGAAGCACAGCAGTTAAAAGCTGAACCCATTGCACTGGAACAATCGGAACAGCCGCTTAATGCCACACATTTTATCAATTATATTCGTGAAACCATCCCCTACCGCGTCAGCGATAACGGGGAGCTAGTCACAACACTAGACGGTACGCTGCAAAGCCGCGCGCAAAACCTTCTGGAAGAACGGCTGAAAGCATTATCGCGCAAACATGTGCAGCATGGAGCAGCCATGGTGGTCGATCCCAATAGCGGTGAAATCCTCGCATGGGTTGTGGGCAGCGGGCCAAATACTAAAACAGGCCAGCATATTGATGCCGTGCGCGTGCCACGCCAACCTGGCTCATCACTGAAACCTTTTCTATATGCGCTTGCGCTGGATTCAGGTTGGTCGCCAGCAACCATATTGGATGATGCCCCCATGGCGGAAGCCATTGGTTCCGGCCTGCATGATTTTCATAATTACAGCCGTACCTTTTATGGAAAGATTTCATTACGTGAAGCATTGGGTAATTCACTCAATATTCCTGCACTGGAAACCATTGGCTTTGTAACACCCACGCGTTATCTGGATACGCTGCATGCATTGAATTTTGAAAGCCTTACCCAACCGGTTGAATTTTATAAGGAAGGTCTGGCGCTGGGAAATGGCGAAGTGTCCTTATATGAAATGATGCAGGCTTATGCTGCTTTGGCCAATCGCGGCGTATTCCGCCAGCTCACCCCATTACCGCAACCACCCTTCACGCGTGAAAGCCGCCGTGTTTATTCGGCAGAAAGCGCATCGCTGATTGGTAATATTCTATCCGATCCCTTCGCACGCAGGCGTGAATTTGGCTCGGGCAGTGTACTCAATCTGCCTGTGCAAACAGCGGTGAAAACCGGAACATCGTCCGATTATCACGATGCGTGGGTGTTTGGTTATAATTCGCGCTTTCTGGTGGGGGTATGGATTGGCAATCTGGATCAATCTCCGATGGATGGCATAACGGGTTCAACAGGACCAGCATTAGTCATGCGCGGCATATTTGCAGCGCTGAACGATGGCACACCTGCATCCCCGCTTTATATGAGCCCGAAATTGGTGCGTAAAGAAATCTGCGCGAACGGCGATGAGTTATCAAAAAACACATCATGCTATCCACATACCGAATATTTCATCGCTGGCTCGGAACCAAAAAACGAACCACGCGCAGCCATTACCAAAGGCATTAATCTGGTTCGCCCCACCGAAGGATTACAAATCGCATACGACCCGCGCATCAAACCGGAAAGCCAGGCCTTCGAATTCGTCAGCAATGGTATTCCCGATAACCACAGTGTTGAATGGCTATTAAATGGCGAGCCATTAGCAAGCACCAAAAACAGGCGGTTTTTATGGCCTGTTAAACGCGGAAAATACACACTTCAAGCGCGGGAATTTGATTCCAACAACACATTGCTTTCATCAGATTCCGTTCATTTTCACGTGAAATGATATCAGTATAAAGGATCCATAAAGATGCCATTTTAAACGGCAATCGTTTTACAAAAATAACACGCGCTCGCCTTATTTGCGTCTAATTGACAGCCCAGATTCTAAATCATCCCGATTGTTCTTATGCATCGGGGCAACATCAACAAAGGGTTCTCACCATGTTCGCACTACCTCGCTTCGTTAAATACTCTGCGCTTGCATTATTGCTCAGCAGCTCCGCGATGGCACTCCCTGCTTATGCTGTTGTGAATAAAGGTGCACCCGTACCTGAAGCAACATCAACCCAACACCGTCACCGTCACGCAGGTCGCATGCATCATGAATTCAGCATGAAAGATCGTGTTGAAGCGCGCATCAAAGATTTGCATGACGCCATTGGTGTAACACCAGACCAAGAATCCGACTGGAACGATGTGGCACAAGCCATGCGCGAAAGCGAATTTGGTGTTAGCAACCTCATCAAAGCGCGTCACAGAAACGCCGAACATTCAAATGCGATTGATGATATCAAGTCATATCAACGGATTTCACAAGCACATGCCGATGGGATGTCGAAATTCGTAGACGCGTTTGAACCGTTCTATTCCGAACTGTCACCTGAACAAAAAGAAAAGGCTGACGCGTTCTTCCACAACTTCCAAAAACGTGGCCCTGGCATGCATAAGGCAAGCATGAAGCACGGCACAACATCCGCCGTAAAAGTTAAGTAAAGCAATCAACACAAAGGAGATAGCTGATGATTAACGAAAAAACTACAAAGGCTCGCTTTAAAAAGACGACACTCGCACTTGCGCTTGCCGCAGTTGTGATGTCGTCCATGGCGATGCCTGCAATGGCGGCACCCCATGATGATCGTGGCCGTGGCCGTGATATTCACTGGAACAACGACCGCCACGACAATGGCAACCATTACGGTCAACGTAAACGTGTTGTGCGTCCAGCGCCCCATTACCGCATGCACGATGATCGTGCATGGCGCCAAGGTCGCTGGCAACGCACACGCTATAACGGACGTTATGGTTGGTATTGGGTTGTTGGAAAAGACTATCGTTACTATAACGCACCCGTCTATCCATACCCTGTAAACCCATATGCTACGGAAGTTGTATACGCACCACCTGTGGTCGTTGCGCCTCCTCCAGAACCGTCGGCTGGTATTAATTTCATATTCCCGCTGCACTTCCGTTAAGCGGAACATACGTTAGAGTGAGCGTTGAAAAGGCTGCCTGGAAACAGGCAGCCTTTTTGCATGTATATGGAAAGTAAAAATTTACCGATGATGATTTAAGCCTTTAAACATTGAAGGTTTGGGCCTATTAATCCCTATTAATTCAGTTGACAATCAATGCTTTCAACCTTAAATTCAAGTCATGCTTTTTGAATAAAAAAGCATCGCGGGATTTGAGGGCTTGCTTGCAACCGCGTCATCAAGTGCTAAAGCGCTATAGCTGGAGGGGTTTCGTGATGCCTCTCATTTGAAAACGCAGTTTGTGAAACGCCTTTTCAAGCTCAGCTGTAGTCCCTCCAAATAACAGTTCGGGGTTTCATTCGCTCCTTCGGGTTTCATTTGCCCATGTTGTTTGTGAGATGTGATGTACAGCATGGGCGGTTCGTCTTTCCTTATAGACACAACCCCACATTCTCTAACGCGCTGTTTTGTGCGCGTTGGCAAATTTTATGTTTGTGCATCAAACGTATTTTTTAATCATGTGGAACTGTTATGAGCGCACTAACCAACTTAAAAAAATCATTCAACCCGCTGAACCAGCATGGAGTATGGGCGCATAATGCGTTCAACACTGCATTGGATGATGCCGCAGGCACGATTGTAATTGCCAAAGACGGCACCATCCCGTTCATTACCAGCCAGCTCATCTCGCGTGAAGTACGTATTATTGGAAACGTTCAAATCGCCAATGATGTTACCATCCGCCGCCAATCCGAAGTAATTGGCAGCGACCAACGCGGAACTGTTTTAAAACAATATTCGCTATTAATGGATTATTGCACCGTGCGCGACAGCACGCTGGAAGAAGGCGCAGGCTTTGCACATGGCGGTATCTCTGAAAACGCAACATGGGGCGCATGGTCATTCGCCAATATTGCGCCTGTGTTGAATGGCACCCCTGAACACCCCATCACGGTTGAACCCGGCGCCTATATCGGTCCCGGCGTTTCCGTGCCAAAAGGCGCGCTGATTCATGCTGATAATTACTATCTCGGAACCCCTGCGATTATTTTGCCCAGAACCGAACTTGATCAAGACACCCTTATTCCAAAGCAAGGTTGGGACAAGTTTTATGCGGGACAAGATGACGAAGGCGATGCCATTTTCCGTCCTATCTTCTTTTCCGAAACTGATTTTGACTGGCTGAATGCGAAGACCGAACATCTACTCACCCTTGAACAAGGCAGCGATGAATACAAAACAACTGCCAAAGCGATAGATCGCAAACTAAAACATGTATGGCGTTTGGATCGTCGCCCGCATCAGCTATCGCCATTCGGCAATTACGATACCACCGAACTTGCCGATGTCGGCGTTGAAAGCTGGATTAATAATCAGGACCGTAATCTGGTGCATCGCCCCACCCTTGCCAACTGGCTGTGGTTCTACCATCAAACCCAACACATCAAACAAGTTGCCTATCAGCAGGAAGCAGCCAAGCAACATGGCGATATTGTATGGCACAATGCGCCGCTGCAATCTGAAGTCCTGCATCTTGACCGCGCACAACGCATTCTGATTGCGACCAACAATCATGATATTCAAGATTTACAAAACCTGATTAAAGCGAAATTGTTCCTGCTTGGTGCGTATAAGCCAAAAGCAGACGAACACGCTGCATTGAACGATGCATTCCTGAATGCCAATATTATCATCAACAATGTGCAGCAGGCACTAACCGCCATCGCCGATGATGTGAACATCACCGTGCACCGCCAAGCAGTGATTGATCATGCATTGAAGCCTGTCAGCACCGCAGACCGCGTTGTGTTCACCGTTGATGCGCTGGAACGCACGACGCTCAGCGCACGTCTGGGTGAATTCGCAGCCATCTATGCCCATGTACCGCAAGCAAGCCAGAACATTCAACTGCGGGCAGATGCGCCACGCACCAACAGCACCATTGAAATCCCCGCATGGATTTTAGCAGTTAATGCTAACCGCACCAATTTCGTGACTTTGGCCGATGGCCCACATGTGCGTAGTTTTGCTGGCCATGTTCCGGTGATTGAAGATGGCGCAATCTTGCTTGGCAATGTTGACCTCAGTGGCGCTGTGCATCTGGATGGCGGCGTTGTACTAAAAAATGGCAGCGTATGCTCCGAACAATCCACCGCGCCTGTCACCATTCTTGGCAAATCCTATATCGAAGGTGCCATCACCCACACCGCAACCAAAGAACAAGCACCGGTTCTGGTTGATGGCCGCGTTGGCCCCATCGTCATCAAAGGCGGCCATATTCACGGCGCAGAAATTGATGCCTACACCTATAGCGAAGATGCCTTGCTGTCGGATGAAGCACTTATCAGAGGTGTTGTCGCCAAAGGCGCGATGAATATCGGCCAAAAGCATGCACGCAGCGCCAGCGAAAACGGCCAATTGGTATTCGAAGGCGGCAGCCCCAGCAAAAACGTGTTGAAAGAAGGTGGCAACGCATTGGCCGCGTATCACCAATGGTGGAATAAGCATCCCCATTTCAAGGATTTGCCATTGGAAGAAGACGCGGTGAAGCAGCGCATTGCAGAAATCCATTCCAACGAATATGCCAACGCGCAACAAGAATTGGCCGACAAGGTTCGTGAACACGGCCCCTTATACAAAATCTCCGCCCCCCTCCAAGCCGCGATTTTCAATCTGACGCACGGTGCAGAAATCTTCGAAAAGCAAGGCGATGCACGCAATGCCGCCGAACTTCGCCTCCATATCGAAGGGATTGAATACCTGCTTGGGGCACGTGATACCCTTTCTGTTGGAGCTGCTGAACGGTTGGAAGCCAAGGGCAATCTAAGCCGCGCTGTACTTGCCTTGCAGGCTATCGGCAAGCGTGATGAAGTGATTGAGATTGCAAACTGGAACGACAGCGCATCTCCATACAGCTATACCCATGCCGATGCACTCGCTTTAGCGAAAAGCAGTCACCGCCCTATCACTGAAATCGCGCAACGCAATTTTGATCTGGCGGATGATGCACGTTTGAAAGGCGAAGCGGATGTCAAACACGCCATGACTCCAGAGGATGCAATTAAACGCGGCCTTCGCGATACGGTGGATTACTATCCAAAACACATCACCTTGATTGCCCAGGGCATCGACCATATCCCCACCTTGCTGGCACAAATACGCGCCGCCGCAGCAAATGTGGTGCATTTATCGCAGCAACATCGCAATATTGCAGCGACCCCCACTTTGACCTTATAACTATTACGGTATTTAAACAGGAGAAAGCATATGACCACAGTTTACGTCCTACATGAAAACGACCAATGGTTTGACCCCATTCGTAAAGTTTTGGATGAACGCGGTATCCCCCATGCCAGTATCTTTCTCGATGGCGGTAATATCGATTTAACCCAGCCACCAGCACCGGGCGTATACTTCAACAAGACCAGCGCATCGTCCTATACGCGCAACCATCCCCATGCTCCTGATTATTCAGCAGCGATTTTGACATGGCTGGAAGTAAATGGCGCACGCGTCATCAACCCATCCAGCGTATTGCGTTTGGAAATCAGCAAGGCTGACCAATATGTACGCTTGCAAAAAGCGGGCATCAATGTGCCGCGCGCCGTTGCTTGCTTTGGTAAGGCCGACATACTCGAGAAAGCAAAAACCTTCAAAGCACCGTTCATCCTGAAGCCAAACCGTGGCGGCAAGGGTATTGGCATCCAACTCATCCAATCCCTTAAGGTTCTCGAAGATTATTTGGCACATCCCGATTACACCAGTTCCATGGATGATATTATGCTGCTGCAAGAATACATTCAGGCACCACAACCGTTCATCCACCGCCTTGAATTCATCGGCAGCAAGTTTGTCTACGCCGTGAAGGTGGATACCAGCCAAGGCTTCGAATTATGCCCAGCCGAAGCATGCCGTATCGATACACCAGCTCCTGCTGGCGAAGTATGTATGACAACATCTGCAGGCGGCCTATTTGAAATCCAGAAAGATTTCCAAGACCCGATTGTTGCTAAACTTGAAACGTTCCTTGCTGATAACTCCATCAGCGTTGCTGGCGTTGAATTCATTCGTGATGCCGCTGGCAAAACCTATGTCTACGACATCAACACCAACACCAACTACAATCCACAAGCCGAAAAAGAAGCCGGCATTTTCGCCATTCAAAAGCTTGCCGATTATCTCGAAGCAGAACTCCGCAAAAGTGCAGAGCAGTCGCTAAAAGCTGCATAAGCCCACGCGAATAAAAAAATAAAAGCCGCCTTAGCAATAAGGCAGCTTTTTTATTGGCTGTTCAAGGCTTGATGTTGCTGTCTGCCCTTAACGTGCCTTCGCACGAATGAAAAGCTTCTTACAAATAAGCCCCTTCATATCCTTTTTGACAAACGATGGCTCATCACCTGATGGGATGGCCACACCCGCAAGCGAACCGCCCACCAGAATGCTATTGCGGTCTTTTTCATTCGGCCAATCAACCATCGATACATTCATTCCCGCAGCATGCATGTTTTTTGCAACGCGATGCGCGCTTTTATCCGCATCATCCTTCGTCATGACATTCATGATGAACACCCCGCCGCGCTTTAAAATCTTATTTGCTGCGCCAAGAAATCCTTTAGTTGTGAACGCGGGCGGAACCTTATTCGCCGTATCGAATACATCAATCACCACCGCATCATAAACTCGCTTAGCGGCGCGGATATAGGCAATGCCATCATACTCCACACATTTAACCGTGCTTGGCATATTAAAATAATCCTTCGCAATACTAAACGCCGCAGGGTTTATATCCACCACCGTTACATCGCAATCCTTACGGCTCAACATGGTCGCTAATGTACCGCCGCCACAGCCGATAATTAAAACATTGCGCGCTTTCTTCTGGCGAATGATTTGATAAATAACGTGCACATAAGCGCACACGCTGACCCCGCGCGCCGTCGATTGGCTGTGGAAACAGCCGTTCTGATAATACTCGCGTGTCCCGTCAGAGTTACGCATCACGCGAATAATGCCATAGGGAGTTTTGAATTTTTTAAGTAGAGCCATTTATTGATAATGCTCTAAAAACTGGCGGTGCACAAAGTCATACTCGCATTCTTCTCTGCTGATTTTCCCTGCTAAACAGGGAAAGTACAGGGAATTTTTGCACTTTATGGCTTTCTGGCCAACACACTGTATGAATTTACCAGTCAGCTCTCGTGTTTGAATCACATGCTCTTGATAATCCACTTTATGGGATAAGCCGCAGCCATAACAGTCAGCAGGCCAACACACCACAGGGCAATAAACCACGCCCACTGCTTGGTTTTAGGGTGCTTATTCAGCCAATTTCGAACAGGTTCAATACATGTGTTCATGGCTGCTTTTTCCTCTGAAAATATAATAGCAGTAGCCCGTATAACCCAGAATAAGCGGCAATAACGGTACAACGCCAACCAACATCAAGGACAAGCCCGGGCCTGATGCAGCAGCATCCCAAATGCTGTATTTAAAGGGTATAAGCCATGGAAAAATGCTGATGCCTAGCCCCAAATAGCCCATCAGAAACACACCCATACTGGCAAGGAACGGACGGTATTCTGCTTTTTTGTGATGCAGATCGTACCAAATCAACCCGAACAGTCCTGCAGTGATAAGCGGTATTGGCAGCAGGAAGAAAATATTCGGGATACTAAACCAGAAGGTTTGAATTTTGTCATTCATTAACGGCATTGCAATGCTGACGAGTGCCATAAAAATACCTACAAATCCCAAAACATAGGAAGCCACCCGCCGTGACCATTCCATAGTAACATCCTCGGTTTTCATGACAAGCCATGTGGACCCCAGCAATGCATAGCCAAACACAACGGCAATACCTGTCATCAGACTAAATCCCGTTGCCCAATCAAATGGCCCACCGGAGAAATTGCGTCCAGTCACCTCCACTCCTTGAACGAATGCACCAAGGATCATGCCTTGGCAGAACGCGGCACTAAGAGAGCCAAAATGAAAGGCTTTGTCCCAGATATGGCGTGATGTGTCGCTAGCCTTAAAACGGAATTCAAAGGCAACCCCGCGAAGGATGAGCCCAAGAAGCATAATAATGAGAGGTATATAAAATGCGGGCATCAATATTGAATAGGCAAGCGGAAATGCGGCAAACAACCCGCCACCACCCAGTACAAGCCACGTCTCGTTCCCATCCCAGAATGGAGCAATCGAGTTCATCATGCGGTCACGGCATTTATCGGATGGTGCGAATGGAAAGATAATCCCAATCCCCAAATCAAAACCATCCAGTAACACATAAATAAGCACAGCGGTGGCGATCAGGAATCCCCAAATAAGCGGAAGGTCAATCGCAGCAGAAAAATCAAACATTTTTGTCTCCTTTTGGCGTGGCAGACTCTGTCACTGAAGCGCTGATACCGTGCTTATAGTATTGTTCTTTTTCATCAGCTGCAGGAATGCCTTTTCCGATTAGTTTAAGGATATAATAACTGCCTGCACCAAAGACAAAGGTGTACATAATAACAAAAGCCAGCAGTGACCACGCAACCTGCGGTCCGAGAATAGCCGGCGATACAGATTCAGCCGTACGAATGACACCATATGCCGTCCAAGGCTGACGTCCGATTTCAGTGACGAACCATCCAGCTAGCAAAGCAACAAAACCTGATGGCATCATCAGCATCCACCAGCCATGTAGCCAGCGGCTTTCAAACAGCTTGCCACGGAAGTATTGAACCGCGCTGACAGCGCCAATTAATATCATCAACATTCCAAGACCAACCATAAGACGGAAGGACCAAAACACCCATGCAACGGGCGGGCGATCTTCCGGCTTGAATGATTTTAGATTTGGGATTTTACCATTTACATCACCCGTTAATACCCAGCTTGCGCCGCCTGGAATGGCAATGCCGAATTTTGTTTCTTCAGCTTTCTGGTCTGGCCAGCCGAATAAATAAAGCGGCGCGTTGGTTGTATGGTCCCAGTTGCCTTCCATTGCAGCAACTTTGGCGGGTTGGTGATGCATCGTATTTTCACCATGCATATGGCCAACCATAAGCTGTGTTGGAGCAACCAAGGCTGCCATAATCGTCGCCATCCCAAGCATGATACGAGCCTGTGAAATATGACGTTTATTCCATAGGTAAAACCCGCCAACACCCCCAACAACAAAAGCGGTTGTCAAATATGCGGCAATCACCATATGTGCAAAGCGATAAGGGAACGACGGATTAAAGATAACCTCTAACCAATCCGTGGGCATTAATCTTCCATCTGCCGCGATTTCGAACCCTTGCGGCGTTTGCATCCAGCTATTGGCGGATAGAATCCAAAATGCAGATAACAAAGTCCCGCCAGCAACAATACAGGTTGAGACAAAATGCATATTCTTACTAACTCGCCCCCAGCCAAACAGCATGATACCCAGGAAAGACGCTTCCAGAAAAAATGCTGTCAACACTTCAAAGCCGAGTAATGGGCCAAGCACATTGGCTGTTTTATCGGAAAAAATCGACCAGTTCGTGCCGAATTGATAGGACATGACGACGCCTGACACCACACCCATACCAAAGGCCACAGCGAAAATCTTGACCCAGAATTTATAGATATCCCGGTAAAGCTCGTTCCCCGTTTTCAGCCAGCGCCATTCTGTAACAGCCAGAAAGCTGGCAAGACCAATTGTGAAAGCCGGAAAGATAATATGAAAACTCACCGTAAAGGCAAACTGGATGCGCGCAAGCAGAATTGGGTCAAAAAGTTCGAGCATTATTTTATTCCTTTACGCTATTAACACATATGTCTTTTTTAATCATGAGAAGTGTTCGTTGTAACTGCTTTGATAAGCACAGAAAATGCGCCGCGTATATCCCCTTCCTGAAATCCGATAGCCTTGTCATCAGGATAGATTGACGTGATGGTTTGATATAGTTTTGGCTCAATGTTTTTGCCATGACATGCCGCACACATCCCCTGCATCGGTATGGCTTTCATGTACCGCAAGCCTTCACTTGTCTGCACTGTGTCCGTTAAAGAAGCGATAGAATCCCCTGCGCTCTTCCTGACTTCAAACGCATTCAGGATATTCTCTTCTTGCGCGCTAGGTTGATTGTCTGGGTTGCGCCAACGCAGACTCGTCCGACGCAAGGTCATATTGGTCTTTTTCGATATATTATTGGCAATTTCCGGCGCCTTTTCATTGCATACCTTAATAGCGGATTTTGGGCCACCTTCTGACATCGCTGCCATCAACGCAGTCTTTAATGCGATTTGAAACTCATTTATCGCCCTATCAATATTTATAATTTCTGAGTTTACAATCATATAATCCTGTTTCAGAGCAGTTTCGGCATGAGACTGTCCAGATACAAAAACACAGGGCAGACCAAGCAATATAGTGAGTGCAAAAAATAAGGCTCGATTTCCTCGCATCATATTAGCTCACTTGATTAGTTTGGTTGGAAGAGCCAAGGCATCGGCGGCATATATCAGAGAAGGTCAGCCGCCCATGCAATTTGTCAATAATTGCCCTGTACTCTTTGGTCATAGCTTTTCACCTGTGTTATTTTTTAACCATCCATGTACTTCCTCAATGGAAGGAATGCTTCCTGAATGCACAATTTTGTCACCAATTTTAACAGCAGGTGTTGTCATGACACCGTTCTTGATGATTTCTACCTCATCGGTAATTTTTGTAATGGTAATTGGAACGCCAAGCTCTGCTGCTTCGCGCTCGATACGGTGAATGGTGGACTCGCAGCGGGAACATCCCTTACCTAGTACAGTAATTTGCATGATTACCCCCCAAAGATAAAGTTGAACAGATAGCCCACGCCGACAAAGGCAATGAACAGGAACGCTACAAAGAATGCCAACATTTGCGGCTTCAAGACTTTACGCAGGATCAACAGCTCCGGCAGAGATATCGCCACGATGCTCATGATAAAGGCTAGAATAGTGCCGACAGGAACGCCCTTGTTCAACAGAACTTCAGCCACAGGAATGATGCCCGTGGCATTCGAGTAAAGCGGAATACCCATCAAAACGGCCAGTGGCACAGCCAAGGGATTATCTGGCCCCGCGTGTTCCAAAAACCATTCTTTTGGCACATACCCATGTAAACCCGCACCAAGGCCAACGCCGATCAGCACATAAAGCCAAACACGCTTGATAATGTCGATGGCTTCACCCCGCGCATATTTTTCGCGCCATGCAAGGCCTACCGCTTCTTCTGGCGTGGTGGGTGTAGGCATTTTAATATCCCAGACATAGGGTTCGACCCATTTATTG
>CAZMQI010000002.1:0-111266 GCA_964568585.1 uncultured Rhodospirillales bacterium
GGATTGCTTTTTATGGGTGTAATCCACCGTTGTCTTTTTGCTGATGGTTTCGCGGTACGCAACTTGCGGTGCGCCAACGGTTGCATCAACCTTATACGTACGGCGAAGGATATCGACCTTAATTTCAAGATGAAGTTCGCCCATCCCCTTAAGAATGGTTTGGCCGGTTTCTTGATCGGATGTTACGCGGAACGACGGATCTTCCTGAGCAAGACGAGCAAGTGCAACGCCCATTTTTTCTTGGTCAGCCTTGGTCTTTGGTTCAATCGCAACTTCGATAACTGGATCTGGGAATACCATGCGTTCCAGAATAACTGGCTTTGCTTCATCGCAAAGTGTTTCACCGGTTGTGGTTTCCTTGAGTGCGGTCAACGCAACGATGTCGCCTGCAAAGGCTTCTTTGATTTCTTCGCGGGTGTTGGCATGCATCAACAACATGCGGCCGATACGTTCGCGCTTATCTTTAATGGTGTTTTGAACATATGAACCTGATTCCAGTTTACCGGAGTAAACGCGGAAGAAGGTCAATGAACCCACGAATGGGTCGGTCATAATCTTGAATGCGAGACCAGCAAACGGTTCATCGTCAGATGCCTTGCGGGTCAGTTCTTCACCTGAATCAGGGTGCACACCCTTCACAGCTGGAATGTCGAGTGGTGAAGGCAAGTAATCAACAACGGCATCCAACATCGGTTGAACGCCCTTGTTCTTGAATGCGGATCCGCACAATACAGGTACGAACTTACGGATGATGCAACCTTTGCGGATGCACATCTTAAGTGTCGCAAGGTCTGGTTCTTGACCGTTCAGATAGGCTTCCATCGCCTTATCATCCATTTCAACTGCCATATCCAACATCTTGGCGCGGTATTCCGCAGCCTTTTCTTTTAAATCATCTGGGATTTCGGTTTCAAAGAATTCTGCGCCCAAGGCTTCGTCTTTCCAAACAACAGCCTTCATCTTGAGAAGATCGACGATACCTTTGTGATCGGCTTCGGTACCGATTGGCAACTGGGTGACCAATGGATTTGCGCCAAGGCGGTCAACCATCATGTCTACGGTGCGGTAGAAGTTCGCGCCAGTACGATCCATTTTATTTACGAATGCAATACGTGGCACGTTGTACTTGTCGGCTTGGCGCCATACGGTTTCGGATTGCGGCTCAACACCAGCAACCGAGTCATATACAGCGATTGCGCCATCGAGTACGCGAAGGGAGCGTTCAACCTCAATGGTGAAGTCAACGTGGCCTGGGGTATCAATGATGTTCAGGCGGTGACCTTGCCAGAAGCAGGTGGTCGCAGCCGAGGTAATGGTAATACCACGTTCTTGTTCTTGTTCCATCCAATCCATCGTCGCAGCGCCATCATGCACTTCGCCGATTTTGTGAGATTTTCCGGTATAATAAAGAATACGTTCAGTCGTCGTCGTCTTACCAGCATCGATGTGAGCCATGATGCCGAAGTTGCGGTACTTTTCGAGAGGATACTGACGGGCCATAACGTTTTCCTAAACCTTAGAACAAATAATTGATTACCTAGACGATTACCAACGCCAACCTTACCAACGGTAGTGAGCAAAAGCCTTGTTGGCTTCGGCCATACGATGGGTGTCTTCACGCTTCTTGATAGCAGCGCCACGATTGTTGATTGCATCCATAATTTCACCAGCAAGGCGATCAATCATGGTCTTTTCATTGCGTGAGCGTGCAGCATTAATCATCCAGCGCATCGCAAGTGCAAGACCGCGATCCGGACGAACATCAACCGGAACCTGATACGTAGCACCACCAACGCGGCGTGAACGAACTTCAAGGAACGGACGAACATTGTTCAGTGCCTTGTGGAAGTTTTCCAAAGGATTGTCATTAGCAACCTTGGTCACTTTTTGAACTTTATCGAGCGCACCGTAGATGATGCTTTCAGCAACAGACTTCTTGCCGGAAATCATCAACACGTTCATGAACTTGCCGAGGACAAGATCACCGAACTTTGGATCTGGTAGAATTTCGCGTTTTTCTGCTCTATGACGACGTGACATGTGGTATTCCTTTTAAAATTATTTAGGACGCTTCGCGCCGTATTTGGAGCGACGTTGACGGCGGTCTTTCACGCCTTGGGTATCGAGGGTGCCGCGAATAATGTGGTAACGAACGCCGGGAAGATCCTTCACACGACCACCACGGATCATCACAACGCTATGCTCTTGAAGATTGTGCTTTTCACCAGGAATGTAGCTGATAACTTCAAAGCCATTGGTCAAGCGCACACGTGCAACTTTACGAAGTGCGGAGTTAGGCTTCTTTGGCGTGGTTGTGTACACGCGGGTGCAAACACCGCGGCGCTGAGGCGATTCTTGCAGAGCAGGAACCTTATCGCGGGTCTTCTTTAAGCCGCGCTTCTTGCGGATAAGCTGATTAATTGTTGGCATACGCCTAATTCCTTTTAAAGTTCTTTGATTTTCAAGCACTTAGGTAAAAAAGCACCGAAAAATCAAAACATTCCAAACAAAAAATGCCAAAAGCAAAATTGCTTTTGGCTTTAGGAGAGAAACTGACCTCTGCAACAACAACTCCGCTTTCTCAACCCGTAAATGGTTACGGGGGCGGAGGTGGCAACCTTGAGGCTTAAAGCCAGTGGCTTCTCTCAGAACAAAACTCGCCTTCATTTAGCAGGATTACGCACAGCACATGGTAAAACAACTAAAAAGCCTTTGTTTATTGTGTTTTTTGCAAAGTTTGACCTGTTGAAATAACGCAATATTCAGAAAGCGCGCGGATATTATGTATTCGGCCCAGCCCCGTCAAGCGCTTATTTAAAGGCTTTTTTAATTTATTGGCCACATGGATTGAGTGTTAGGTTTATCATCAAAACCCCAATAATCAGGCCCTTAATCGCTTGTCACGGACAACTAACTCTCAGCCTTATTTTCTGTCAAGGCGGTCTATTTTCTACAATTAATTTTGTCAAAAACTGTTCTGGGTGCAAGAAGATATCCAGAACGATTCATGCGTTCCAACAAACTGACCTTGGTTAGTTGATGTGGTTAGCGCCTGCACACCTAAATTCAAAATTCTTCAATTATCCAGTGCACAGCCAACCTCAAATCCCTTATTAGAATGTGGGATGATAGAAACAGATTTTTTGCATCTTGCCCTGCTCTTTGGTCTTGCGGTGGTTGCCGCGACAATCGATGCAATGGCAGGCGGCGGTGGATTACTCACCGTGCCGGGCTTGATGGCAACTGGGCTTGATCCCGTCACGGCGCTTGCCACCAATAAATTCCAAGGAACGTTCGGCGCGCTCAGTTCCACCTATCGCTTTTGGCGTGCAGGAAAACTGGATATAAAAAAATATTTACCCTCTGCTGCGTTCGCTTTTGCAGGCGGTCTTGCTGGCGCTGCGATGGTGATGGTTGTAAATCCCGATACGCTGAAAAGCATCATTCCGTTTTTGCTCATCGCCATCGCGTGTTGGGTTTTATTCAGCCCGAAGCTTGGCGATGTCGAAGCTGTCGCAAAAATTCCCTTCACCCTATATATGGGTTTTATTATCCCTTTTATTGGGTTTTATGATGGTTTTTTGGGACCGGGCGCAGGCAGTTTTTATGCGCTTAGCGCGGTTGCATTGCTGGGTTTAAAACTGGATGAAGCAACCGCACGTGCCAAACTTTATAATCTGATGAGCAATTTTGCGCCGCTATTATTTTTTCTGGCGCAGGGAAAAATATTCTGGTTATTCGGCGGCGTGATGGCAGTTGGAAATATCATCGGCGGGCAAATTGGCGCACGTCTTGTCATTCACCATGGAACGGGGCTCATTCGTCCAATCTTGGTTATCATGTCCTTCGCCATGAGCGCGAAACTCTTATGGCAGCAAGGCATCTTGCAGAAACTGTTCAATGTCTGAAACTACGCTTGCAGATACTAATCTTTGGCATATGGTTTTTCTACTTATCATGGGTCTGGTCGCGGGCACCATCAATGCGATGGCGGGCGGCGGTGGATTGCTGACCATCCCCAGTTTCATGGCGCTTGGCCTATCGCCGCTGCAGGCAATTGCCACCAACTTTCCCACCGCAATTGCAGCTAATTCCAGTGCTTCGTTACGCTTTTGGCAACATGGCGAATTAAATTTAAAAGTGGAATTGCCGCGTGCGCTTATCGCCCTCGCTTTTGGTATTCTGGGCGGCATATTAGTGCAACATATTCCCAATGATTTTTTAAAAATCCTTGTTCCTGTCTTGCTCATTTTAATCTGCATCTGGCTGGTGACCAACCCGCAAGCGGGCCATGCCGCTGGCTCGGCGCGCATCTCGCCCGCTATCTACACCTTCTGTGCGTTGCCACTTCTTGGATTATATGACGGATTTTTCGGCCCGTGCTCCGGCACATTTTATGCGCTCAGCGCTGTATCGTTGCTTGGTACAACGCTGTCACGTGCCACGGCAAATGCGAAATTTTATAATACCTTTGGTGGTATGGGTGGCTTTCTCAGCTTCATCGGCAGCCCACATATTCATTGGGTTTATGCAGCCGTAGTGATGGTAGGAACCTTTGCCGGCTCCTATATCGGCGCATCTTTGGTCATCAAACATGGCACCAAACTGGTGCGGATTGCACTGGTGGTTGTGTCGATGGGAATGAGTGTTAAACTGCTATTTGATCAACCTTTCTTTCAAAAATTGTTCACGACATGATACGGCTCTTTGTCAGTGCAGATTGCTCCGCCTCGTCATCCTTCCCCTTGGATGAAAAGCAAAGTCATTACCTGAAGCATGTGATGCGCCAGAATGATGGCGACGAGATTTTGGTGTTCAATGGGCGCGATGGCGAATGGCAAGGCACGCTTGCTATCACCAAGAAAAGCGTTGTGGTGACCACCCACAAACAAACACGCAAACAAATCAATGAAGGCCAATTAACGCTGCTATTTGCGCCCATCAAACGCGGGCATGGCGATATAGCAATCGAAAAAGCCAGCGAACTGGGCGCATCCGAACTTTACCCCATCATCACGGAGCGCACGGTTGTAACGCGTGTTCCAACCGAACGATACGAAGCGATTGCGATTGAAGCGGCCGAACAATGCGAACGCCTATCCGTTCCAAAAATTCATGACGCACAAAAGCTGGATGTGCTTTTAAAAAACTGGAACCCCAACAAACATATCTTGTTATGTGCCGAAGCAGGCGATGCCACGCCGATTGCAACGGCAATGGCATCCATGAATATGCCAGCCTTGGCGGTAATGGTCGGCCCCGAAGGCGGCTTCAGCGATAAAGAATTTCAGGTGCTGCGCGCCCTCCCCTTCGTTACGCCTGTAACCTTAGGACCGCGCATTTTACGCGCTGATACGGCGGCCATTTCGGCCCTCAGCATTATTCAGGCCCTAAAAAAGGACTAGCCCCCTATCCATAGGGTGAAATTTTAAACCTTTGCCCTATATTACGGTTTCAGTGATTAATACCGCCACTCTGACCCTTTATGGCCTTGAATGTCTGTTCTCCCAACCCAAGCTGATGAAATTATCGAGAACAAAGCCCAGCTGGTGGCATACCACGCATCGGGCGCAAAACCGAAAAACGGTTTGTTGATTGGCACCGAGCATGAAAAATTTGTGATTGATACGAAGACCAATAAGGTCGTTCCTTATGATGGCGCGAATGGCATTAAAGCATTGCTTGAAGGCATGACGCGCTTTGGTTTTGACAAAGTCATGGAAGGCGACACGCTGATTGGCTTAACACGTGGCCGTGAAAGCATATCCCTAGAACCAGCAGGCCAATACGAATTATCAGGCGCACCACTCAGTAATTTGCATGAGATGAGCGATGAGCTGGATAAGCATATCGATGAAAGTACGCAAATCGCCAAAGAACTTGGCGTAACCTTCATGCCGATTGGCTATCACCCCACCGCAGACATCAATGAATTGCCATGGATGCCAAAGGGCCGCTACAAAATCATGCGCGACTATATGCCGAAAGTGGGTGGACGCGGGCTGGAGATGATGCAGCTCACATGCACGACGCAGGCGAATTTAGATTTCACAGACGAAACCGATATGGTTCGCAAGATGCGCGTCAGCCTTGCATTGCAGCCGATTGCCGCAGCGTTATTTGCCAACTCGCCGTTTGCCAAAGGCAAGCTTTCCGGCCGCTATGGCAACCGTTTTAGCGTATGGGCAGATGTCGATGCAGCACGTTGCGGTATACCGCCTGTAGTATTTGAAGACGGATTTAATTTTGAACGCTATGTCGATTACGCACTCGATGTGCCGATGTATTTCGTCTACCGCGACGGAAAATACATTGATACCGCCGGTCAATCCTTCGGCGATTTCATGGCAGGAACATTACCGGCATTGCCCGGTGAAAAACCGATGATGTTCGATTACATGAACCATCTCACCACTATGTTCCCTGATGTACGTTTGAAAACCTATATCGAAATGCGCGGCGCGGATGTCGGCAATGCCGCGATGATCAAAGCTTTGCCTGCCCTGTGGGTCGGATTGCTGTATGATGATACCGCGTTTAATCAAACGGAAGCGTTGGTGAAGAGCTGGAGCTTGCAGCAGATCAATGAAGCCAGAGCGAATGTTCCAGGCCAAGGCATGGACACCATGCTGGGCGGCCAAAAAGTGTTCGCAATTGCCAAGCAAATTGTCACGCTTTCCGTGCAGGGTTTACGCCGCCGTGCACTTCGTAACCCCAATGGCGCAGATGAAACGCGTTATCTTGAACCCTTATTAACGCTGCTGGATATTGAACAAACCGAGGCAGAACGGCTCATCAGCCTGTTCAATGGGCAATGGAATCACGACATCAATCCGGTATTTCAAGCAGTAAAACTGTAGGCGCTTAAACTTTAATTGGTTTAGCTTGCTGTTTCTGCATGCGTAGCAAAATCAAAATTACAGCCACGGTCACGCCATAAAACACCAATTGCATCGCATTGGGCTGAGCGATGTACCCCACCAGCGCGGCCAGAAATTGGCCTGGCAAACTAGCTTCCGGTAAAATCGCGCTGCTATCCCACACATTATCGTAAAGCGAGGGAAGGAAACCCGCCTGAATGAGTTTATCGGCGCCACGCGCTGCCATGCCTGCCGCAATCAACATCAACACCACATTGGTTGCCGAGAATAAATGTTTGAGGGAGAGCTTCAGGAAACCGATATAGAGCAACCATCCCGCAATAATACCTGTTGCAAGGCCAAGCAGCAAACCAAGCAGCAAATTCTGCACATCGCCTGCCGCTGCCATGCCCTGCAGGAACAGAACCACTTCGCTGCCTTCGCGCAACACAGCCAAGGCCACCACGGTTGCCAGTGCGAATAATGATTTTCTGCCGGCCACAACGGCGGCACCAACTTCCTTCATTTCACACACCATTTCACGGCCATGCTTTTGCATCCAGATGATATGCCATGACAGCAAGCCAACCACCGTGAACATAATTCCAGCGTGGAATAATTCCTGACCTAAGCCAGAAAATGCGCCGGATAACTGGGTAGTGAACATGGCGACAAGACAGGAACCAATACAGCCCGCAGCAACGCCGCCAAAGATCATCTGTAAACGGTTATGCACGCCTTTGGTTGCAGCCAGAATAACGGATACAATAAGTGCCGCTTCGAGTACTTCACGGAAGACGATAATCGCTGCAGCAAACATTATATATGTGTCCTGATGTATGTTTTACTTAATAGCCAATACTTACTTAACTGTAAGCGTGCCCTTGGCAAGATCTTCGTGGTATTCACCGAAATATTTATAAACACCAGGCTTTAATGGACCGACATTCACAGTGATAGTGCCATTTCCAGGAACAATTTTTTCGCGGCGCATGTCATTGCTTTCGAATTCTTCAGCAGTCGCATCCTGATTGATGACGGTAATGGTGAATTTCTGGTTCGCGGGCGCTTCCACTTCAGTCTTGTCGAACTTGTGGTCTTTCAGCGTGAGCGTGATGTTGTGAACTGCAGCAGCTTGCGACGCAGCTGGAACTTCAAGGGCAAATGCCTTACCTGCGATAACGATTCCAAACACCATAACAGCAACAACGGCTACATAAAGTCTGACCCAGTTTTTCATCTTCAATCCTTATCGTGTGTGATGACCTTGTATGTCTTTAATTCTCATTCTCAATTTTGGTTTTTAAAAGGGGCGGATTGCCGCATTAAAACCATCATGATGTTGCCGCTCCTACGCGGCAGTGGTTTATATAACCCACCGGCCTATTGTTGCAAGTCATTATTAATATCATGTGTATATCATATAAGTCGTTGTTTTCATTCCGTTAACCTAATAATTTAAGACATTGATTTTAAAGAATAAAACTGGTCATACAAGCCAATCTTAATTCAAAATTAAGCAGAATTACATAAAATTGTTTCAATAGTTTCTTTTAGGCATGTATTGAGGAACGATTGGTTTTATGAGCACCTACCCACAGTGGCGCATCTACCGACAAAATGAAGTACGCGAACCCCCGCGCGAGCCCGTACGTGCGCCAATCCATTATGCGCCGCCCCCACGTCCTTATGATTTGACGCCGAATGCAACACCGCCATCGCCGCCACCCGAACAACCGGGCTTGATACAACGTGCATGGGAAGGCACGCGCGATTTCATTCGAAGCATTCCTGACCGTATCCGCAGTGTTGGCGATTGGATTGGCGACAGATTTAATTCGATGCGCCAATTCTTTTCAACCAAGCCAGAAGTAAACCTGAACGGTGTAGATAAACGTTTGGTACACATCGCATGTGCCATCGGTATCGGGGCGCATACCAATTGTACATGCACCGATGCACAACGTTCACGAAATGCGGGATATGGCGCCGCGAATTCCGAACACCATCGTGGCAATGCGATGGATTTGCGTTTAAGCGGTGTTCCCGGAAGAACTGATAAGGATAAAGAACGCTTCGTTGCCGATGTGGCAACCGTATTGGGTTATGGCGGACGCCGCGAACAAGACCGCGTCTTCGCCAGTGTGCATGGCGGCACTGGCCCCCATTTGCATTTCCAGTTTGGTTCAAACAACATCGCGCATATGAATCCCGCCGCCAGCACAACGGGCGGCCAAGCCGATTTACTGGCAGCCCAGCAACGCATTGCCCGCATCGTGGGCGCTGAAGGACTAGAACGTATCATGCAAACCAGAGCACCCGATGGATTAACCTATAACGGCACGCCGCTCGCCAATAGTTATACGGGATACAGACAACCGCAAGCAGCGCCATCCCCGCAACTCGTCTATCAAAATCAACCGCGCCCTGCTTATGCCCAGCAACGTCCGCCGGAAGCAACACCTG
Source organism: uncultured Rhodospirillales bacterium (assembly GCA_964568585.1). Lineage (GTDB taxonomy): Bacteria > Pseudomonadota > Alphaproteobacteria > UBA9219 > RGZA01 > RGZA01. Next base: position 9,327 of record CAZMQI010000002.1, read on the forward strand.
ATGCGCCGCATCCGCCACGACCCTTACATATCAACCGTATTGGCAGTCAGGCATAATCGGATAAGTCATGGCACGCGAAGACGGATATTCAGAACTTAAGAGACAGCGGATGACGCCAGCTGCGTTCCTGCAAATGCGCCAATATGAACGCGAGACATCCACCACAGGCCACTGGTCTGGATTTATCATGCCATTACCGCGCGGAACATACCGCGTCGGTAATCGTGGATACGGTGTACACAACCATCCACGCGGTGGTCATGCACAAATGCACAACGGTCATGATATGCAAGCACCGGAAGGCACGCCCATTCTGGCACCCCAAGATGGCACCATCAGCGATGTCTTGCCCTATCATGGCAGCGCGGGAAATTTTTTGAAGATGAAAGGCCAAACGCATGGCTTTGGCTTTATGCATTTATCGCGATTTGCTCCGGGCATTCGTGAAGGTACGCGCGTCAAGCAGGGACAAATCATCGGCTTTGTGGGATCGACCGGCGAAAGCTCAGGGCCGCATTTGCATTATGAAGTCTATTCGCTGGCGAATGGCAAACCCATGGATCCAAAACCCGTAGCGATGAGCGGGTCGCGTACCATTACCACGGCAGATGCACGGTCAATCACCCAAGGACACATCACCACAGCAGCATTATTTGCACCGACACCTGCAACGCCAGCCGCGACAGCACCTGTACCAGCGCCGACAGCTGCACTGCGTATCCACACACAGACTTAGGTATAAACGTATTAAGCGTCGATATTGGTTGCGGTAAGTGCATTCTGCACGATGAAATCTTTGCGCGGTTCAACCACATCACCCATCAACGTGGAGAAAATACCATCCGCCTCATCCGCATGATGCACGCGCACTTGTAACAGCGTGCGTACTTCCGGGTTCAGCGTGGTTTCCCATAGTTGCTCCGGGTTCATTTCGCCAAGACCTTTATAGCGTTGAATGGCCATGCCGGAACGTGCTTCGGCAAACACGTGCTCGACCAAGCCCAATGGGCCAGTGATTTCGTTTTTGTCTTTGCCCTTTACCAACAACGTTGCTGGTTTTTCAAGATGCTTGCGAAGCTCGGTTGTAGCGACATCTAGCTTGCGTGCATCGCCGCTGCCCAACATATCGTTATCAAGGATATAAGCATGTTTGATGCCGCGCTTGTTACGGGTCACGACAACACCGGCTTGGTTTAATTCAGCAGACCAGCTAGTTTCCTTATCCGACAGAATATCTTTCAAGCGTGCATTCAGTGTTGCTACGGCTGCTTCGCGTTTTTTGGCATCGCCAAATACGCCGGCCATGCCCGCTTGTTCGATTACGCCTGCATGGTTGATTTTACGGTTGAGGTTTTCAACCGCACCGCGTGCCGCCAAACTTTCGTTGAATAGCTTTTTCCACGCTTCGCCCTGCAGCAATGCACCAGATGCCAAACGCAGACCGCTATCTTCGGTACCGATATCGGATAGATATGCTTCGAGCGCATCATCATTCTTCAGATAACGTTCCTTAGCCGAACCACGCTTCACGCGGTATAGGGGCGGCTGTGCGATATACAGATAACCGTTTTCGATGAGCTGCGGCATTTGACGGAAGAAGAAGGTTAGCAACAGCGTGCGGATGTGACTTCCATCCACGTCGGCGTCGGTCATGATGATGATTTTGTGATAGCGCGCCTTGGTGGCATCGAATTCTTCGCGGCCAATGCTGGTGCCCAATGCGGAAATCAATGTGCCGATTTCAGCAGACGCCAACATCTTGTCAAACCGCGCACGTTCTACGTTCAAAATCTTACCACGCAATGGCAAAATCGCCTGGTTCTTGCGGTTGCGGCCTTGCTTAGCGGAGCCGCCGGCGCTGTCGCCTTCAACGATAAAGAGTTCGGATTGTGCAGGGTCACGTTCTTGGCAATCGGCCAATTTGCCCGGCAAGGATGAGATATCGAGTGCGTTCTTACGGCGTGTCAAATCGCGTGCTTTACGTGCTGCTTCACGTGCCATTGCTGCTTCGATGATTTTACCCATCACGCGCTTGGCATCGGCCGGACGTTCTTCAAGCCATTGCTGCAAGGCTTCCCCCACCACTTGTTCAACCACAGGGCGAACTTCGGATGACACCAATTTGTCTTTAGTCTGAGATGAGAATTTAGGATCAGGAACTTTGACCGAAAGAATGCATGACAATCCTTCGCGTGCATCATCGCCAGAAATAGTGATTTTTTCTTTTTTGCTGATGCCCGAGCTTTCAGCGTATTTATCAATCGCGCGGGTCAGTGCGGCGCGGAAACCGGTTAAATGCGTACCGCCATCGCGCTGCGGGATGTTGTTAGTGAAGCACAGCACGTTTTCGTGATAGCTATCGTTCCACTGCATCGCCACTTCAACGGTGATGCCTTCTTTTTCTTTGGTAACAGCAATGGGTGGCTTGTGAATGGCTTCCTTGTTGCGGTCGATATATTCAACGAAAGCTTGCAGCCCGCCGGTATATTGCAAATCAACGACCTTGGGTTCTGCTTTGCGTTTATCGGTCAACACCACATGCACGCCAGAATTGAGGAATGCAAGTTCGCGCAAACGATGTTCCAAGGTCGGCAAATCGAATTCGGTTTGGGTAAAGGTTTGTTTGGATGGCATGAAGGTGACTTGGGTCCCCGTCAGCGTCGTCTTGCCACGCTGGGTCAATGGCGCAACACGGTCGCCATGTTCAAAACGCATGCCCCATTCAAAACCCTGACGCCAAATGGTCAGTTCAAGGAATTCGGATAACGCATTCACAACGGAAACGCCCACGCCGTGCAAGCCGCCGGAAACCTTATAGGAATTCTGGTTGAATTTACCACCAGCATGCAATTGGGTCATCACCACTTCGGCGGCTGAAACGCCTTCTTCGCTGTGGATGTCGACAGGAATACCACGGCCATTATCGCGTACAGTGACGGAGCCATCGGCATTCAACATCACATCAACCTGCGTACAAAAGCCGGCAAGCGTTTCGTCAATTGCGTTATCCACCACTTCGTAAACCATGTGATGCAGCCCCGAACCGTCATCGGTATCGCCGATATACATGCCTGGGCGCTTGCGTACCGCATCAAGCCCTTTAAGGACGGTGATGGATTGCGCGCCGTAATCGGTTTGCTCTTCTGCTTTTTCTACTGGTGTTACCACGTTTGCTTTCGCCATTTCTTTTTTCCAAACATATAAAAAACAATCGTCCTTTTTTAAAAAAGAACGACACGTTCTTGAACGTATCTTTTCTAATTGCTGATCAGGCTTTTTGCTTTTTGGATGCAAGCCGCATGATCTGGCACAAAATTTTGTGCCACCCACCATGCTTCAACGTTATGCAAAATTTCGCCTAACCGCGGACCCGGTGGAAGGCCCATCGCCAGCAAATCTTCCCCTTTTAACGGGAAGGTTTTTGGCTGCCAGTTTTCTAGCATGTCGCGCGCCGATTCCCAATTAAATTGCGCGCCACAGGCCATGTTTAAAACCAAAAATTCCTCAGTTAAATCAATGCCATAGCGGTGCAGCGCAAAAGACAATGTAGGAAGATCGGTTTCGCCCCTTCCGCTTAGTGGATTTTTCAAAAATTGACCCAGTTTTTGGGTCTCCTCACCCGACAGTGCAAAGCGGTTTTTAAGCTCCAAAGCATCGATTTTTTCGCCATCCAGCAATGCGGCAAGACGCAGCAAAGGGTTGGCATCCTTGCCCACCAGCCGCGCATGTTCATATGAAATCAGATTGCAAAGTGTCTTCAGATTTTTCCCTTCCGGAAAAAATTCGCGTACCACGCCATGCTTTAACATCAACATCCAGCTATCGGATGGATTTGGTGCGGAGAGCAGTTTCTTCACTTCCTTCCACACACGTTCGCGCGACAGATTTTTTAAGGTGGGGGCCGCCGCTTCAATCGCACATAACGTTGCATCATCCGGCTGCGTCTTTCCAAGCCACGCGAAGAAACGGAAATAGCGCAGCAAGCGCAGCGCGTCTTCACTCATACGCGCGGCCGCATCCCCGACAAACCTTACACGGCCAGCCTTGGCATCATCCCCGCCGCCAAAATAATCATAGATTTTTCCGTCCGCATCACGGAACAACGCGTTCATTGTGAAATCACGGCGCGCTGCATCTTCTTGCCAATCATCCGTATATTGCACGGTTGCGTGACGGCCATCGGTTTCAATATCACGGCGCAGCGTGGTGATTTCAAACCCCTTGCCTGCCACAACAGCCGTCACCGTGCCATGCGCGATGCCCGTGGGCACGACCTTAATGCCCGCTGTTACCAAGACCTTTGTGACAGCATCAGGGTGTGCCGTGGTCGCCAAATCGACCTCCCCCACAGGAAGGCCCAATAACGCATCCCGCACTGCACCACCAACGAAACGAGTTGTATGGCCCGCTTTTGCTAGGATTTCGATAAGATGCAGGGCGTGTTGTTCAGATGTACTCATGGAATAAAATCAGGCCGGGTGGGTAAAAACCGATATTTGGGACTTTTAACTCGTTACAACATTCTCTATCTTAGCGCCACGTATCACTCTCTCACTATATCTTTGCCGGAGGCTTCCCTTATGAAAAAAACACTCTCACTCGTTCTACTATCAGCGCTTGCACTAAGCTTATCAGCTTGTGCGGATCTTGCTAGCAACAATGTTGATAAAGCTAGCGTATATTTTGAAACAGGCAAACACAGCCTGAGCGGACAATCCAAGGCAACCTTGGATGCTTTTGCTGCATCGCTCAAGAATGAAAAAATTGCTGGCGCAACCGTTACCGGTTTTGCTGATCGCCGTGGCAGCGACAAAGCTAACGAAGCTTTATCCGCACGCCGCGCGAAAACCGTTGCATCTTATCTTTCTGCACAAGGCGTGACATCGATCCGCACTGCGGTTGTAAGCGCAGTGGGCGAAAGCCAACCAACAACCGAATGTGCTGAAACCGTAAAAGGCAGCGCAGCTAGCACATGCCTAAGCCCAGATCGCCGCGTTGATGTTGCAGTTGATACATTGCCGTTGATCATCGAAAGCGGTTCAAACACTGCACGTAACCATTCAACCCTTCAAAACCGCCATAACTGGCAGATTAACAAGTAAGGTTTCTTACTTGTAAGGCTTGAATAAGACTTACGAAAAAGGCGGCCCAGGGAATAAAATCCCCAGCCGCCTTTTTTTGTGTCTGGTGCTTAAAAAACTGATGCGTTTGGACAGACTTGCACCCACATCAAACACGCACATCGAACACGTTGTTTGCTAGGTGGCAGCCAAGCAACGCTCCTTTATTCAACCTTCCATAACGACCTATCTTCCCACGCCTTAATCAGAGTCATACCCTTAGTATCGAACCTGCTGGTGCCAACCCAAAGAAAATAAAGTGCACGGTGTGGCCCGACATCCTGTTTTACTCTAGCTCTGTCAGCGGGCTGTGAAAGATTATTGTCAATAATCCAAAGGCGTGAAGCAACCAGCGGATCAATGCTGGTTCTGGTAGCATAGACCGTAAGAATGTAACGGGACCCATAAAGCTGAATGCCTGGTACGGCTGCCGCAAAGGTGCGATCATCCAGCGCTTCGATTTTTCCGCCCGTGACCAGCACATCTCCCGCCGTGATGGTGTTGGCAAGCGTCTGCGCTACAACATCGTTGTGTTGATCATGAAATTCCGGCTGAGGCATCGGAAACTGGGTTGATACAAGTTTTGGGAAAAACCCAACGGAAAATTCTGTTACTTGGACAGCAAAGATAAGGCATGTTGCCAAAAGACCTATCTTGGTAATTGTAGAGGCATGCTGTCGCGCGAGCCACAAAGCATACAAACCGGCTGCACCTATCAACGCAATTGCAATATCTGCATACCAATAAAATGTCCATATCTCTTGGGGAACAGTTGTTTCAATCAATACAAGCAAACCAATGCCCGCGACCACAACCCCAGTAAGTATAACCCGCAGATCCCGATTAATTGCAGGACTCACAAAGGCAAATAATACACCCGGTAAAAGAAACGTCATTCGCCCACAAATGGCCACGACCAGATAGACGAGACTAGCGACCCAGTTCGGAGCTCCCATTGCCAGCAAGCTTTGTACGATGGGCGCGTATTTATCTTCCGCCCATTCCGAGACGGGGATATTTAACGGGTTGAACATAATCAGATTGGTGCCATCTGAAACACCAGATCCTACCCCAAGGAAGAACACGGCGCTGAAGACTATCCCTCCAACGATTGTGGCTAGCAGCACGGCATACTCACCAATTTTTTTGCGATCCAGATCAACCATCTTTGACAGCATCAGCAGTCCAACACCAGCCGCCAACATAGGCAGCATATTTACCCGCGTTCCGCTGCCAACCAAAATTAGACCAACGATCAGCCAATAGTGAATTCGCTCCCGCTTGCTCGCGAGGATTTCATCCATGAGCATAATAAATAATTGAAATGCGATGATTGTAGATGCAACCCGATACATGATTTGGGCGGTCGCAAAGTGAAAATCCTTCCACATGATTTCGGAATAGCCAAAGGTCAACAGCAATGCCGTTGCCGCAACAATACCAAGCCATCCAGCCTTTAGCCGTGCTTCCGCAAACGCATATAATACAAGGATCAACACAAAGGCGTGAAAAACCATCGCGAGGCGAGCGGCAACGAAAATAAGTGGAATGCCCGCCGTATTCGCAGCCAGTCCAACATGTACATTATATAAGTAATGGTAGTGCAATGGCACATCCATCAAGAACGGTTCAACAGGTGGCCAGCTTAAATTAACTGCATTGGCAAATGCCGCGACCCACGTGTAGTGATGATCGATGATTGTGCTGAAGTCGGATAGTGAAGCGGAAAAAACCAGAAATACAGCAACCAACGTGCAAGCGAAAAGGATGATGCCACGACTGTGCTCAGCAAGGTGAATGCACTCGGTGATACGTTTTTTGTATATCCAAAATACGGATATATAAAGGAGGGGAAGAAATTGATATACCTGCTGAACACCTGCAATCGTAACGATCAGGCCGACCGCCATCTCAAACGCTTGCCCAATAATAATCGACTTCGCTGCAAACATAGCAGGTGTAGAAGCGCGTCTGGAAGCAGATGCCAATAACGCTGTGCCGGGCACAATCACAAACAATGCCATATACGTCGCGTACGATATAGCTGCGGTTACAGGCGTTCCAAAAAGTGACGTGATGCCAATAGTGGCAATGATTAAAACGGTCCAGATAACCAGCACCTGAAAAAATGCAGTTCTGGGGAGTGGCATCTTCCAATCCTGAATAATCATTCCGTGTTTTTCATGCTAGATAATCCACGCCCAAAACATGCGTTTTAATTCCCAGCAATATGCCGCGATATATTTCGCATCAGTGGATAATCGATTTAAGCGCCGAGATTGAAATACAATTCAGTATAAATCAATTCATAATTTGGCTAAACGCGCTTAACACTAATTGGTGCCCCGGGAGGGACTTGAACCCCCACATCCTTTCGAATAGTAGATTTTGAGTCTACCGCGTCTACCGATTCCACCACCGGGGCTGACGACCTTAAAACAGCGCAATCGAGGCCTTGAGCCTGTGCGATTGCAAGGGCAAGGGATTACGGGTTAGCGTTACGTTTTTCAAGTGAAAAAAGCGCGGACTACTTAAGTGACTTTAAATACGCAATCAAATCAGCGCGGTCTTGGGTCTTTGCAATGCCTGCAAAGGCCATTTTATTGGCGGGCGCGTAAGCTTTGGGGTTGAAGAGCCATTTGTTAAGCTCGGCTTCTGTCCACTTGCCTTTAAGTGCTTTAAGCGCTTCGGAATAGGCAAAGCCTTCATGCCCAGCCTGAGGGTAACCAACAATACCAAACAACCCTGGACCTACACGGTTAGGGCCGCCCTTATCGAATGTGTGGCATGCGGCGCACGCACGCGATAATTTCTGGCCGTTTTCTACATTGGCTGTAGCCATTAACCCATCAATCGGTTCGGCTTCTTTTGGTTTTTCTGCTGCTGCTTGGCCACCGCTATGCTCGGCAACCGCTACAGCATAACCTTTTTCTTTTGGGTTATGCTCTTCAACAAGTTTGCGGGAGACAAATCCAGAAAGGCTTGCAACGAGAACAGCCATTAAAAGTCCGGCGAATAGTTTATTAAAATCAAAGCCTTTATGCATTTGGTATCCGTATGATTTCGTAAGCGAATGGGGCGGTTGGGTGTGCCAATGGTATAAGAAAAACGGGGCGCTTTGTCATGCGTTGTATTGTCGCTAGGGGCGCAGTTTTTACTAACTGTGGCTGTTCTGCTTGACCATAACTTAAATCTAAGGCAAATCAATAGGTTATGAGCGGCACGTTAAAAAACCTTTCGAATCCTATTCTATTGATACCTGCGCGTATGCAGGCTGCACGCTTGCCCGGCAAGCCGCTTGCCGATATTGCGGGCTCTCCAATGATTGTACATGTCTGGAAGCGCGCGAGTGAAGTGCGCCTTGGCCGGGTGGTAGTTGCTGCAGCTGAGCAGGAAATCGTCGATGCGATTAAGGCAGCGGGTGGCGAAGCGGTGCTAACCGATGCGGATCTTGCCACAGGCTCCGACCGGATTTATCAGGCATTAGGTAAACTCGACCCTGAACAAAAGCACGATGCGATTATCAATGTGCAGGGCGATGTGCCAACTTTGGAATCCAAATACATCCGTACAGCATACGAAACATTACAAAATTCAAACGCCGACATCGCAACGCTCATCACGCCGATTACAAACGAAGCCGACATCGCCGCTTCACAAATCGTGAAGGCCGTCGTGGAATTACCCGAAGGGAAAACAACAGGCAGAGCTCATTATTTCACGCGTGTGCCAGCCCCGTGGGGCAATGGGCCGTATTATTGTCATGTGGGGCTATACGCGTATCGCCGCGATGCATTGGAACGTTTTGTCAAAGCACCGCGCAGCACACTGGAAAAGCGCGAAGGACTGGAACAATTGCGCGCCTTAGCGATTGGCTTGCGTATTGATGCAACGATTATCGATACGTTGCCGCTGGGCGTTGACACGCCGGAGGATTTGGAAAAAGCACGCCGCGTGCTAGGTGGGGAAACATGAGCGACAAGAAAATAATAGCCTTCCAAGGACGCCCGGGTGCCTATTCCGATTTGGCATGCCATGCGGTATTCCCTGATTGGCAAACCCTTCCCTGCAATTCATTCGAAGACGCTTTCGCAGCCGTGCATGATAGCAAGGCGACATATTTCATGATGCCATTCGAGAATTCAACAGCGGGACGCGTTGCCGACATCCATCACATCCTGCCAAATGGCGGATTACACATCATCACCGAACATTATCAACCGGTGGAGCATCATTTACTGGGTCTGCCCGGTGCGAAGCTTGCCGATATCAAAATCGCGCACAGCCATATTCAGGCGCTAAGCCAATGCAAGGAATTCCTACGTAGGAATAGCATCAAGCCGGTGATGAAAGAAGACACGGCGGGTTCAGCCGCGGATTTGAAGCTGATTGGCGATAAAAGCATTGCTGCCATCGCGTCAAGCCTTGCTGGGAAAATCTATGGATTGGACAGTCTGGCGGGGAATATCGCCGATCAGGCGGGAAATACGACACGCTTTTTGGTCATGGCGCGTGAACCGGTTGTGCCAGCATTAGGAACGGCTGAATGCGTGACATCGTTCGTCTTCCGTCTGCGTTCAGTTCCTGCGGCATTATATAAAGCCTTGGGCGGTTTCGCATCGAACGGAGTGAACATCACCAAAATCGAAAGCTATATGGTGGACAATAAATTCACCGCTGCACAATTCTATGCCGATGTGGAAGGCCACCGCGAGGATAACAAGTTGAAATTAGCGTTCGAGGAATTGAACTTCTTTGCAGAAGAAGTGAAGATACTTGGTGTATATCCAGCGCATCCATTTCGTAAAACGTAAGATTATTTTTTGCGCCATTTGTCAAAACTTCTGGCACCTGCATATCCCAAATAACCCATCCCGAAAAGATTATATAGATCTTGTGGTAATGCGCGCAGCAACGCGTTGATATTGGTCGCGGCTTGCTGTGTTTGTATGGGATACCAGATGCCGATGATACCACCGATAAAACATAAAACAATCACAGCGTACATAACGTAAAGAAAACTGGGACGCGCTCTACTCGTCCATTTATCTGCGCTTCCGCCTTCCGCTATAATTGCTGACAGGCTTGCTTGCATTTCGCTCAACGCCTGCTGGTTTTCCGATTTCATCAATTCCAGCTTGGCAGCAGCACGCGCAGGTTCATCAGGAATTATCCGGTCAATGAGCTTAAATATGAACGGGATAATGACTTCAAACATTATGCGTCCTTTCTATTCCATAATTCTGCTTCTGCTCTGCGGCGTGCTACCAAGCCTGGCAGTTCGCTACCATTGGCATGTGTCCAACGCATCATCTGTGCCGGAACCTGCGCGTACCACTTACGATTCAATAAATTCAATAATGTGGAATTCAAAAACGCCTGTGTTCCTACGTTGAATGAAAAACACACCAGCGCTGCAAATTGATTATCGGTCAGCGGCACGCGCACAGTTTGTTCAACAACAGTCTCAAAACGCATCACATCGCGCGCCAATAACCGTTCGGCCTCTTCTCTGGTGATACGCTGCAACGGTCTCACATCACCTGTATGACCATACCCGATGGTCAATATACCACCGGGGCATAAATAAGCCTGCAACCGCAAGCCTTCATGCTGCTTAAGTAACGCCAAGCCAGCATCATTTAATTTGAATGTGCCCATCATTTTTTGCGGATATATGCATCAACACGTTGCAATAATTCCAATTGTGCATCGCTGCGGGCTTCAAGCCGCGTCAAGCGTTCAAGGATATGGTCTTGCCGTTCGCTATCGTTTGCGCGTCGTGTTTCTAATTCGTGCAAACGCACATCACGAAAATTATCTTGCGCCTGCATCAAGGATGCCCACCATACCACCGCGCCCAATTGCAATAGCACGGTGAACATCAAGGCCAACGGAATACGCCGCTCGATAATAAAACGATTGGATTGCATGGAATGCTCTTAAGTAAGCGTGACGGTTTTCCATGCACCATTGTATATGCACAGCTTGTTATTGGTGCTGTCGAACACGATGGGCACACGGCCAGAATAAGATGTTGGCGTGCCCGTAGGTGTTCCAGCACATGTCGGAATATATAAAAACCCGTTGGTCGCCGTAGTTGCCACCGCGCCCGTGTTAATCACCACATTGCTGGAACTATCGATCTTCATCGCCTGCGTCAGCGTGCCAGAAACACCAGTATAAAAAATCAGTGAACCCGTTTTCACGCTATGGCTTTCATTTACCCCGTCGATTTGGGCAACCGCAACACCAGCCGTGTTTTCAAACTGCAGTACGCTGGCATTATTCGCAGTATTGGAAAGGTTACGGATTTTAACCGTCGGGTCTGGGTTTGGCGTTGCAACCGTTGCCGAGCTATTTGAAAATCGGAATGGTGAACTACCTTTGGTGATAAATATTATGGGCGTATTAGTATCCGACGAGATTGCCTGAAGTTGAACCGCCCCACCTGTTGAATTGCCGGTGATTTTGAGTCCGGTCACTTGTGAAGCAACCGAAGCGTCAACTTGAAGTGCAGGATTAGTCGTGCCATTCAGTCCAACCGCGAATGCATATGCACTATTGCTTGTTACTGTATGATTGGCTGTTGCCAGTGTCCCCACAACATTTGTTGTGCCACCGGCATCGATGCTTAAGCGTTGCGTGCCGCCTGTTGCAATCGCAACCTGATTTGCGCCGGGGCTGTATATGCCCGTATCGCTATCGCCGATGAAGCTGTAGGGCGGTGCGGCAGCACTGCCCAACGGCGCGAGTGCCTTATATACATTCCAAGCACTACCATCATACAGATAAAAGACCCCTTCCGCCTGCACATATGCAAACCATCCGGTCTTAGGTGTTTTGATGCGCCAGCCTGAATAATAGGATGCGATGGCATTCGCGTTTCCTGCCCATGCGCCTGTCGGACTTGCCGCAATGATATAACTATCGCCTTCGGCAGGTGATGTGGGCGGTGTCGCTGTCGTCTTATTGATGACCGACATCTGCGCGATACTGTCCATATCATTCAGTGCGTCATTATGCGTGACTTCCTTTTGCGCTTGTCCGGCAACCAGATATGGCATGCCAAGCCGTGGTGTATTCGCCATGGTGTTCTCCGTGTTGTAAATTTTAAGCTGTAATGGTTGCGGCAGCGCCTCTGCCAAAACGGTCGCTTAGCTGATAGACATTCACCGTCACCGCACTTTGCGTCGCGCCAAAATCGGTTGTTTGCTGTGCAGCGGTATAAATGATGGTCGCGGCTGGTTGATTTAGAAAGCTTCGTACGACAGCACTGCCGTTCATGATTTCTATATCATACAGCTCTGCGGTTTCATCAAGTGGCACATCGATAACATCCACCCATTCGCAATTGCTTCGTGCGCGGCGTTTCCACACCAATGTTATATCCAGACTTCCATTACGCGACGCCGCAACATGGCACGGTGCCAGCGGTTTCAGATTAGTCATCTGCGGCACGAACACGGTGTCCGCTACATCATGAACATCCTGCCCGATGCTTGGTGTGCGGTAGTAGAATGTGCGCCCCTTATCACTAATATTCAGCGGCAAGAAGCGAACTGTGGCTGGTTGCAATAATACAAACCGTTCGCCGAGTATATGCGTGCCGGTCGCGGCTTCACTGCCCTTTCGTCCACGCAATAGATTGGAAAGTGTTATGCTGCCATCGGCATTCAAATTCGCATTCTGGAATTGGATGATTTCATCGCCAAGCAATGCGGCATTCGTGCCATTCAACATATCGTCGATGCTGCAACTTGATAAACTGCCACGCAGCAATGCAACCGTCACTGTACTTACCCTATCCATATAATATGTTGACCGCTGCGGCAGTACTGTTGTGGCCATGCCGATGGTTGCAGGTAACGAAAAGCTATCTTGCGCGGCATAGTTTGTGCCATCGGTTGAACGCATCAAACTTGCACCAGGCCACGCTGCCGTGCCGGAAACGCCCACATAAAATCCTGGCTGGTCGTCTTCGGCACGCAATAACCCGATATCGAGCAAGCATAACGTGCTGGAAATCAGCGATAGCACATCACGGGAAACACCTTTGCCGCCGTCTGCCTTCGCAGAACTCGTCAACACCAGATCTGAAACCGGTACGGTTTGTGCTTTTAAAATGCCGCCTTGCTGGTTGATTTGTGTCACGCGCAAGATATGGCCGGAAAAACTAATAACATCTCCCGCATCCAATCGTGCGATGCTGCGATTCACATGTAATTCATGTTCACTGCGCTCTGCCCAGCGGCGATAGAGCTGGCTTTCCGCGATTTGCTTGGCTTTTTGTGCCGGGCATACAACGGGCAGCCTTACATTCTCAATACTACGTGCATCACTGGTAATGCGGTGTGCGCGTTGTGATCCGCGCTGGAAATCCAATGCCGGGTCGAGATAATCCACGCTGATTTCGCGCGGCAAATCCAGTTCCTGCCCTCTGGTGGTTTGCAGGGCTGGGGGTTGCTCCTGTTTTTCGAGAGCCGCACGCGCCTCACTGGAAGCAATTGTTACATCCACCGACGCGCTATAGGTCTTTGCCTTTATCATCCCATCGGTCTCGATTAAATCGAATGGGGTATAGACCTGTAATGGCTCCAATGCTGCTCTGGCGGATGATACATTATCAATGACATAGCCTTGCACGCTCAACGCACCCAACGCGCTCACGTCAATATCGCCGACAGCATAGCCAGCACGCGTCAAAATATCGGTAACAATCGCACTGATATTTTGTTCGGCTTGTCCACGTTCAATCAACGCGATGCGTGAAATGGTGCCGGAACCACCTGTTGCCTGCACGACAAAGCGCGTGGCATCCACAGGATAGAAGCTAAAATTATTGAGCACGCCGCCATAGCTTCCAGTCACTAATGTGCTGGCTGTTAATAGCGTAAAACCTGTTGCCGTAACAGCAATCTCGCCATAGCGATACGAAACCGTGCTGTACACCATATGCAGAAAGCAAATCCGCCCATCACGAATGGCGACAGACATATCCCCACTTGGCGGCACAGCAATGCTTGTCCAATTGCGTGTGACAATCGCCGAATTGAAATTCACCGTGAAACTCAGCAGGCGTATTTCACCAACCCCCATACGGGCCAGCACGACTTCATTCGCGTTGAGCGGTAATATCGCTGCGCTAATGGATGCAAACCCGCCAAGCGTATTGCTGAGGAGTGTTTCGCCGCCAACCTCCAGACCGTTATTCTGCCAGCGCAGCGTTCTGGTATAGAGCGATGCGGGACTAACCAGCACATCGCCCATGATACAACATAGCCCGCCTGATAATTTGCAGAACTGCGCGAAGGGAAGTGTGAAACGTGTCGCACTGCTACCAGCACCCCATACACCGAAAAAGCCAAGCGCAACAGGCGTTGTTCCAGACGCAGCATAGACACGAACACCGCATTGACCAGAGACCACGTCTTGTAATACCACGCGCTGTTCATCAAGCCATGCGAGCTGATTAAGCGCACTGGAATAGCCCAGATTTTCACTTAGTAAACTTCCAAAACTACGTGTGGCGATTTTATAAAATGCGATTGTCGCAGGATTACCTGCATCATAATGCTGCATATAACATGCGATGGTAGTTGCATCGGGGCTTAAGGCCCAACTGACGTCAGCCAGATCGCTGCTGCGAGTAATGCTGGCGCTGAGCGTGCGGGTGATTTCAACCGGCGCGCTACCTGTCATATCCATTTCAATCGCAACGAATTGGAATGATGTGCTGGTTTGAATAACACCACCCATCACCATGCGCGTAATACTGGAACCCGCTCTCGCAATTGCAATTGCTGGCATTGCATTATAACTGGCGACCGTTTGTGGACGTGATAGCAATGTAGGATTGGTCGTTCCAAGAAATCGTGGCGCGATTGCCGCATCCGCCGGATAACATTCAAACGTCATATTCGGCAAACGATTGCCAAAATTGGCCAGCTGCAAACGATGAAATGCCACGTAAGCAATACCGCGATAAGCGGGAACATTGCCTGCACCTAAATACCCTTCCATAAGCGGCGAAGCGGTCTGTGTTTCAGTACCAAGATAGAATTCGGCATCGGTTACGATATTGGCATTCCATTTTCCGTCGCTGTAAATGATTTTGCTGTCCGCCCATATGGTACGAATGCTGCCGATGCTGACACCGCTCATCCCCATACCGATTGCAACGGCAAGGTCTACCGCATAGCTGGCACGCTGAACGGATGCGCTGCTGCTCCCGCCCTTGCCGCCCACTTGGTCGCTGGAAAGCGTTTCGATTAAATCACTGCACCAAATTACATTTCCTGCAATACGTGCGTTGCCATATACCACGGGGATAGATTTGCCATAGGTTGAATCCTGAATTTTCAGATTTTCAAGACGCGGTCCTTTGATATGACTACTGCCAAATATCGCATTATCGATTTGCCCGCCAAGATATGCGCCCACACCACCCAGCAATGCGCCGCCGATACCCGGAAGCAATGCATTACCAAGTGCGGAACCACCCACGGTAAGAACAAGCGATGCCATTTATGTTTCCTGAATTAAAAATGGGTGACGATAAATACCGACCATGCGCCGTTGCCATGTCTCACCCAGCCCGGTTTCAACCACGCGCCCAATGGGGGCATAGGCATGCACCATCACATCTTGTGAAACGGCAAGACCCACATGTTGTGGTTCGCCGTTAAACCGGAATAGCAACACATCACCTGCTGTAACAGCTTCCACCTGCTCAAATCCATGCGCGACGAGTGCCGCGTGAAGTTTTTTGCCTTCCGGCTCGCGGCCATAATCCTGCTGATCCTCAACCATAATGCCGACACGCTTTACCGCATGTATGACAAGCCCGATGCAGTCAAGCCCAATGCCCGCCACGCGGCCTTGATGGTAAAATGGCGTGCCGATGCATGCTCTGGCAGTATTCACCAGAGATGTTTGATATTCGTTCATAAGGGCTACCTGATGCGTTGTGCTCTGCGTGCTGCATCCATCATCGATGCAGCAATTTGCGTCTGACTTGCTTGAAAACTCGCCGCATCCTGCGCGGTGATGTTCATAACGATGTTTAAAGCACCACCAACATCGGGATTGATGCGGCCAGATGTTTGCGGAACGAATAATTCTGGCCCGCGCTCGCCCACCAGATACGGTTGTCCAGCACCAACGGGGCCGCCAAATGCACGTGCACCGAATAGGCCGGCGATGCTGTTGGTCAACTCTCCCAGCAGTCCGCCCGTGCCTTGTGCTGGCAACACATCGCCCACCTTATCAATCTGACTAAGTTTTGCGGATTCTCCTCCAAACAAGATATCGGAGAGCGGATTAAGCACAGCCGTCTTAATTGCCAAATCTGCTAATGCCTTACGTATATTATCAAACGTCTTGGAGAATGTATCTCCACCATTAATTGCATCAGTTAGTGATTTTGAAAAATCCTCTTTAATTGTTTTAGCAGTCTTGGCAAATTCAAGATTGAGCTGGCTTAATTTATCTTTAGCTTTATCAGCACTGTCGCCTGCTTTATCTACAGCTGGGGTTGTTTTATCTGCCGCATCCTGTAGACTTTGAAAGTCGTCAATAGGGGTCATGGTATGTCCAATCTAAAACGTCTTGGTAGTCTGTTGCTGTTGCTGTCAGTGACAGCATGCATTGGTTCTTCTGGACCTTTAGTCCATTTATATGGTGGCGAAGGTCAGCGGCAAAACGGCAGCACGGAACTGGATGACGCATTTAATCATGATTTAATTGGTAAAACATACGATCAACTCATTGTTCAATATGGCCCTGCAAGCCGTACTGCTACACTCGATAGCGGATATAAAATGATGCAATATAATAGCAAGCGAACCATTATTTACGATGACGGGAAGCGCAATTACACAAACTGCGAATTGCGGCTATGGCTGCGCGACAAAAAAGTGCGGCGCGTTGATTATTTGGGTGACCAAGTGGTTTGTGCAAAATTTATAATTACTGGACGAAAGAACTTTATTGATGATGATCGTTTGCATTTTACCAACGCGTATCGTCAATAATCAACTCCGTGCATCGGGATAATTCAAAATCCGGTCAACGCCCGGCAAATACGGAAATCCGCCAAAATTTGCCGCGTTGTTAAACACGCTCTGGCATGTCGCAAACCGTTTATCGCAGCCCTTATAGACCGAATAGGTATCACCCGCCGCAATTGCATTCGGCATCGGCAGCCACAGCGTGAATTGCTTGGCAATAAAGCTTTTTACTTCCATAGATAGACCTGTATTCGCGCCAGTCACCCATGTCAGCAACCCATAATTAAATATATTATCCGCTTCGCTACGTGTGGCATCGGTAAAGCGCGCAAAATCGGTTACACTACTCGCGCTTCCGGAGACGGTATAGGCGGCCAGATTGATTTTGCAACTGGCATCCCCAAGCGTATGGCGACACTCCGGCGAATAGATTTTCCCGAACGGACGTTGCAATAAATCATGTAGCCCGCGCAGCTCGGCCTGATATTTCCCGCCCACGAGTTTTATTTCACCAAGCCAGCCACGGCGCAACTGCATCACACCTTGTGTTACATCCGCCCAATTACATGCGTAAACATCAATTCGCGCATGATCGTATAATCCCGCGCGTAAATCGGCATCACTGATGCTTGCGCTATCCAGCAATCCGATAATATCAAGATTATCGGTTGATAATTCCGCGCGCGCTTGAATGGCGCTTGCTTGAAATGCGCCATCGGCCTTGTAGGTCACACCACTTACCACCACATCCTTATCGGTTGTTGTAAACCCCAACACCACACTGTCTTTGCGTGTAATTTTGACCAGCGTTGCCAGCGTTGAAAGCTCTTGTGATAAATGGATTTGCAGCGCAGGTGATAGGGTTTTCATATGCGTACCTCCACCAATGGAATAGTGGATGTATATTGCTGAAAATCCTGTGCGCTTAAGCGTAATTGATCTGTATCGAACCGCACAGGCACATCGAATGTAAATCCTGCGGTAATGGCTGCGCTGGCAATCGGCGCGGCAGCAAAGGTCACAATACCGGTTGTCGTATCAACGCTCCATCCGCTGAATGCCTGTACCCCGTTCACGCCAATGGTCACACTGCCCGTCACAGGTTTGCGGATGTCGCGCGTATGGGTGATGCTAGCACTGATATAATTTTTCTTGAGCTGGAACTGGGTCAGCGTGCCATTGCCCGTGCCGATACTTTGGTCACTAAACGCGCTGGTCGATAACCCATCTGCTGCACTTGTATAATCACTCCAGTCTTTGACGCGAAAGCCTCTAGCACGTCCGGCCCGCGCATGGAAAAACGTGATCAGCGTTGCGACATCACTTGCAGTGCGAAGTCCAGTTGCTGCATCAAAATGCCGCCTTGCCTGACTCCAGTTCTGATTGCGGCGTTCATATCCGCCATCAATTGTGATGACTTCCGTTGAAAAGGCTGGCCCGCCGGAACTGCCAAAGCCGACACGCAGTGGGAACTGAACTTCATCAAAGGCCATGTGTGTTCTCGTCTAATAATTTTCGTAAGCTCCGCACATCATCATGCGATAGATTATTGGCGGGCTTTAACCCGTGAAACAGTTCAAAGCCATGCCACGCATTTAAAAAATCAAATGGCGTTGCTTGCCAAAATGCATCGGGCGACCAACCCATTACGCCGCAAGCCGCGCCCATCGCATTATTTATAAAAGCGTTTTTTATAAAGTCAGCCACGTATACCACAGGCATGCGCCAAAAATGTGCCGCAAGGTTCGATGATTTGCGTGATGCCTGTACCGATTACTCGATCCGGCAAATCGGCTGGCGCGTCTTGCGCTGCGCCCTTCAATCCTGCCTGCACAATTGCCACAAAATCGCCTGCATGGGATATTTTGCTGTTATGATAATCACGTGCAATATCGATGATGCCGCGCTTGAAATGCTCTTCCAGCAAGGCAATCGCCTGAAAACTGGGGCGCATGACGTATTCATGCTCCAGCAATGTAATTTTTACATCACCGCGTGATGGATTATATGTATTCATATTACACCGTGGTGAAGGTCAACGCGCCGCCCGATTCAAAGCTCAGCTGATAGGTTTGCTCGTTATTGTAATCCCCCGCCGCTTCAAACTGCACAAGTTGGAATGGCCCTTCCAGCACATCGCCATTATCAAATGTGATGCGATAGCTATCAATGCTGCGGCTAATTGCGCGATTAACAAGCGTTTGCGTTTGCGCTTGCCCGCTCAGTAACCCTTTTGCGCCAACCGTCACGCTGACAACGCCAGCGGCAGCAAGTAATTCGCGGTATTGGCCGCTACTGCTTTTATCTGTTACATCCACTGCCTTGCCTTGAATGGTGAAATTGGTGGAGCGCATGGCAGCAATCACAGTTGCGCCACCCCCTGTGCCGTCGGCAATCAAAAGGGTTCGTCCTGTGCGGGCGTTCTGGGTCATATCTCTCTCCTAAAGTTTAATGCTGAACTACAATTCGATAACGTACGATGCCGTGAAGCGTCAGGCCGTCATTTTCCTGCGTCGTACTCGCTGATTGGAACTGGCATGACACATAATTGGCGCCTGTTACGGCAAGTGATGTGTTGTGCAACACATCGTAAATGGTCTGGATGATTTGTTTGAGCTCTTTGCGTCCGCGATAGCGCGACCACACATGCAATACCAGCAATTGTTCAAACCCGTTTTGATCCTTGGTATCAAATTGTTTGATCAGCACGTCACCGAGCGTAACGTAAGGAAATAATGCCGCCGGAGGCACCACATCATAAAGCCGCGCAGGATTTCCAACCAGCGTCTGCATGGGTCCACTGGAGGTCAACGCGCCATACACGGCTTCCTGCACTGCAAAAAGAGAGGTTGTCATGTTGCTACACCTTCTTCTGCCAAAATTTCCAGTGCACGGTTTTGTTCCTGGATATTTTTGATAGAACGAATATTGAAGACACGGCTGCCAAGCATAAAGCGCATCGCAGGTGTAATTGCCGGATCATAGCGCATATGGATGCGATGCGTAATTGTGCCGCTCAGTCTTCCTGCAATCACGATTTCTGAACCATTCACAGGTTCAATCGATGCCCATACGGTATTAATCGTCGTCCATCCCATCACCGTGCCACCGCCTGTATCGGCAAGAGGATTTTCCTGCTGCACATAGAGCCGCTGGCGGAAAGTTCCAATGCCGTACATGATAAACCTTTAATAACGTAAACGTTGAATGCGGAATGGCTGATACATTGCTTGTACAATCTCGGGCAATGATTTGACCGATAATGCGTCACCGTTGATACGCAAGCCTTCACCACGATGTTCGTAAAGCTGTGCGACATGCGCGAGCATGCCTTGCTTTAATGCTTGCGGCACAGTGCTGGCCGCACCATAACCCGCCGTAAAATCAATGCTGATGCCGTTGCTCATTCGTTGCGGCGTTGGCCATGATGCGCTATTTCGCAATGCCAATCGTCCAGGCTCTGCGGCATTATCTACAAAATACAGCGTGGGCGAAAAAACTGTGCTGCTATCGTCATCGGCATAAACCGTAACCGCACTGATGCTTTGTAATGGCGCACGCGGAAGGGTAATGAAGCGCTTCACGGTGAGCTTTGAAGCTGCACCTTGGTGCATACCATCCCACCACGACATGCTATCACCCGGAAATTCATCCAGCCATAACCGCCATCCCTGGGTAATCAATGCACGCGTGGTGAACTCTTCGCAGATCATGCGCGTTGCGGTGATTAAATTCGTAATTAAACTATCGTCATCGTTGATGGTAACACGCAAATGCGCTTTTGCATCAGACAGGCTGATGGGTTCGCTCGCAGGAGGCGTTGTTCGGGTCAATGCTGTCATGTTAAACCTATAAAGAAGTAGGCGAGGATAAACGCCTCGCCTACATGCTCAAATTAAACCGGATTAACCGCCGGATGACCGCGCAACACCACTGCATTCGCAGCAGCACCTGTCGTGGCACCTGCAACCGTCATCACCGCGCGAATGTAACGATAGCCGCCCGTGTAACCGATTTTCTGAATGGTGTTGGAACCTGCACCACTTGAAACCGCAACGAATGCACCGTTAAGCGAATTCGTGTCACAGGTCACATAGGTGGAGTTGTCCTGGGAATGCTGCAACGATGGTGTATGCGACCCATCGGTCCATGTTCCGAAATTGAATATCACCATTGCCGAGTTATGCCCCTGCAAATCAACACCCGTGCCCATTGCCGTTGCATTACGCACCGCAGGCGCAATGCTTTGTACAACGCTGATTCTATTTTCGAGATCTTTTAAAGCCATTTGATTGTCTCCTATTAATATAAATAATTACGAAACTGAGAAGCGCAAGAATTTCAGCGCATCAAAGTTGGTAACGTCACCGCCCACACGTTTGGTGCAGCGGAACTTCACGAATGGCGCCGCCGTGAACGGATCACGCAAGATACGCATGCCGATACGGTCAACGATGGTGTAGGCTTCGGCAAAATTACCAAAGGCTAGTGACAGGCTGTTGGTAGCAACGGACGGCATATCTTCACCAAGATAAACCGGGAAGCCGAGCAAGGTCGCTGGCGTGCCGATTTGCAAGCTTGGTTGCCACAAATAGCTATCATTGGTCGTGCCCTTCATCTTGCGGATAAGTTCGGACACCGCGCGCGGCATCAACCATGCAGCATTCGGCAAATAGCCAGACTTTAAACGATGCATCAGGCTGATAATCGCATCCGCGGGAGCAGAAGATGCGAATGCACCTGCTGCGCCGGATGGGAAATATTCAAATGTGCCCCATGGGCGTGACGTATCGGCAGTTGCTGCTACAGCATAGCTGGCGAAACCGCGCGGTTGTGCCACACCATCACCTACAACAAAAGCTGCATTCTCGCGGCGCGCAAAACGAGCAGCGATTTTGTTTACAATCCATTCTTCGACATTCAAATTCGCATCATCAAGAAGTTTTTGTGTTGCTTTTGGCTGTGCGTGCAGTTCATGGACAGAAATACGAATGCGGCCAAATTGTCCAGGTTCGCTATCGGTACGTGTATCCAATTCGCTCATCCATAAGGCTTCGCTATCATCGGTATCGCGAAGCATTTCAACTGCATCGGATGATACGGTCATCACGGTTGCCAATTGACGCATCGGGGTTGTATCGAATTGGCGGGTGATGATGCGTTCCGACATTTCGGATGGCACTAGATAACCACCGTCTGGGTCTGAAATCACGCTCATCGCTTTTGCTTCGATGCCGGATAAATCCTGCTCCGCACCCTTCGTCACATAACGCAGGAATGCACGTTTATGTTCGGATGGTACTTCCGCAAATTCCTTACCCATATTTGGACGCTTCAATACTGTTTTGAAAGACGCAACAGCATCTTGCAGTTTGGTTACATCGCTGTTGATGCGGTTTACTTTTTCTTCCAATACCACATCGCCGCGTTTGCGTTCGAGGGATGATAGGCGTTCGTCATTTGCGTCTTTAAAGGCTTCAAAGGCGTGGGCAAGTTCGCCCGTCGCCGCCTTGATTTCCATCAAGTCAGTCATGCGTTTCTCCATACGTTATGTTTATGTGTTTAGATAGCTGGCCGTGTTTCGTAAGCGCATAACGATGGCCTGAAACTCGTTATGGTTTAATTCGTTGTAGGTTGCCTCTTTTACCGTGTGCACGCGCGCCAGCCCATTGGCCGGGAATGTGACGAGGGACACTTCATAAAGTTCAACCTCGGTCAGCGTGCGGATCTTCGTTTTGCTGTCTTTAATACTTTTGACAGCTGCATAGCCGATGGATAGGCCGGTGATTGCGCCGATTTTTAATAGCTCATACGCTTCCGCACCGTGTTGCGTTTTAATCGCCAACTTTCCTTCAACGCGAAGGCCGCGAGCATCCTCACTCACATTTGTCCATACACCAATTGGTTCAGCTGTATCATGCATCCACAGCATGGCAGGGTTGGCTTTGCTTTGTTTATACTTGGCAAGACTGCGTTCAAACGCGCCCTTTGCCACTACGTCGCTTTGCGCGTCAACTTCACCAAAGACGGATGCATAACCGGCAATCGAACCTTGCGTGCCGATTTCTTTAATATCAAATGACGTGGTCATATATTTTGTTTGCATAGTTCTTCCTTTATTCAGGCGGATAACCAACAGCTTGTCGCTTTTCATTGCGCGAAATAAAATCAGCCTTACCGATTTTATCCCATACCATGTCGCGCCGTGCGGCGAGTGCCGGAATTTCATCGGCATCAATATCAAGGCGCAAATTGTCATCGAACATTGGCGTCAGCCAACGATTAAGTTCGCCTTTGAATTGCTGCACTAATGGCAACACAGTTTCTTCGTAGAGCGAAAGGCGTGCTTCGGCCATATTGGTATAGGTTTGCGATTCAGAGATGCTGATGAGCTGATCGGGCACGCCAAATGCCAGCGCGATATCTTGCGCGGCACGTTTACGTCCAGCAAGCCAATCCATATCCTTTGGCGTCAGCCCCATCTCCTTCCAGTCAAGCCCGCCTTCCAGAATTAACGGACGGCCAGCGTTGCGCGGGGTAAGATAATGTTCTTCCAATTCTTCTTTCAGGCGGCGGAATTGCTCATCGCTCAATTGCGATGGGCCATCCTTGGGTGAATAAATAAGCGCGCCTGATGGCCGTGCAGCTTGATTCAGCAATGCCTGGTTCCATGCACTGGCGGCATTGTGTTGATCGATTGCAGTCATCGCCGCTTCCAGTGGCGCCATACCATACCAATCATCTAACGGATGAAACGCTTTCCAATGCAAAATGTTACTTGCGCCCGTGAATGGGTCAGCAGCCCAACGCACTGTGCGTCCGCCCACCTGATATTCATAGCCAAGCGGCAACCCGCTTTCGCCGGGTATCACGCGCATGCGGTCGGGACGAAGCACATATAATTCAACCGGTGCTGCGCCTTCATTCGGACGTATCGCTTCGATGTAGACATTGCCGGAAATCTGATAATAACTAAACACGCTTTCCAGAAATTGCGCGGTGCCTTGTAACGGGTTGGGGTGTTTTAATAATTCTTTTAATGGATGATCTTCCAGCTCCTGATGTTCTTGATTATATAACAGCCATGGAATGCTGGCGGATGCTCTGGCAACTTCCGAAATGCAACGCCATGCAATCACATTCTTACGATAGCCTTCTTCTGCCAACGCATCATAACGGCGCGGAGTCCAACGCGGTTTTCCCACGTGAGAATACGCGACCACAGGCCCGGAAGCCGACGTTTTATGTGAAATTGCTTCACGCATTTTTTCTTGCATTTTTGGTTTGCGCGTTAGAAATGCTGGCCAATCCATATTCGCTTCCTTTTTTTTAAAAATTCAAGTTTCTTACACGGGGCATGTGGTACGTTCCCTGCATCAATTCAGTCATCGCCCAAACAAGCGCATCCACGCGGTCGGGTGAACCATCCTTCACGCCGTGGCTTGTGAATTGGCACATCTGGTCTTCCAATGCTTTATGCATACCCACATGATGCACAATGCCGCGTTCATATAATGCAGCCACCGGAAACGCACGCACCGCTTTGGCCTTGGTTGCCCGTACCGCTTTGAACACAACATAGGGATCAGCAAGACGCAGCATACGCTCAATCAAATCGCCGCCTTCATTCACTTCGCCGATAATCAAATCTGCGCCCAATTCATCTCGCAGATTTATGGCGCGCCTTGCCCAAGCATCAGGCGTCATCTGCCCTGATGCATCGGCAAGTACGTAAAACTGTCCGTCATTACTTCGTGCGGCCGCCACCACACCTGTTTCATCACTTTTGGCATGACTGGTAACCGCGGGATCGATTGCAATCACAATCCGCTCCAGATTATCAGGAATGTCTGCAACTCTTACTACATCCAATGCACTATGTGACCACAGCGCGCCCTCCATATCTTCGACGATTTCGGCATCTAACTCCTGTCGTCCTAGCCGTGTACCGCCATACCGTTCACGTAAATCTGCCAAGACTTGCGGCGCAATATTTCCTGCGTTCTCTTCACTGCGGCCTCTGGTTAAAAACAAATCCTTATGTGCGCGTTTTACTAAATCCTTGATGATGGCAATCGGCTTTGGCGTCGTGGTAATCACCAGTTGCGGATGCTTCCCTAAACGTAATCCCATCATCAATTGGTCAAATGCCGCTGGACTGCTCCATGCCGCCAATTCATCAGCCCAAGCCCTGTGAAATTGTGGGCCACGCAGCCGTTCCGGCTCATCGGCAGAAAATAATTTAAATCTGCTGCCGTTCTTTAATATCAATTCCGAAAGAGAGCGGTTCCATCGCTCGATGCATTCCTGTGGTAACACACTTAACAATCCGCTAGGTCCTTCGACACAGGTATCCCGCGCATCTGCATGGGTTGGCGCAATCACCGCAATGCGTGCGTCGTCATTCCATAATCCGTAATAGGCGACATCCTCCGCTCCGGTCAGTGTTTTTCCCCAACCTCTGCCTGCCAGCACCATCCAGATGCGCCAGTTACCTCTGGGGGTTATCTGTTCCGGACGCGCCTTCAATAACCACTGTGCCCTGGCCATCCAGCTCTTGCGTTTTGCTTCCGGCCAATGCATCCAGAACTTTTTTAGCAAGAGCGATGGCAGCATCAAGTTCATCTTCCGTTGGAGGAGAGACTTCAGGGGTATGTGTGCTCAACGGTTTGGCACTTCGATCGAGCAGCACTTTGGCGGCAGCCATCTGCAATTTGGGATCATCATTATCTTTCATGATAGCAATGATGGTCATAAGCGCCTCTTGGCTGAAGTCGCCCTTAGGTTCTTTGTCATGCATATTTGCTTGGTTTTTCAGGATTCTGTCGGCGGACGCATCACGCCGTGTCATAGTCAATACCGCAAAAGGGGGTATAAGCGCAAATCTATTCCCTTTTTCAAATAATTTTTGTAAAAATGTCGCAATTCCCATATGTTTAATGCGACACTTTAGCACATGTCATGCCCATTACTTTTTGTTACCATTCCCTATGACCGCGCCCTTCATTCCACCTTATGAAAAACATTTCCTGAATTCCCTTGCGGGGATTAAGGCTGAAGGACGTTACCGAATTTTCACGCCCATCGCACGTCAGCGCGGCGCATTCCCGAATGCTGAACTCCGCTTACCCGATGGCCGCAAAAAAACCGTCACAGTGTGGTGCGGTAATGATTATCTCGGCATGGGCCAGAATGAATCTGTTTTAAAAGCGATGCATGACGCGGTGGATGG
Source organism: uncultured Rhodospirillales bacterium (assembly GCA_964568585.1). Lineage (GTDB taxonomy): Bacteria > Pseudomonadota > Alphaproteobacteria > UBA9219 > RGZA01 > RGZA01. The sequence goes on from CAZMQI010000002.1 coordinate 35,690, forward strand.
TTTTGGTTCGGGCAGCGGCGGCACGCGCAACATTTCCGGTAACATGCCCATCCACGCAGAACTGGAAGCAGAGCTTGCCGATTTGCATCAACAGCAAGCGGCACTGGTTTTCAATTCCGGCTATATGGCCAATGCGACCACACTCGCAACGCTGGCAAAAATTCTTCCTAACGCCATTTTCTTTTCCGATGCGAAGAACCATGCATCGATGATTGAAGGCATTCGCCACACACGCTGCGAAAAACATATCTTCGAACATAACAATCCCGAACATTTACGCAGCTTATTGGCTGCTGCACCTGCGGAATGCTGCAAAATCGTGGTATTTGAATCGGTCTATTCCATGGATGCAACCTTTGCCCCATTAAAGGCCATCTTGGATGTCGCGGAGGAATTCGGCGCATTTACTTATCTTGATGAAGTGCATGCAGTCGGTCTTTATGGCGAACGCGGCGGCGGCGTTGCCGAACGTGATGATGTGCTCAACCGCATCAGCCTTATTCAGGGAACCTTGGGCAAAGCCTTTGGTCTCATCGGCGGATACATCGCTGGCAACCGCACCATCATTGATGCTATTCGTTCCAGTGCGCCAGGTTTCATTTTCACGACATCCATCCCGCCAGTGATTGCTGCTGGTGCGCTTGCATCAGTTCGTTATGTAAAAACCCACCCGAATTTACGCGCCGAACACCAACAGGTGGTTGCTGCAACCAAGGAAGCATTGCTTGCCGCAAACCTTCCACTGCTTGAGGAACCAAGCCATATTCTGCCAATCCACATCGGTGATGCACGTAAAGCCAAAGCACTGAGTGATATTCTGCTGAATGATTATGGCATTTATGTTCAGCCGATTAATTACCCTACTGTGCCACGTGGCAATGAACGTTTCCGCGTTACACCTACTCCCCTCCACACCTCCGTGCATATTGCCGAACTGGTTTCTGCACTATCGGAAGTGTTACACGGTAAAATGGAACTAAGCGCAGCGGAATAGTCATCTACACGTTTATCTTTTCAGGCCGTAAAACCGCGCCAATTGAACCAAGCCATCCTTCAAACCATTTAATTGCATCATGCGTGGCGCATGCCCCAGACATGCCACGTGAATAACGACATCGCGCTGGGCAACAGCAATGAGCCGCAAGGCATTGCGCCAGCGTTGATAAGCTGCTTCCTGCAATTCACTGCGTAACACCCGCGCTTCCGCATCACCTTTCGAGCTGCGCGTACTGGTATACGATGCCGTGACGCGCGCTTCAATCCCCGCGACATGATAATCATGATGCAGTTTTAGCCCTGCATCACGCGCTGGCTCGTCAATCACCTTCATCAGCAAGAGATGATCAAGCACATGCGGTTCCGATACACGAACTGCGAAGACACCTGCCGTATCGGTATATTCCAGCGTGCGGCCTGAATGCTGCCAGCGCTCTGCTGTTCCATAATCCGACGATGTGCGTTGCTTAAAGCGTTTGTCACGTGAAACGGGGGGTCGGCGGATTTTCTTGCCCATGCGTCATCCTCAAAAAAAGATTGGATGTGCAGTGTGTGGCTTTTTTCAAAAACAGGAAGACAGGAGCGTTGTTAAAACTAATTTTAGTTTTAAAAAATTAAGTCACCGATGCCCACAGTACATCATCGATATGCTGTGCGCCCGTTGCCAGCATCACTAAGCGGTCAACACCAAGCGCGATGCCGGCAGCAGCAGGCATACCATGCTCCAATGCCGCCAAGAACTCCTTATCAATCGGATAATCAGATCCATAACGCGCTTTACGCAACGCCATATCCGCTTCGAAGCGGCTGCGTTGAATGCTCGCATCGGTCAGTTCCACAAATGCATTTGCAAGTTCAAGCCCACATACATACAGCTCGAAACGTTCTGCAACGCACGGGTTGCTGGGTTTTGCACGTGCAAGCGCGGCTAATGGCAAAGGATAATCAGTCAAAAAACATGGCGCATCCTTGCCCAAATGCGGCTCGATTTTTTCGCCGATAATCCGCAGTACCACATCATCCCACGTATCGTCCGCAGCGGTACGTACACCAATACGTTTGGCTTCGGCCATGATGGCGCTTGCGGTTGGATGCTGCACATCGTCCATGCTTGCCAATACATCCACATCCGCATATTTAAAAAAGGCTTCGGCGACCGTAATACGCGTTGGCGTTTTAATGGTGTCACAGCTCATGCCGTTATAATCACAATGCGTGCGGTGCGTAACTGCACATGCCAATTTTAAAATCGCTTCGCAATCATCCATTAATTCGTGATAACCGGCGCCGGTTCGATACCATTCAAGCATCATGAATTCAGGGTGATGCCTGCTGGAACTTTCCGCATTCCGGTACATATGGGAGAGTTGATATATGCGTTCCATCCCCGCCACCAGCAGTTTTTTGCAGGTGAATTCAGGACTGGTGGCCAGATAAAACGGGTGGGTATCGCCATGCGGTGTCTGCAATTCGGTTTTGAACGCATGCAAATGCGGTTCCATGCATGGGCTACGTTGTAAGGCTGGCGTATCGACCTCAACGAAGTCTTCCTTGGCAAAATAATCGCGCAGACTTCCTAAAATCTTCGCACGCGCTTCTAACGTTGCACGCTTTTTTGCAAACAGTGAAGGCTGCCACCAATCGCTATCGCTGGCTTGGCTATTCTGCGGCGGCTTCCGCATACGCGCTATTCTGGTTAGAGGCTTCGCCTTGTTCACGTAAGGCCAATGCCTGTTTCAAATCAACCGAGACAAGTTGCGAGACGCCCTTTTCGGCCATGGTGACGCCGTATAACCGGTCCATACGCGCCATCGTCAAACGATGGTGGGTGATGACCAAGAAACGTGTCTTGCCGCTTTCCGCCATTTCACGCAGCAAAGAACAATAACGGTCAACGTTCGCTTCATCGAGTGGTGCATCGACTTCGTCAAGGACGCAAATCGGTGACGGATTCACAAGGAATAATGCGAACAACAACGACAACGCCGTCAAAGCCTGTTCGCCGCCTGAAAGCAGTGATAATGCCTGCAAACGCTTACCCGGCGGGCATGCGAAGATTTCAAGGCCGGCTTCCAGCGGATCGTCATTTTCAATCAATTGCAAATGTGCCTTACCACCGCCAAACATGCGGGTAAAGAGTTCGCCAAAGTTCTTGTTCACTTCATCGAATGCGATTTGCAGACGTTCGCGTGCTTCCTTGTTCAAAGTGCCAATCGCTTGACGAAGTTTAGCAATGGCCTGCACCAGATCATCCTTCTCCGCCGTCATCTTGTCGAACTGCGTCTGGATTTCCTCGGCTTCGATTTCCGCGCGAAGGTTCACAGGACCCATATTTTCGCGTTCCTTACTGAAACGTGCGAAATCATGTTCCAGCTGGTTCATCGCCGGTAATTCGCTGGGGTCTTTGACTTCAGCTTTTTCAAGCAAGCCATCAGTAGAGCAATGCCATTTTTCCTGTGATTCCGTTTGCAATGCTTCGAACGCATGCTGCGCTTGATACATTTGTTCTTCAGAACGCACGCGGTTTTCCTTGGCGTTGCTTAAGGCTTCTTCATGCTGGCGGGCTTGCTTTTCCACGGCAGATAAATTTGTTTCTGCGGTTTGCAAGTTATCCGCTGCTACCTTGCGGGTTTCTTCGGCCGCGCTGGCATTGGTCAATAACTGCTGACGTTGCTCTTCAATCGCTGCTGGTTTTTCTGCCAAAACGACTTCCTGTTCGGTCAGTTCAGCCTTGCGGGTTTGCAGTTCGGCGATGCGTGAAGTTGCGCCGGTTGCACGCGTGGTCCATGATTGTTGTTCTTGACCCACTGCCGTAATGCGCGTTTCAACTGCGCGCATATCACGTTGGTACCCTGACAGCGCGGCTTGTTTCTCGCTCAACGCCCCGCGCAATTCTGCCATCACAATGCGTGCGGAGTTCAGATTGCGGGTCAGTTCTTCCAAATCCGCGCCTTGACTGCGTTGTGCGGCAATCGCTTCAGCTTCGGTTTGTAATTGCTGTTCATCGGCTGCGGTTGCTTGCAACATATCGCGCACGCGTTGGGCTTGTGCGGCTTTGTGTGCTTGGGCTTGGGTTTCTTCGGCTTGGTTGCGGCGTGCATCGTTCAATGCAGCGAATGCTTGTGCGAGCGAACTTTGTGCTTCGCTGTCACGGGTGGATGCTGCCTGCATCGCTTGGTTAGCAGATGTTAGTGCTTCTTCGGCTTGTTCGGCTTTGCCCACCGAATAGGTAATAAGCGCATTCAGTTCTGCCAAACGGTTGCGATGCTGCAAACGTGCCGCGGCTGGCGTGACAGCATCAGCCTTTTGCGTATAACCATCCCAACGCCAAGCAGCACCGCTTTGTGCCACGATAATTTGGCCAGGTTTCAATTCCGTGCTTAAACGTTCACCTGCTGCTTCATCTTCCACCAAACCGATTTGGCTTAACGCGCGTGATAATGCGGCAGGGCACTCAACGAATGCTTTGATGGTGCGAACACCGTTCGGCAACGCATAGCTTGCATCACCTTGGAATGGCGGCAATGCGCGCCAGAAAATCTTGGCGGCATCTTCCAGCGGTGCAGACAATGCATCACCAAGCGCGGCGGCTAAAGCTGCTTCGTAACCAGGTTCAACCTTCACCAAATCGCTGAGTGGCGTTCCGGTGTTTTCTTCAAGTTGTAATAGTTTGGTAAGAGCCCCCGCTTCAGCTTCCAGCTTGGTTTTTTCAGACCATGCGCGTTCGCGTGCCGCACGTGCATCCGTCTGTGTTTGCTCTGCTGTAACTTTGGTTTCTTTGGCGGAGGTGGCTTCGGATTGTTTGCGCGTTAAATCGGTTTCGCATGCTTCGACCATGCTGAGCGCGAGTACAAGGCTTGGCAGACGTGCGATTTCAGCATCGAGGTCAGCGATTTGCTGTTCCAGCTGTTGCTTCTTTTGCTGAACATTGCGTTGGCGTTCGGCCAATGCCGCTTCTTGGCGTTGCAGGCTGCGATGTTGTGCTTCGGCACTGGCCAAATTCTGGGTGATTTCCTGAACGGATTTTTCCTGCGCGGTCACTTCCTCTTGCGCGGTTTGTGCGGCTGCTTCTAGTTCAGGACGCGCGATGGAAAGACGTTCGGCTTCTGCTTTTAATGTCAGATGTTCTTCTTCCAAACGCGCCAAGGCTGCGGTGGCATCGCTTGCCAAGGCTTCTTCACGCTGTGCGTCTTCGGCGGTTTGTTGCAAACGGTTGCGAAGTGCTGCTTGTTCACCAGCGATGCGTGCCGCTTCACGTTCCAACGCTTCGCGTTCCAAAATTAAACGTTGTACGACTGCGGATGCCGCGGCTTCCGCTTGGCGCAATGGCGGCAAGGTGGTGGCCATTTCCGTGCGCTGTGTGGTGATTTGGGTGACGACCGATGTCAGTTCGCGCACACGGCCTTCGGCTTCGGCATGCGTATCTTCCGATAAACGCAAATTCACTTCCGCTTGCTTGGCCTTTAAATACAACAGCCCCGCTTCGGATTTGCGGATGAGGTCGCCAAGGTTACGGTAACGGCTGGCTTGACGGGTTTGCGTCTTCAGGCTGCGGATTTGTGCATCCATCACCTGCAATTGGTCATCTACGCGCGTTAAATTACCTTCCGCGCCTTTTAATTTCAGTTCCGCTTCATGGCGGCGGGCATGGAGACCGCTGATGCCTGCTGCTTCTTCCAATACTTGGCGGCGTTCGGCTGGCTTTGCTTGGATGAGCGCGCTGATGCGGCCTTGGCTTACGATGCTAGTGGAATGCGCGCCGGTCGCTTGATCGGCAAAGAATAATTGAACATCTTTTTGACGAACCGGTTTTCCGTTAATGCGGTAATCGGAGCCATGGCCTCGTTCGATGTGACGGATGATTTCAATTTCATCTTCATTGTTGAATTCAGAAAGCGCGGTGCGCTGGGTGTTATCCAGATACAAAGTTACTTCGGCAAGGTTGCGCGCAGGACGACCAGCAGAGCCGGAGAAGATCACGTCATCCATCTCACCGCCACGAAGACGCTTGGCAGAATTTTCGCCCATCACCCAACGAAGACTTTCAACAACGTTTGATTTACCGCAGCCATTCGGACCAACGATACCGGTAAGGCCCTGTTCAATCACAAATTCGGTTGGCTCCACAAAGGATTTGAAGCCGGTGATTTTCATTTTTGTAAATTGCATTTCGTTGCCTTATTCTGTGGTCTTGGGGTGCTTTTATCGTTGTAAATCAGGTCTTAATATATGCTCGGGCTAATATGCATTTAAGTAGGAGCCCATTCCGGTTTCGTATAATAAAGGTAATGCGCCACGCTGTTAAAACTGCCGCATTTCAAATTCACGCTTTCAGCAAGAAGCGATAAACTTTTCTTAGAAAATAAACTGATATGCCCATTTCGCGGTGATGCGTACCACCAATTCAACCGCTGATTAGGCTTGATATCGGTATCAGAAATAAGGGTTGAAAACAACACCACACTTTGCGGGTGCATGAGCATTGTTAACGATTTTATTAAATGGTTTACATCGCTTACATGCTCGAAGATCTCAAAGGCAGTGATGAAATCGAACTTACCTAAATCGGCAGGGTTAACATCGGTATTCACAAACGGGTCATAGGAGGTGGAATTCCACCCCTTCTCGCGCATGATTTTGCTCATCAGGCCATTGCCGCCACCGTAATCCAGATGGCGCGCACCTTTGTAATATTCGCCAAAGGTATCAAAAATCGCCTTGGCATTATTGGTCGGACGCGCTTCTAGATAATCGGGGTCAACGATGCCGTATTCCTCGTTATAGATGTTCGCTTCGAATTCTTCCTTGCTCCACGCCATTAATTCGGGGGCAAAGGTAAAAGCACAATTCGGACAGTGGTAATAGTAAACGGTCTTGCCCGACATTGGCAGAAAGATACCCGTCTTTTCCTCGCAGTTTTTGTTAAAATCTACCACATCCAGTGCTTTGGCCTGCGTACTGCAAACCGGACAAAAATGGGGCTCGAGGGTAGGGCTAATCATCAAAACGCCTATTGTTTTCTTCTTAAAAACGAAGGGCAATTATGGCGTGTTTTACCCGGCGATGAAACGGGAATTGACTCTTATACACAAGAGATTAGGGGGAAGATTAGCGCGTAGTGCTATTGACTTCGTTTTGAGCTACACGCGACGGATCAGACATCGCAGCTACCAGCTGTTCAAACTGGGTGTGAACCTTGTTGCGCCAATCCTGGAAGGAAGCGAGTTGCTTGCCGCCCAAAGCCGAACCCATTGGCACATCCACATTGAGCGGGTTGACTTGTTGGTTTTCAACCAGCACTTCGTAATGCAAATGCGGGCCCGTTGAGCTTCCGGTTGATCCCACATAACCAATCACATCACCTTGTGCAATGCGTGAACCTTTGGTGATGCCTTTACCAAAACGGCTCATATGGGCATAAGCGGTGGAGATACGGTTGTTATGGCGGATTTTGACGTAGATGCCATAGCCATTTTTGCGTTCAGCGTCTTCAACAATACCAGCGCCCGCTGCAAAAATCGGGGAGCCATATGGAACGCCGAAATCAATGCCTTTATGCATGCGGTTATATCCCATGATGGGATGCTGACGCATACCGAAGCCAGATGTGATGTGTGCGCTTTCGACCGGTGTGCGGAGCAAGCCCTTGCGGATGGACTCGCCCTTGGCATCAAAATATTCGTAAGCATTTCCGGATGTAGCAACACGGTAGATAGGAACGATTTTTCCGTTCACTTGCAGCGCCGCATAAATCAAGGTTGCATCACCGCTGGTGTGGCCTTCAGCATCGGATAGCTGCTCATATAGAACTTCAAAACGGTCGCCTTCTTTGACATCACGCTGGAAGTCGATGTTGTAGGAATAGGTCTTGATGATGGTGGAAAGAACAGAGCTGGGCACACCCAGCTTAACGCCTGAATCATATAGGTTATCTTGCACAACACCGCGCAAAGCAAAGCGACGTTTTTCAGGGGCGATGGTCTTAAGTGATGCTTCGAATGCGTTGGCAATATTGCGCGAAATGGTCACAACCGTAAAACCATCATGCAGTTCCAAACCGGCATAGCGTTCATTCACACCGTCACGCGTAAACAGAACCGCTACTTCCTGACCATCACGGATTTTGCGCGGGTTCATATGCGGGCGAAGAGCCTCAAGAGTGGTCAGAATTTCAGTGCGGCTGATACCGGCCATGACCAGACGGGCAGTTAAAGTTTCACCGCGACCAACCACCAGAATACGGCGAAGTTTGCCGTCTTTTTCCTCAACGCGCTTGAATACAGCAGCATTGATTGCGGCATGAAGCGGATCGGCAGAATTAATGGAATTATTGGCCGAACTAACGATTAAAGTCTGGTCGTCATTAGCAGGGGTGGGAATGATGCCAGCTTGCAAAATCTGGTTTACGACCGAGCTGACAAAGGCTGGCTTGGCGTCTTTTTCATCAACATTGAGGGCATAGACAAGCCCAAAGCTCATCAATGAAAGCAATATTAGTAAAACTGATCCAACCCGGCTTAAAACCACGCGCTCTAAAACCTTTAGCTAAACGTTGAGTTCCAGTTACGTATAAAGGGCTGGAACGAGATTGGCAGGTAATTAATAAATTAAACATTAACGCTTTGAAGGAGGCAGATAATCAAAAATCACCGTGACCTGTCAACCTTAACTTCCCCACAAGTTGTGGATAAATCGGATTCGAGATTATTAATTTCATTAATTCTATGGAGAATCACAAGCTAAAGCGTCTATCTATGATGCATCGTCCGGTTTCACTTTCGCCGATTCACCGATTTGCCACAATTGATGGCTTGATGAGTTGCTCTAAGAATAGGATTCTTGACGTAAGCGTAGGGTAAAACGACTTAAATTCTTAATTTGGGCAAAAAAGCTTATGGCAAATCCAACTTCCTTAAGATCGCGCGCACAGCAGCCCCGCCAGCAGCAACAGCAACAATATGTTCAAGAAGAACGCTTTCAAGAACAACAGTGGGACGAACATCAGCAAGATGAAAATTTTGATGTCGCGCTGCATCTGGCCAGCCACGCACAACGCTTGAAGAATGTAGATTCATCTCTCACCTACTTCGAACAATCCTTGAAAAATTTCCAAGCAGTGTATGTTCAGGAACGTAATCGCCAAAATAAATATCTCGCCATCCTTGGTGGCTGCATCGCCATCACTGTACTTGCGGTTGCGTTCTGGCCACGTGGCGGCACCACGAATTCCGCTGCGCCGATTCAATCCGCACAACAACGCATACAACAACAAATGGCTGCGCCACTGGCGCCGGTAGCGATGCCGCAAGCTCAACAAACCTATGCGCCAAACTTTGCAGCAGCGCCACAAGTGCAGCAGCAAATGCCACAAATCCAAGCGCCTACCATGCGCGCTCCCGCGAACGTTGTTGCACTTGGCGCACGCTACGACCAACAAACCCAGCGTAATACTCAAGCATATCTTGCAGCGCCCGCACAGCCTGTCTATCAACAGCCAGTTCCCGTTCAACCACGCCTGAGCCCGTTCCAGATTACCGTACAAAATAAATTAGCTGCTAAAGGCGAAGCAGTGCCTGCTGATTGGCAACCCTTATTCAACCGCGAAGCAAGCGGCGATAAAAAAGGCAAGCTTCTGGTTGCTGCAAAATTCCTTAAAGGTGAAGGCGTGCAACGCGACCAAGCTTTTGCCGTTGAGATGATCCGCCAAGCAGCAGATGCGGGCGAAAAAGAAGCGATGATGTGGCTCGCTTACGCGAACCAAGGCGGCAACATCGGTAAAACCGATATCAATGCAGCTATCCGTTGGTTCCAGGCAGCAGGTAAGGCGGGCGTCAATCAAGCCTACACCGAACTTGGCCGCATTTATGAAACCGGAGCAGATGGCGCTCCCGATATTGAAACCGCACTTGCGTGGTATCAACGCGGTGCACAAGCAGGCGATGCCAAAGCTGCTGAAGCCATCAATCGCCTAACTGCTGGCCAACAAGCTGCACAACAACCTATTCAACAACCACAATATGCTGCGCCTGTTTACCAAGCACCAGCACCCATAGCACCAATTGGCGCGTCACCCGCACAACAACTCCAGCAAATGATTCAGCCCGCAGGCGGGTTGGGTCAGGGCGCCCAGAATATTAATACGAATGCTCCGAACGATATTTTTGTTCCTGCACCTGCTCAGGCTGCACAAATTCAACAACCCATCACACCGGCGGTTGCCCAACAAATCGCAAATGAGATCGATAACTCCATTGCCCCTGCCTATTCGGCAACGCCTGTGGTCGCTTCTGTGCCAACCCCTGCACCATCGACCCAAGTGGGCATGAGCAAGGAACAAGCCAGCGCAGATAACAAAGCGATTCAACGTATGCTACGCGTCCTAGGTTACAAGGTTGACCGCGTGGACGGCGAATACGGCCCGCAAACAGCATCAGCCATTCGCGCTTACCAACGTGATCATTCCGTATATCCGGACGGCGAACCATCCGCTGAGTTGATTGACTCGCTGATGCGCGATGTACGCGGTCAGTAATGGTGCAGTCAATAGACCCGACTAATTAGAACCCGCTCACGGCAACCCACCAGCCACGATCAAGCTGACGTATCTTGCTAGCTGCCACTTCTGCATCAAGCGCATTTTTAAATAATCCAAAGCATGTCGCGCCAGAACCCGACATACGCGCCAGCAAACAATCCTGCTGATCATTCAAAGCCATCAATACATCATTCACTGGTTCGCATAACAATTTGGCAGGCTCTTGCAAATCATTGCAACGCGCAGATAGTTGTGCGGCAAGCTCTGCTGCGCTTTGCGGCATATTCGGCAGTCGCGCTGCCTGCGAATAATCCCCCACACGCGCTTTGAATACATGCTGGGTTGCCAATGGAACATTGGGGTTCACTAACACCATAGTGGTGCGCGGCAATCCATCCACCCCGTCGATTACATCACCAATACCGCCAAAATAACATGGCTTGTTATATAAACACGCCAATACATCCGCGCCAGTTTCTTTGGCAGTGCGTATAACAGCATCGCTATTCACATTCACGTTCCATAACTTTGCGGCAGCACGTAGCGCGGCAGCAGCATCTGCCGAGCCGCCGCCAATGCCGGATGCGACAGGAAGATTTTTATAAAGGCGCACTTCCATATGTGGCGCACGATTAATCTTGCTCGCAAGGCCACGTATGGCACGCGTCACCAGATTGTTATCCTTGGACTCTTTTTGCAATAAAGCAGACTGTGGGCCAGTGATATTCAGACTATAGGCATTAGATGGGGTGATGGTGATTTCATCAGCCGCCGCCGCGCCATCATTGGCGAATACCACCAAACTATCCAGTAAATGATAGCCATCCTCACGTTTTCCTGTCACATGCAGGTATAGGTTTATTTTGGCTGGCGCGCGTTCTACAATGCTTGCGGGCTGGTTCATATGGCCACCTTAGAAAGATATAAGAATGAAGATAATATTTTTTGGTGATATTATGGGCCGTGCGGGGCGCGATGCGCTAGCGCAATTTCTACCCAGCTTAATGGCACAGCACAAGCCGGACTTTGTGGTGGCGAATGCCGAAAACGCCGCTGCTGGCTATGGGCTTACCCTTAAAATCGCTTCGGACCTATTCGCGCTTGGCATCGATGTGCTGACGACCGGCAACCATGTCTGGGATCAAAAGGAATTACTCAGTACCATTCAAAATGAACCGCGCATTCTGCGCCCATGCAATTTTCCCAAAGACACGCCGGGTTCGGGCAGTTTTGTTGCCCAATCCAAAACGGGTAAGAAATTACTGGTGGTGAATGTGATGGGCCGTTTGTTCATGGATGCGATGGATGATCCATTCTCCACCACCACCGAATGCGTGAATGCTCATACCCTTGGCAAAACCGTGGATGGCATTTTAATCGATGTTCACTGTGAAGCCAGTTCCGAAAAACAAGCCATCGCCCATTTATTCGATGGACGCGTGACGGCAGTTCTTGGAACCCACACCCATGTGCCAACCGCCGATGACCGTATTCTTGCCAAAGGAACGGCATTCCAAACCGATACTGGTATGTGCGGTGATTACGACAGTGTGATTGGCATGAAGAAAGAATTATCGGTCCAACGCATGACGCGCAAATATTCGTTTGAACGCTTAACGCCAGCCGAAGGCGAAGGCACGGTATGCGCCGCGCTGGTTGAAAGCGATGACAAAACCGGTTTAGCCAAAAGCATTTCAACCTTCCGCATGGGCGGAGCCCTCAAGCAAACGGCTTAACAGACGGCGTAAGCATGCCAACACTGCTTTATGAAATTGAATGTGGTCGTAATAACGGTGTGCTGATTGCCGGCACCGATGAAGCAGGACGCGGGCCATTGGCAGGCCCAGTGGTCGCAGCTGCCGTTATCATTCCCGAAAACTTTCCAGAAAAACTGGCCAAGACGATTAACGATAGCAAACAACTCACCGAAAAAAAGCGCGAGATATTATTCCCGCACATCACCGAATGCTGCGTTCACGGCATTGCCGAATGCTCAGCGCAAGAAATCGACACCATAAATATTCTGCAAGCAAGCTTGTTGGCAATGAAACGCGCGGTGCTGCAACTGTCATCGCAGCCTTCCTTCGTGTTGGTGGATGGCAATAAATCGCCGAATATCCCAAGGATGAAAAACATCCCTATCGTAAAGGGCGATAGCAAAAGCCTGTCAATTGCGGCGGCGTCCATTTTGGCCAAGGTCACGCGCGACCGGCTGATGCAAAAGCTGCACCTTGAGCATCCGCATTACGGCTGGGACCATAATGCGGGCTACCCCACCGCCGAGCATCTTGCCGCGCTGCAAACCCATGGCATCACCCCGCATCACCGCCAGAGTTTTGGGCCAGTTCGTAATCTGGCTGGTGGTTAGACATATATATGTGTCTTCGGCCTGTGCTTTTAAGAATGGCGACCGCCATTCCGCGAGCTAATGCGAGCGTAGCCATGCGGCGTTTGAGCAATAATCTGTGACTCAGAAGACTCACTCAGAATGCCCAATTTCTTAACAGCCTGATTTTTATAAATAATTTACTAATCGGTCCTACCGTAGTCCGGTGTTTATCCACAGGCGTTCAACTGCTATGGTCGCCAGAGTTATCCACAGAAATTCAACGCTCTTTTCAAGGCCTTTTGTCCAATGGCTATGCCTAAGAAGTCCGCATCTGTAACGAAGTCCAAAAAGGCAGCTCCCGCTAAAGGTGCTCCAAAGGTATTAGCCCCCCTTAGCACCTTGCCGCTCAACACCATCCTTGCCGGCAATTGCATCGAGCTGATGAACAGCCTGCCCGAAGCCAGCGTGGATATGATCTTCGCGGACCCGCCATACAATCTGCAACTTTCTGGCGAATTGCACCGCCCTGACAATTCACGCGTGGATGGTGTGGATGATGCATGGGACCAATTCAGTTCATTCAAGGATTACGATGCGTTCACTGTTGCATGGCTGAAAGCCGCACGCCGCATTTTAAAACCCGATGGCGCGTTATGGGTCATCGGCAGCTACCATAATATCTTCCGCGTGGGTTCCGCGTTGCAAGATATCGGGTATTGGATTTTAAACGATGTGATCTGGCGCAAAGCCAACCCGATGCCGAACTTCAAAGGCAAACGTTTTACCAACGCACATGAAACACTTATCTGGTGCGCCAAGGATGCAAAGGGTCGCCCGACGTTTAATTACGAAGCGATGAAAGCGTTCAACGATGATTTGCAAATGCGTAGCGATTGGTTCATTCCCATCTGCTCCGGCAATGAACGGTTGAAAGACGATGCGGGTGATAAAACCCACCCCACGCAAAAACCCGAAGCGCTGTTAACCCGCGTGATGATGGCATCCACCAAGCCCGGTGATGTTGTCCTTGACCCGTTCTTTGGCACCGGCACAACAGGCGCGGTTGCTAAGCAATTTGGCCGCCATTTCATCGGTTGCGAGCAGGATATTGGCTACATTGCTGCTGCTAAAAAACGCATTGCGAATGTGCAAGCGATTAGCGATGAAGAATTATTGAAGATTACATCGAAGCGTGAAGAAGCGCGCATTCCGTTTGGCACATTACTGGAACGCGGTCTTATCCGCCCCGGCCAAGCCTTGTTCGATCATCGCAAGCGTTTCTCCGCCAAAGTGAAAGCCGATGCGAGCATCATTGCGCCATCACCCCTTGGGCAAATCAGCGGCTCTATCCATAAAGTCGGCGCCGAAGTACAAGGCGCACCTGCATGTAATGGTTGGGCGTTCTGGCATTATGAACCGAAGAAGGGTTTGTTGCAGCCAATTGATATCCTGCGTCAACAAATCCGCGCCGAAAACGGCGGTTCGGTGAATTAAATCTGTAAATTGATTACGCGCTGCCATTGCCATTACTTGGGCGTGCGGAGCGCCCATAAAATGGTACTACGTTTCGTAATTTTTCTATGCGACTGGCAAAGTCGAGTACCTCGGGCATAACTTCCTGAAGGTGACGAGAGCCATTGAAAATACCATAATGACCAACCTTTGGCTGAGTATATTTCACTTTTCTGGCTTCAGGAATGTTGGAGCACAGCGCATGCGCGGCATGGGTTTGCCCAGCACCCGTAATATCATCTTTTTCACCTTCAATAGTCATCAAGGAGACATGGCGAATTTTAGTTAAATCAATCACGCGTTCTTGCGGTGTGCCTTCGCGGTACTTGAAGACACCGCGTGGCAAATGATGCTCAAAAAACACCTTCACATTTGTTTGCCATACATACCGTGCGGTAGGGTCCATGACCGCTTCATATTCATCATAGAACGCGCGGTGTTTCTCGGCGCTATCGCCATCCCCCCTGACCAGATTCATAAAGTGATCATGATCGGCCTTCATATGCTTATCAATATTCGGAAATTTGAATGCATTTAACATGGCATAGCCCGGGGCAACCAAGCGTCCAAAACCCGGATAACGGGATGGCACATAATCAAATAATTTTCGTAATGTGTTTAACCCATATTTTAAAGCGTTGGTGTTTACAGGCGTTGGATTAATGCGCGTATCAATAGGCCCGCCACGCAACGTCACACTCATGGGAACATGAGGATCGTTATCTGCTTCCATCATAGCAATCGCGGCCATCACAGGTACAGATGGCTGGCACACCGCATCGACATGCACATTGCCCTTAAAACTACGAAATACATCGACCATATAATCAATATAGTCATCCAGATCAAAATCCTCTGCGCCCGCAGCAACCGGAACATCCCGTGGATTATGCCAATCGGTGATATAAATATTTTCATGCGGCAGAAAGGCTTCAACTGTACCACGCAGCAAGGTTGCATAATGTCCCGACATTGGCGCAACAAAGAGTCGATTGGAATCTGGGGCGCGGCCTTGGGGCAAATCACGATCAAAATGCAATAAATCCATAAACGGCTTAGTCATTACAACTTTCTCGCGTACCGCAACTTCTTGCCCATCCACAACAGTAATAGGCAAGTTGAATTCGGGGCGAGCATAACGGCGAGTTTTGCGTTCAAATGTTTCACACGCCGCCCCCACCCAGCGAGCCATGTTGGTGGTAGCCACCAAAACTGCGTCAGTGGCAAACCCAAGGGGTGTAAATTGTAAAGGATTTGCCGGGTGGTGAAGAATACTGCTTGCGAACTTGACACTAGCCTCGGTCATGTGTGCGCCAGCCGAGCCCGCAATCGCTCCTGCGCGCATTGGTTCCGCTAAATCATGTGCTGCGTCGTGTAAAATATAACTCAGAGCGCTACCATCTATTGTTTTAAAATGGATGGTAAGCCTATGCCTCGATTCGGGAGGGTGTCTATGTAGCTAGTGTGCAGCGCACACAACTAGAACGGCACGAAGTAGAAAAAGCGGTTGCGATACAACGGATCCGAGAAAAATTCAATAGAATGCATCGTCGCCTTTACTTTCCACAACCGGTCATTCGCGCCTTGCTGCGTTGTGAAGACCGACGGGCCTATGTATTCGGCATCGGTGATTTCGATGTTAAAGCGCACATAGGCAATGCGGTTGGGGTTATTCGCCTGTTCGAACTTCTGCCGCAAATCCTTGGCTTGCTCTTCACTTAAACGTAGACCCGGCAAGGTCACGGGGTTATTGGTGATAACCTGAAAACGGGAGGGCAGCAAAATGTTGTTGGGTTTGGTGCAAACCTCGGCATGGGGGCGCGCATCCGTCGGGAACGTATTCACCTTCTGCATCGGCGTCTGTTCGGAGAACAGGTAATATTTTGACTCAGCATCATAACGCGAGAACATGATTTTGCTGCGAACCGACAACCGTGTGGGGAATTTGTTAGAGCGTGGCGCAAGCCATTTCTTCATCGCTTCACGCGCCTGGTTCCAGCGGAACTCGTCATTGAAGCTGCCCTGCACCACATCGCAATGCGCGACCATGCTATAGGCATCAAGGAAATCGGTATTTTCAGGTTTGAATTTACCAATCTTAATCAACGCATGCAGCACATTCACATAATTCAAATCCAGATAGCTACGCACGGGCGGGTTAGCCGACGCAGGCAATGGCGCGAGAACGGCTGCTATTAAAAAAAACGTGATGAGGTTAAGTGTTCGTTTCATCAAGACTTTTCTAAACCCAAATGGTGTTGTGCAGCATCCGCAATCCGGCGTGTCAGCGTTGGTAATGCCAGTGTGGACAAGTCTTTCCATTTCATCCAGCGATATTCGCCATTATCCATAGTATGGGGAGAAAATGCGGCACTGCTATGGCCAATTCGCAACGCTGTTTCAAGTTTGAAATGCGAAAACACATGCGATACAGGCTTTGCCCCCGCAATCCAGCGCAAAGGTGCGGGCGCATGGCGTTTCAAAACGCCCTTATTCGGCTTGGTTGCTTCCCAAGGCGTGCTGGGAAATTCCCACATCCCACCCAGCAATCCTTTATCTTCACGTTTTCTTAATAACACGTCACCTTTTTTGTTCACGGCGATGAAGGCAGTCATAAATTTTTGCGGTGATTTTTGTTTAGCGATTTTACGTGGATAATCTTCCATCGTGCCGTGTGCATAGGCGTTGCAGTTTTTCCGCCAAGGGCATGTGGTACAAAGCGGGTTTCGTGGCAAACAAACCGTTGCGCCCAACTCCATGACTGCTTGCGAATAATCACCAAAACGATTTTTTGGCAAACAGTTTGCTGCCAAGTCGTGCAATGTTTTTTTAGCGGCTGGTAATTTTTCTTCGACTGCGAAAATGCGTGCCATTACACGTTCCACATTTCCATCAACCACCACCGTTTTTTTATCGAATGCTATCGCCGCAATTGCGGCTGCGGTGTATGGGCCAATGCCCGGCAATGCACGTAATGCTGTTTCATCTTGCGGGATGTTACCACCATGCTGCGCCACAATAGCGCGAACGCATTCATGTAAAAACTTTGCACGGCGATAATAACCAAGACCAGACCATGCATGACGCACATCATCCAGCGAGGCGTTGGCAAGCGCCGCCAAGGTCGGCCAACGCTTGGTGAAAGCTTTAAAATACGGAATGACCGTGACCACCTGCGTTTGCTGTAACATGAATTCCGACAGTAATTCATGATACGGATTTGGCCGTTTAGCACCCTTCACGCGCGCATTCTTAACTCTCCACGGCATATCTCTCCCATGCGCGTCATACCAGCGCAGCAAAGCAGCGGGAGATGGTGGCTTTAAAGCATGTTTTTTGGGGACTCTACGAATCATAGGTTTGAATATAGGATAAAAGCTAATGGCAAAACACATCCAACAATTACTGAACAATCTGGCAGGCAAGGTGCTTGGCCCTGAATGGCGCGTGCTGCGGTTGCTGATGGATCATTGGAAAACGATTGTCGGCGATGATATGGCCGAACATGCCTGTCCCGTTGGCATTAAACTTGTGCCTCAAGCAGGCAGTAGTGATAAGTCTGAACAAGCCAAACTCGTCGTACGTATTCCTGGTGCGCTTGCCCCGCAATTCCAGATGATGCAAGGCGTAATGCTGGAACGTATCAACCAGCTGGTGGGGTATGATTTCATCAGCAAAATCATCTTCGAACACAAGGTATAGAACGGGTTAAGAACAGGCTAAGAACGGCAACCGCCGTTCCGTGAGCTTATGTAAACGTAGCCCTACGGCGTTTGATTATTTAATGCCTTTCTCTTGCCATACTGTACCGTTTATATAGTCTAGTGTTTTCCAAATAATGGTTATGACCCCAAAGGATCCACCCATGCGCTCTTCTTTCTTTGCCTTTCTTCCCTTGCTTGCTGCGTTGATAATTTCGCCAGCCCTTGCTGCTGAACCTGCTGCTGACCATGCTGGTCATGCACACACAGAACTCGATAATATGAAACGGGATATCGCCAAAAAAGAAGCAACCGATCATGCCGTAAAAACCGGCGATATTTTAACCGAACATGTAATGGGTAATCCGGCTGCGCCCGTTACCATCATCGAATATGCATCATTGAACTGCTCGCATTGCGCGTCTTTCCACAAGGACATTCTGCCGGAAGTTGTGAAGAAGTATATTTCCACCGGCAAAGTCAAACTGATCTTCCGTGATTTCCCGTTAAACGCGCAAGCACTGAAGGCTGCCCAGCTTGCACAATGCATGCCGGAAGACCGTTATTTCCCGTTCATCAAAACTCTGTTTGAAAATCAGGAAGGTTGGAGCACCGCAAAGGACACCGATGCAACCCTTACCCAATATGCAAAATTGGCAGGTCTGCCGGGCGAACGCATCACCAAATGCCTTGCTGACAAGAACCTTCAGGACGCGCTGGTTAAACGCCGCATGCAGGCTGAAAACCAGTTCAAGATCAATGCAACGCCAAGCTTTGTCATCGATTATGGCAAAGAAACCATCAGCGGCATCAGTACCTTCGAAGAATTCGATAAGGCGATTGCGAAGTACGTGAAGTAAGCTTTTTCAAACACACAAAAAAATCCCCGCCAAACTACGGCGGGGATAATTCTTTACAATGATGCTTGTATTAAGCGCCCATCGTCGGTGCTGGTGCACGTGGCGCCGTTGCTGGTGCCGCTGCTGGCGCCGCTTGGCTAACCCGCAAAACACCCTGTGCGTCAGGCTGTGATAATGCTGGAACCAGACCCGTGTCTTGTGCTGCTGCCAACACACCATCCAATCTGGCTTTAACGTCAGCAGGTGGTGTAACAGGGTCACCTTGTGCAACATAGGAATTAGCCTGCGGGCTCCATACAGCTTTGTGATATACGGCGCCATCAATAGATGCAGGCACTGGTGGAGGGCCGGCTTCTGCTGGTGTAACACCGGGTATGCTTGCTTTCTTATCCGCGCCTACTTCAAGACCAACACGGGCTAAATATGCTTGGCCGTCGGGCCCTTGACGAACCGCCTGTGCAAACACACTGCTGCTATCAAATGGGGGGTTATTTAAAGTTGCCCCATTTTCTGTACGTGTATTGGGTGATACCTGAAAGGTAATGCGTTCGCCTGGCTTTGTACGACCAAAACGGTCAGGTGTACCTGCTGCTGCTGCAACAGAAACAATCCCTCTGTTCGATGCCAGATCCAGATTTCCAGTTCCCGGTAAGACAGCATCTGCAAAATTTTCTGCAGGTGTTTTACGTCCAGTTACGCGTGTTCTATGTTCGCCTGGTTGTGATCCGTGTGTAACTCCCATGGGTAGCTCCTCTTTGTTGTAAATTGATGTTTTAGTGTTTGTTTGTACTACTTATCTAACGTTCAAATTCAGAATTCATGGATTGTGCTCATGTAATAACTGGCCCTCCTCTAGCGGTGATTTGCGCTGGGCTTGGCGCCGCACTTTGAACTTCTGGAAGATCAAAATCAGTCAAATTTCTCATCGCTAATGGGCCCGCAGCAACCGATGCTACCTGCACAGGTGCAGCAGCTGGAGCTGCAGCGGGTGCCGCAACGGGCGGTGTTGCCCTAGCAGGAGCAACTCCCGCAATCTGCTGTACCGAAGGTGGTCTGTTGCCGGGTACAACACCTTCTGCAACGTCAAATCTGGTTAAATCAACAGGCGCATGCTGTGGCAATCGTGCGGGAAGCGCAGGAGGTGTAAGCTCCTCTCTATGTCTTCCTCTACCTTTCCTATTATTTCCCATGTGCTTTCCTTCCTTTTGCAATCTTTACATTCGTGGTGGCGCTGCAACTGCAGGAGCCGCCGGTGCTGGAGCCACGCCAGCTATCGCAGCTGGTGATGGCGCTACCGCAGGCGCTGCTTCTGGAACATCAAAGTCTGCAATATTACCACTAATTGGCGCAGGTAATGGTCCAGCTGGCGGCCCCTCTGGCGCTGCTGGTGCTGCCGGTGGCGCAGCTGCTACTGGTGCGGCTGGATCTGGCGCTGGACCAGTTCGTGGCTGGAATCCATTTGGGCTTTCCCGCAATCCATCAACACCTGTCTGCAGTTCATTGAATGCTTGTGCATTGGCTGGATTATTACGGAATTCTTGGCCAGCTGGCGTTTCAAGGCCAGCGGCAATACGTTGCATTCTCTCAAGACGGCTTTCATTTGGGAAAGCTGGATCTGGTCGGAATGCTTTATCCATTAATTCGCGAACGCCATTTGTAGCAGGCCCCGCTTTTCCATCAACACACAACTGGCGTGCATTCGGACCATATAATTTTTGCAACAGCTTGTTCATCGCTTCTTGTTCAGCTCTAACGGCTGGATCAGCCGCAGCTGCTGGACGCGCGCGGCGAGGAGAATGTCTCGGTAAATTATTTCTGCGATGACGACCCATAACATCTTCCTTACGGAATTAAAAATCTTGTGTGTGTAACGTGATTATCAGCACAAGCCCTTAAAATATATTTAATGGGCAAATGTTCATTTAGTATCGGTAGTTAGCGGGTTAATGAATATGGTTAATGAGTCATGAAAATACATTTTTGCTGTTTGTCATTGATTTTATTGGTTTATTTGAATGGGAAAAAATCCATGTAATTACAGTTTAGTTAAAAACAGCAGTTTTTATTGGGAAAAACACGCGTCATCGCTACGCAAACCGCGCCCAATTTTAATACAAAATATGAAAAAAAATCTCAGTTGGAAATGCGGTGAATCTGCAACGGCGGATGCGATGCGGGTAGATCAACGCGCGATGCGGGTGGTTGTTGAGCAGATAGAGTGTTGATGCGCCAATTTGTTGTTGGCGGACTGTATCCTTGAACGGCACCTGCATGCACAGGATATGGTGCAGGTTGCACGGGACGCTGTGCTTGATACATCGGTTGCTGCGCGGACATATGTGGTTGAACTGCTGATCTTGGTTGTGGAGGTTGATTTATTCCCAGCAAACTTCCAACCCCATGTGCAATTCCACCGGCCACAGTAGCAATTGTATTGCCTACACCCTTTACAAAGCGACCCAATGCACCAAGCAGGCTCTGGTCATAGTTTTCCTTGGCGGCATATTGATACGTATTGTGGCTTGGCGCCAATTGTATGCCAAATTCGGCTAATCCTCTACGCAGTGATGGCCATTGCGAGCGATAGCCTTCCTCGGATATGGCAAAATCGGCAACGCTCTCACGTCGCACGCTGCCGTCTGCCAACGCAGTGCGTAGTTCATTGATCTCACTCTGCACAGGATTCTTCAAAAGCATTTGCACATGCGGCGGCAACTCACCACGGTCTTTCGCGGCTTGGAATTGTCTTAAAAACCTAATCGTCTGACCTTGAGGAATATTATCGGCTTCAAAAAATGTCACGCCGCAATTTTTTGCAAAGTGCCGCACCTGATCATGGAATGAACGTTCCCATCCACCATTCATCCACTGCGATTCCGTCATACCATATCTGCGTTTAGCAGCTTCTTTTCTTGCCAGTTCGCCTGCTTCATATCTACTACCGGTTGGGCCCGTGCGGCCTTCACTATATACACCCACATGGCGGACGCCACGTTGGCGTATATAATCCAGCATTTGTCCTGCTTGGCTACGCATATCTGTGGTGCCACCCACATCCACCATGACTGCAATATTGGTTCCGTGCTGGCGTATCGCTTCGTCAATTTCGGAACGCGATAAGGTGCGGGCGCCAACTGTGTTACTTATGTTTGATGCAAAGAGCAAACGACGCGGCGGCGTATATATAGGCGCAGGCGTTCCTTGCACCTGCGGCGGGCTATATGGGTATGATGCGTTGGGCTGTACGGCCATTCCAGCTCGCTAAAAATACATAAAATATATCTCGTATTTTATCTAATCTAGGTTAGTAAGCGATGAAGGAACGTGGTTAATTTAATAAAACAAATAACTTATTGGCTTTCTTTATCTTCCCAATCGGTCGGGGGACCCATCACTTTGATGGCGGTGCCGAACAAATGGGTTTCGTAAACCGGCACATCGGCATAGTTACGGCGCTGGGTTGTGTAGCGCACAATCTGGTATTGCGCGTGAATAACGGCATCCGCGCCCGTTGAAAATGCCAGTTCCTGCATCATGCGTGTCGCTTGCTGGGATGATGCGGTTGGGTCATAAGGCTGGCCGGGCTCGGCTGTATAATGGGAGAACACGCGCAACGTATCCAGAATAGCGTAGCGGTATTTCACATCACCCGTGATAACTCTAATCGTTGCAATCTTGCGTTCGCGTTCTTCTTTGGCACGCGCTTGGGCATCTGATTGCTGTTGCTTGGCGCGGTCTTTGCGTTCTTGCTCTTCACGCAGCTTTGCGCGCTCTTCATTCGCTTTCTTCAGATTTTCTTTAATGGAATCAAACATGGAATGTGTGCTGGTTTAAAGGTGAGCGGGAAGAGTAAGCCAATCCTCGATAAAAAAGGATTAAATTTTTCCAAACCTATGATAAACCTAGGCTTTCTGTAACCCGTTCACAACCCATGCCCTATGCACCCGCTCTATCGCCACATTCAAAGTAACAATAACGTCGACTGGGCCGATTACACCCCGCTCCTAATTGCCGGCAAGGATCTTGGCCGTGTACATAAAACCGTAGCAGCAACGCTATGCGATGCCAAATTACTGGAACGTAAAAACGATGCCCTATACTTGGTTGGTGAAAAACCAGATATAGATGGCCGCACCAAACAGCTGCACACCATACTCCACCACCTGATTGAAACAAAATTTGTTCCAAAGGAACGTTTCGAACTTTACAGCGTCGCCACATCCTTCAAAGACGAACCGGTTGCACTGGCCGACCGCGCGCTTATCCCGTTCCTTGGCTTTGTGGCTTATGGCGTACATTGCAATGGCTATGTCAAAAAGGACGGCGCATTTTCATTATGGGTTGGTAAACGCTCATCCGATAGAGGTACCGACCCCGGCAAGTTCGATCATATGATTGCAGGGGGCCAACCGCATGGCCTAAGCGCGTTTGATAATCTGGCCAAAGAAGCGCATGAGGAAGCAGGCGTACCGGCAAAGCTTGTAGCACAAGCAAAGCCGGTTGGCTGCATCACCTATACACGTGCCCTGCCAAACAGCATCCGCCGTGATGCATTATTCCTGTTCGATTTAAAATGTCCGGAAGACTTCACACCGCATAATCAGGATGGCGAAGTAGAGGATTTCCGTTTAATGCCTGCTGCAGAAGTCCTGCATCTGATTGCCACCAGCGATGCGTTCAAATTCAACGTGAATTTAGTGCTGATTGATTTCTTTATCCGTCACGGGATCATTAAATGTGACGAGCCGGGATATTCCGAGCTATGCGCTGGGCTCCACGCACCACATATTTAATCACATAGCGCGCGTTTTCATATGTCAAAGCCGATACAAACCGTGTCGCAGCTGTGCGCTGCGAATTCTGTGACAACAAGATGGATGTGCCATTTCGCAAACGCTCCGCTTCTTGTTCAATGAACTGCGTTACGTCAATCATGCGCGGCACTTCGTATTTATACAGCAGATTCAAGTCTCCCTGAACATCCGCCAACCGCGG
Organism: uncultured Rhodospirillales bacterium; assembly: GCA_964568585.1. GTDB lineage: Bacteria > Pseudomonadota > Alphaproteobacteria > UBA9219 > RGZA01 > RGZA01. The sequence continues at coordinate 59,618 of CAZMQI010000002.1, forward strand.
GCCTGCCTTGGCATAACGCATCTTCAAGAAACTGAATTTGGCTGGTCTTGGCTCTACGAATTGATTCTGGGCAAAGTCATAAATCATCAAACGGTAAGGATTAGTGGTCGGGTCTTCATAATAGACGACAAATTTCAAATGGTTCGATTTAACGCCCTTCATCACTTCAGGATATGTGAGGAAGTTATTCATATCAGCAAGCGTTTTGGCCGCCGATAATAACCTCAGACTGTTTGTACGATCCAACCCCATGCGCTGCACATCCTGTGCAAGCCCAAGATATGGTGCATATAATGTACGCTCGTAACGTTCCGTGATTTGTTCTTTATCCGTCACCGCATCCCAGATATGCCTGACATCTAGACAATCATAATGGCCAGATTGCGCGGTAATCAATAGCCCGTCATCTTTTTTAGTATGATTATAAAGCAGGAAGAATGATGCCATCACAACACTAAGCTTATCGCTTTCCAATGGCGGAGAAGCCGGAACCGATGCGCCAGCATTGGTTGCCAGAAATTGCACGCCGCCATGCGTATTACGCGTATCAAGGCGTTTGTCCATACAACGGAAACACATGCAGGTAATAGCTTGCACTTTATAAGTCATCGTAGTTACAAAATATAAATTATTTTAAAAATAAGCATACGTGCTCAAATATATACATCTGGTATTTGCCAGAGTTGGCGATGGCGGTCAATTGAATTAGACATAATTAACTACGTGCTAAGCGTGCGATATGCGCTGGTCCGGCGTCTTGTTCATCTTGGTCATCAACCATCGCCTTAATAGCCGTTTCATAAGTTTTAAGGGCACGGCGCTGCATATAAATGGCGGCTTTATCATCAACAAACGCCGCTACATTCACAGGGCCTCTTAACGCATATTGCTCAAGCAATTCAGGAGATTCCAAAAATTCTTTAAGGCGCGTGGTGGTTGGCACGAATACATTCTGCTGCGGATCAAAGATATGCAAACGATGTGGTTCAATGACCACATCTTCAAAATACGCAACGATGCTTAATTCGTTATCACGCACTTCGGCTTGAATGTCGTCGTATGCGAATGCGTGATTGATATCCTGTAATGTCTTTGCCTGCGTCAACAAACGCATGCGTTCGACATCATCGATACCCGGGTGGTTGCGAACTTGCTCTACCAGATTAGCATAGGGCGCGAGGCGGGCGGTGTCACGGTCACTGCGCTCGGCAACTGGCTTATGCGCGACATTCCAGATGCTGCGTACTGCCACACAATCCTCATGGCCGGAGAATGCGGAAATGACGGTTTGATTGCCTTCTTTGGCACGTTCCAGAAGGATATGCAGACTGTCTTCCTGCGTGCTTTGCTGCAATGCTGGCGGCGGGAACGACGCGCCTGCAGTCGACATTTTGAACACTTCCAAACCGTGGGTGGCATTGGAATTAATGCGGCGGTCCATACAATGAATGCAGATACAAACGGAAGCTGGCTGTTTAACAGTCATTCATCACTCAACATGGGTCAGTTACACCGGAAAATAATAACTGCATTCGCAGTGTTTTAAAAGGTGTCTTCAGAATCACTTAACGATCAGCTTAATAGCTGCGGCGCCAGCGCAATAAATAACGGATGAATTGAATTATATTGCTCATAATTGCAGCCCTCGTTTTATCCACTGACGCAATCGATGCGCGGCGTTTGAAATTGGTTGGGATGGCGCAGATGTTAGAACAAGGTCCCCTCGTTGCACGGCATCTAATAGTGGTTGCGTTGGTGTTCTTACTGGATCGCCTGTCCACTGTGTTTCAGGCGGCAAGCTTCGACCATCGCTTGTATCTTTTGTTCCGTGCGCGCTTCTGCGTCCAAAATCTGTCATATAAAATCCTTTAAAAAATTCGGCTTTTAAATCTGATGTTTTGATTGTACTGCAGAACTTTGAAAGTAATTTGCGGCGTTTTCATTAACCCTTCCTGCCCCTATAATATTGATATTACAGCATTTTATTAACCACCTTTTTTACCGCGGTCTTGTTTTTTATGCCCGATAGAGCAGCCCTCCTTGCCGGATTTCGCGGCACCGCCGTTGAGGTCAGCGAGCTCGCCAAAAAACTGGCAATCGGTTCACATTACCAACCTGGCGCGTTCACACGAAACGACCTTGAAAAAGTATTTAAACTGTTGCTGCGCCCGCTACTAGCGGAAGGTGACAATGAACCATGGTCGCTACAACGCATTTACAACGAAACGGGCGTCAATAAATCCACCATCAGCGAAATGCGTATCGCACTGATTGCGCTTAAATTTTTGCCGTATGATGAAGACAAGTTTTCAAGCAAAACTATTCTCAACGTCTGGAATCTTATAAACAATCCAGATAACGCGAATAAATCCTATGAAGTCATCGCAAATAAAGCAAATGTTCCTCTGCTCACTTTTTTGTACTACGCGCGAATTGGCCGCTTTGCAGGCAAAGTTGCTTCGCGTGATGTGCCCCGCACACGCCCGATTGATGATTTAGCGCCCGTGAAAGCTGCCCTGCTTGGTCAAAAGCCTAGCGATGAACCAACATTAACATCTGATGCCTACAAGCAAATATCATCGATGCTGAAGAGTGCCACCGATGAAGAAGGGCATATCAGTGAAACTACCATTAAAGGAATTGCTGCACACTTCCCCAAAGAAGCGGGGATTGGCGAATCTATCGTGAAGGAAGTTCGAATTGGTCTGGTTGCTCTGGGAGATTTACCAGAACGCAAACCCATCAACACTGAACGTATCCTCGCCATGTGGTATGTGCTGGACAACAATAGAACCACACCCATACCTGAATTGGCGGTACAGCATGGCTGGGAACAAAAAGCCTTGGAACGCGCAGGCATAACCGGACGATTGGTTGGCGCCGTTGAACCACGCGTTAAACGCAATAAACAACGTATGATAAAAATTGTATTGCGACTTATGGAACGCCAATCACTTGATGCTTCCGGGGCAGCACAGCGTTTGAAATTAAACAAAGCAACAGTACGCGAATGGGTTCGGGAAGCACTTGGGAATCAGCAAGAACGTGTGGCAATCCGCCGTAAACGCTTGTTGGAAGCGGCGCTGAAAGCTGACCCAAATCTTACTAACAAAAAGCTTGGCACAGAAATTGGTCTATCGGAAAAAGTGGTACGCACCGATTTATTGGCGATTGTTCAGCAGTTAGAAATGTCCACGGAGGCAGCTGATAAAGCCAAGCTCGTCATATTAAAGCCACGCCTTGAACGCATGGCATTAGGCGTTATTCGCCAAAAAATGCGAAAACCAGCCAAACGCATTCGCCGCCCCAAACCTAAGCCACAAGCTCCAAACTAATTATTTGTTATCTTCGTATTTAAGCGCGGCGATGAATGCACTTTGCGGGATTTCAACCTGTCCGAATTGACGCATGCGCTTTTTGCCTTCTTTCTGCTTTTCGAGCAGTTTCTTCTTACGGCTAATATCGCCGCCATAGCATTTCGCGGTAACATCCTTCCGCATCGCGGAGATGTCTTCACGCGCGATAATCTTGCCGCCGATTGCAGCTTGCACCGCAATCTTGAACATTTGTTTTGGAATTAAATCCTTCAAGCGTTCGCACAGCTGACGGCCACGTTTTTCTGCGGCGACCCTATGCACGATCATCGCCAGTGCATCAACCGGTTCCTGGTTCACCAGAATGCTCATCTTCACCAAATCGCCGGTTTCATAGCCATCCATTACATAGTCAAAGCTGGCGTAACCTCGGCTGACCGATTTCAAACGATCGTAAAAATCAAACACAACTTCATTCAATGGTAAGCGGTACACCAGCATCGCACGCGTGCCGGCATAGGTTAAATCAACCTGCACGCCGCGGCGGTCTTCACATAGCTTCAAGATGGAGCCCAGATATTCATCAGGCACCAAAATAGTTGCTTTAATCCACGGTTCATCAATATGGTCGATACGCATAACATCCGGCATATCAACCGGATTATGAATCTGCAGCAATTCGCCATTCGTCATGTGCAATTTGTACACCACAGATGGCGCAGTGGTGATGAGATCAAGATTGAATTCGCGTTCCAGACGCTCCTGAATGATTTCAAGATGCAATAAACCTAAGAAACCGCAGCGGAAACCCAAACCAAGCGCGGCGGATGTCTCGCCCTCAAAGTGGAAGCTGGAATCATTGAGCACCAGCTTACCAAGACTATCGCGTAGATCTTCGAACTTCGCGGCATCGGATGGGAATAATCCGCAGAACACGACAGGGACGGATGGCTTGAACCCCGGCAGCGCTTCGGTCGCTTGCCGTTTTTCTTCGGTAATTGTATCGCCCACTTTGGTATCGGTGATAGTTTTAATACCAGCAGTGATGTAACCCATTTCGCCAGGTAACAAAGACTGCACGGGAATTTTATTGGGTGTGAAATAGCCAACGCGCTCTACTTGGTGGGTTGCGCCTGCGGCCATGAAGCGTACCTTCATATCTTGTTTAATCTCGCCTTCAAATACACGCACCAGAATAACTACGCCCAAGTAAGCATCATACCAGCTATCAACCAGCAAGGCCTTTAACGGCGCAGACTTATCACCCTTTGGTGCTGGCAAACGGTGCACCACCGCTTCCAATACGCCTTCAATATTCAAACCGGTTTTTGCCGAAACGCATACGGCATCGCTGGCATCCAAACCAATTACATCTTCGATTTGTGTCTTCACGCGGTCAATATCCGCTGCTGGCAAATCCACCTTGTTCAATACGGGAATAATCTCGTGCCCGTTATTGATGGCCTGATACACGTTCGCCAAGGTCTGTGCTTCAACGCCTTGGCTGGCATCCACTACCAAAATACTACCTTCACATGCGGCCAACGAACGGCTCACTTCATAGGCAAAGTCGACATGGCCAGGGGTATCCATCAAATTCAACTGATACATCTCGCCGTTCAGCGCTTTGTAATTCAGACGCACGGTTTGCGCTTTGATGGTGATGCCACGCTCGCGCTCAATATCCATGCTATCGAGCATCTGTTCTTTCATGTCACGTTTTTCGATACCGCCGCAGAACTCAATCAAGCGGTCAGCAAGCGTGGATTTACCGTGATCAATATGCGCGATAATCGCGAAGTTTCGAATATGGGATAGTGGTACGGACATTATGTAATAGGTTCTTTAACTGGCGTTGTCGTGGCGCTATTGATAGCGCATAAAGCCATTAAAAAAAACGGAATTATTATTGCTGTTTTAAGCCTTTTTAGGGGGCTTTATCGCGTAGGTGGCACAGCTCATCGGCTTTAAAACAAGGCCGTTTTTCTGCTCCAGCACGCCAATGCTGGCTTCATAGATAAGCTGCCCTCTGGCTGGAATTTTATAATTGGCCGATGTGGCGCCAAGATTGAACACGAAATGCAGGCGGTGCTTTTTATCAAAGCGCTCAAAGGCAATGACATCGCCTTTCGTCTTTATCAGTTTGAAGCCATCGGATTTAAGGGCGGATTGTGCTTTACGCCACGCGATAATGCGCCGTGCGAAGTGCAAATTGCTTTCTTGGTTCTTCTCCTGAACGTCTACCGCCAAGGCTTTATGATCTTCGCTCACCGGCAACCATGTGTTACGCGATACACTAAACCCCGCATGGGCTGACCATTTATTCCACGGCATTGGCGTTCGGCAACCATCGCGTCCCTTGAACTTGGGATAAAAAGCAAGGCCGAATGGATCAACCATCTTTTCAAACGGCACATCCGCTTCGGGCAATCCCAATTCTTCACCCTGATACATGCAGTAAGAGCCTGGCAATGAAAGGCCAAACAGCAATGCAACCCGCGCCGCGTTAGGTGTATCACCCCAACGCGATGTGACACGTTTCACATCATGGTTTGATAATGCATAGCAAAATAGGGTGTCCGGTTTTTTTGTGGTTTCGGCTTTCGCAACAGTTTCCGCAAAAGATGCCGCATCCGGTTTCCCTTTAAGCAGTGCAAAGGTATAACTCATGTGCAGGCGTTTTTTGCCCGTATACAATGCAGCTCTGGCCAGTGGATTTTCGCCGCCCACTTCGCCCAGTAATATCGCGCCATAACGGTTGGTGAGTTTACGTAATGCTTCTAAAAATACTAACGTGTCTTTATGGCCTTCACTGTGCAAACGGATTTGCCGTGCTTGCGGAATATCTTTGGGAACGTCGGGCGCAATCGGCATCGTCTTTGGACGCGGCGGATTGTTGCGTAACATCGGGTCTGCAAAACCAGTATGAATGGCATCCAGCCGGAAACCATCCACGCCCATATCTAGCCAGAAACGGCCAGTTTGCATGATCATTTTACGCAAAGCTGGGTTTCGCAGGTTAAAGGTGGGCTGGCTTTCCAAAAACTGGTGGAAATAATACTGCTGGCGCGTGGTATCCCACGCCCAAGCACCACCACCGAAATAGGAAAGCCAGTTATTGGGCGGCGTACCATCAGGCTTTGCATCGGCCCATATGAACCAGTCGGCTTTGGGGTTTTTCTGGCTGCTGCGGCTTTCGATAAACCACGGATGGGCATCAGAACAATGGCACCACACCTGATCCATTATAATCTTCAGATGCTGCTTATGCGCTTCATTCAATAATTTTTTAAAATCTGCAAGCGTTCCAAAACGTGGGTCGACATCGCAGTAATCGCTGACGTCATATCCAAAATCTTTTTGTGGCGATTTCACGAATGGCGAAACCCACACGGCATCAACGCCAAGGCGCCCAATATAAGGAAGCTTTTCGATAATGCCACGCAAATCACCGACACCATCGGCGTTACTGTCTTTGAACGAACGGGGATAGATTTGATAAATCAGCATCGCTTGTCAGCTTAGTATAGCCACACGCGTTTATACAAGCATGTTACGCAGTGCCGCGCGGTGGCGATTGGGTATGAATGACAAATCGGTTTGTCGTTGCTGTAACTGTGGTCGGCGGCCCCGCAGCAGGCTGCACGCTGGCAATCAATGTACGTATCTGCTGTGTACCAGCCGCAGTCAAGTGCAGCCCGTCTGCATCTTTTTGTATTCCTCTATCCCGTGTCACAATGGGTTGGATAGGTGGCCTGTCAGGATGCGCTTGATTATGTTCCCGTATGGTTTCGGTAATGACATTCGCGACTCTGGCAAGGCCCGCATCGTTGTGAGCGCTGCCTTGATTATTACCGGGCAATACCCAGTTATTTATTCTCACGCCAGCGCGGTCTGCTGCCTGCAAAAATAACTGCACCTGACGCTTATTTTCTGCATCAGGATATGGACCGTTATTACTACCCAGCACGACATCCGCAACAGCGCCGGGTCTCAAATGGCGGAACTGCGCTGCTGCCGCCCCAATACTCACACCGACCACAGCGACGTTTTGCTTATTGGGATATGCCCATTTCAAGCTTGCGCCAATGCTATCACCCATAATCACATTGCTTTCAGCGCGGGGATGCTGCACGGAGTTATTGACCAAGCCATGCGTTGGCGGATGCGCAACCACAGGTCGTATATCCTGCCTGCCATCACGCGGCGGCCCACTGGGCGATGCGTAGGGTGGCGCGTAAGGTGGCGCTTGTTGTGGTGAACCTTCATTCTGGCGATTGATACGAAGACCTGTTGGCTGCGGGGGCGTTTGTTGCGGCAATGGCTCGGCGGGTCTAAATGCGTTGCCAATAGAATTACCGATAGTATTCATGACGGTGTTGAATCCGCGCCCAATGGCCGCGAACGCATCTCTAAACCCTTGCATAAAACTATTGGTTGAAACCGTGCGCTGTCCATACGTTGAACCTGGAAGCGATGCCCATTCCTGACGACATTTATATGCGGCTTGCTGGATATTGCCATTAATCACATCATTAAGCGCGCCACGCTGTGCAATCAATGCCACGGCTGCTATGTCCTGTGTATGCGGCTTGAAATCATTGAACCCATGGGCACGTGCGATACGGTCCCACGTATAGCTCATGAACTGATAGCGACCCGCTGCATTTGAACGCAGACTTGGATTAAGCTGCACCATAATGCGTGGATGGTCGACATACCCGTTGTTGAATTGGCCATGACCCACATTGATGTTATAACCACGGTCCCCTCGTCCATAGGTTCCTTCTGCCTTGGCAATCGCATCCAGAAATGCGCGCACATTCTGGTTTTGCAATGCAGCTTCATATTGAGCGTATTGTGGTGAACGGGGAAAATTTGTCATCTATTCGCCCGTCTTATGTCGGTTGGCGCGGCGGAGATGGGTGATTGTCATGTTGCCGATGTATTGTGAAGGATGGCGCAGGATGCGGAGCGACAGCTGCAACAACAGATCGCTTCATCGGGGTTACCTGTGCGGGAGGACGATGTTCATGCCCGCGTACCGGTACGCCATATTGTGCATAGGGTTGTACATGCGACGCTGATGGCTCGTCGCTAATGCGATTAATACGCAACGATGGGCTTTGCGCGTGCGGAGCTGGTGCAGGCGTTTCGTTGGAACCAAATACACGCTTAAATGCTCCGCTCACCGTATCAACCACGCGGTTATAGGTATTACTGATGGCAGCGGCCACTTCGCGGATAAAGCCCATCGCAGTGCGCTGGCGACGGTTAGTCTCGCCACTGCGATTATCATAGCGCTCGAACTGATGCATTGCTTCAACAGCTTGGCCAAGATTGCTCGAACGCTTCAACATATCGCCTGCCTGGCGCTCACTACCAAAGGCGGGGCCTGGAACGTTCAAATTATCACGGCGCGGAATGCCCATTTCATGCATCGCAAAATCAATCTGTGTAGTAACGGGATCTTGTCCTGGACGTGCAGCAACGAAGCGTTGCATGTTGGTGTAACGTTGTTCACGCCATTGGAATAATCCATGCGCTTCACGGCCACGACCCAGATTTCTGTCGCCAACCACGCTCAAGTTAAAGTTGGATTCATGTTTTATCGCAGCCATCACTGCAGCGGTCTGATGTTGATTGAATTGATACGCCGTTGTCAGGTGATGCAGTGCACGCCGACGATTATCATCGGGATCATTTGTTGGAATACGTGCTCGCTGGTTTACAGCCATGTGCCTATCTCTTTGAAATTCATTACTTACTTTAATTTCTTATCATTAAAACTTGGTGAAATAATTGTTAACGCCCAAGGAAATCTCAGTGTCGTTTTGTATATATAACAATAGTTTATTTGTGGGTGTGCCTAATATCACAGGCTAATTTGCTTAAAACCCGAATATTTAAGGGCGCGGGGTTACGTGTGGAGCAGGACTAGCTGGAGCATTTTGCTCTGGGAATGCTTCACTTTGGCGGCGAATGGTGAGCGGGACATGCGGCGGGTGCGGTGTCAAAACACGAGGCTCCGGCGGTGATTGCTGCACGTAGTTCGTGGGTATTTGCGGGCGTCGCTGTGGGACTTCAGGGGGATGTGTTTGTTGGCGCGGCTGCGGATGTGCTTGTGGATGTGGTTGCGATGATGGTGATAACGCATCACCAATGCGATTAATCACCCAGCGTGCGCCATTCGCTATCCCTGTCGCAACGTTTGCTATACCTTGACCAATAGCGCCGACAACATCGCCGATGAAATTTCCAACCCCGCGGATAAGATTACCAAAGCGGGTATTCCACCATCTAGTATCAGGGGTTTCAACACCAAAACGCTCGCCTCTTGAACGAAACGTTTCCCTGCCCACACCCACAGATTCCGATGCATTACCCGTTGCGCCAAGACTTAGATTGGTTCCATTTCTGCAGACTTTGCTAATCGTATCGATGAATTGCCGATTATTCGAATATCCAGGCTCGGGTTGATGCGCTGGCCAATAATTATAATTACCATGGTTACGCAGTTCATAATCAATTGTATGGCCACGCGATGCACAACGATTGAATACAGTTTCTGCCCATGCCATTTGCGCTTCAGGACCTTGCGCGCCAACTTCTTTTTGCATACGCCCGGCAAAGGCATACATGGTAGCGGTTGGATTGCCAGAACTATCAAATAGCTGGCTCATGAATTGCCTGCGATCAACAATCGCATTACGATTGTTGCGCGGATCACCTTGTCGATTTTCTCTATCAACGGGAATACGCGCCATGACGCGATCTGCCTCTAAAAACCTGTTTTTACAGGTGATATTATAAATTTGCGAAATTAAAATGTGGTGAAGGAAGCATTAACCAGATGCCAATAAAGCCACGCATTTCTTCCCACAATGGGCAGAAGATGGTTAATTCGAAGTAGATTTTGGCTTAAAGCGCCTGCAACGCCTTCAATACCGCATCGCCCATCGCTTGCGTGCCAATCGGTTTTATACCAACCGCCGCGATGTCAACGGTACGTATATTCTGCTCCAGCACATTGGCAACAGCGCGTTCCAATGCCGCGCATTCCTTTGGCATATTGAAGGAGTATTTGAGCGCCATCGCAAAGCTAAGGATGGTTGCAAGTGGATTCGCCTTATCCTGCCCTGCGATATCCGGCGCACTGCCATGAATAGGTTCATACATTGCATTCTGTTTGCCGTTGGCATCTTTTGCGCCAAGACTGGCCGATGGCAACATGCCAAGCGAACCTGTCAGCATTGATGCTTCATCAGATAGAATATCGCCAAATAGATTATCGGTGACGATGACGTCAAAGCTTTTTGGATTGCGAAGCAATACCATCGCCACGGCGTCCGCATACATATGCGTCAGCTCCACATCCTTATATTCGGCTGCATGTAATGCGATGACTTCTTCGCGCCACAAACGGCCACTTTCCATCACATTGCCTTTTTCGCTGGAGCAAACCTTGTTGCCGCGCTTGCGTGCCAATTCAAATGCCACGCGTGCCACACGGTGGATTTCAGGGGTCGTATACACCTGCGTATTCACGCCTTTACGTATGCCATTTCCCAAATCGGTAATACCGCGTGGTTCGCCGAAATAAACGCCGCCGCATAATTCGCGCACAATCATGATGTCCAAGCCCTTCACCACTTCTGGCTTTAAGGTGCTGGCATCCAACAACGCATCAAACACAATAGCAGGGCGAAGGTTAGCAAATAAATCCAGTTCCTTGCGGAGCTTTAATAATGCAGCTTCAGGGCGCTTGGCATAATCAACCTTATCCCATTTCGGGCCACCCACCGCGCCAAGCATCACCACATCGGCAGCTTTCGCTTTAGCCAAGGTTCCATCATCCAGCGATGTTCCATACTTGTCATAACCGGCACCGCCTACGACATCTTCGCTTACTTCAAACTTCGCGCCATTGTTCTTGAAATGCGTGATGAGCTTTTTAACAGGCTCCATCACCTCTGGGCCAATGCCATCGCCAGGGAGGATGAGTACGTTATATGCTTTCGACATGATGGTTCCTGTTAAGTCCAGCTTTGATTGGCTTTGCGTTGTTTTTCAAACGCAGCAATGTCATCTTGGTGTTGCAACGTGATGCCAACAGCATCCAGCCCCTTGAGCATGCGATCTTTGCGTAAAGTATCAATTGTAAAGCTAAATTGCTTATTGCCTGCTTTGATCGTTTGCGCTTCCAAATCGATGGTGATTTCGCGGCCAGCTTTCGCATCTTCCATCAATTGATCGACTTGGTCTTGCGGCAATTGCACCGGCAGGATGCCATTTTGAAAACAGTTATTGTTAAAGATGTCGGCAAAACTTGGCGCAATTACACAGCGGATACCAAAATCCAATAACGCCCATGGCGCGTGTTCTCTGGATGACCCACAACCAAAATTCTCGCCAGCTACCAAAATGCTGGCCTTGCGATATGGCTCGCGGTTCAACACAAATTCGGGGATTTCTTTGCCGTCTGCCGTGAAACGCATTTCATCGAACAGGTTCTTTCCCAAGCCCGAACGCTTGATGGTCTTCAGGAATTGCTTGGGAATAATCATATCCGTGTCGATATTGATAATCGGCAAGGGCGCAGCAATTCCGGTCAGTTTTGTAAACGCTTGCATCGGCAACTTCCTAATTCAAAAACTTGTCTTTGGTCATGCCTTCTTCTTCGCGGATATAGGCACGGATGACCATCCATATCGCCAGAATACCGGCGCCAATGATAAGCGTGAGCAATACTTTGCCCATCACGGCCCAGCTTAAAATATCAAACCATAAATCCAATACGAAGATGCCACCGGCGGTCGCAATGATAAGGAAAAGGATGTTCAGCAATAAACGGCGAGTGCGGTTGGCTTCGCTGATTTGAGCTGTGCGCCCATCTGTATTGGTGTCAATCATAGGGTTTCCTTTTCTAAAACAATCAGAAACGCTTCGCGGGAGAAAAACAATAGCTCGCGGCGCTTTTCGCGTTCCATCGCCACCACACGCCAGCCTTCACGTGCATTGATATTCAAAAAATCACTGAACTTCACAGGATTGACCTTGGATTCACCCAGCAACAACGAGCCCAATAAGGGTTCGCGGTAAACCACGACTTTATATTCACGCATGTCGGTAATCCTTTTTCAGATCGGGGCAGGAAACAAACTTGGTTTTACAGAGGAAACCCCTCTAAATCCACCGTTTCTTTCATAAAAAAATGCAACATCCAGGTCAGGGAATGCGAATATGCGATCACGGTTTTTCACCCGCAGATTTGGCGCGTCCTTGAATTCCTGTTGCTGCCACGCGTCGCGCGTCAAATCACCTTCAGGAACTGCCAGATGCCGCAAGCCATTACCATTTTCTATCACCATACTGTGCCAGCCTTGTTCCCACTGCACAATTTCATTCACTTTGCCCGCCACGATATGCGCGCCAATATCTTTTGGATCCAGAAAAAATGGTGCCATGCCCAAACGAACGGTTTGCCATTTTGAACGCGGCATATCTTTATTCACACCGGTTTCCAAAAATGCGCGAATGGATATCACACCAAATCGGTGCTGGCTTGATGCACGGCGTAAAATCAACCCGTTACCCTTGCGAATATTCGATTTATGCCGTTCATTCCAATGCGGCGCATACACCACAAAATGTGTATCGGGCTGCGTATCGGTTGTAAATACGACCTTGTCATAGCCGCCTTTGTCCTCCACATACACCACCAACCCTTTCACAGGAGGCGGGACATTTAATTCCGCATAATTATCCGGACGCCGCGTAGGTGCTGTTCGTTGTAACATCATCATCCCATTCAAAAGCGTTATTTCATCAATTCACGTACATCCGCCAATTTACCGGTAATCGCGGCGGCGGCTGCCATTTCAGGGCTGAGCAAATGGGTGCGTCCACCACGGCCTTGGCGGCCTTCGAAATTACGGTTTGACGTAGACGCGCAACGCTCACCCGGCTGCAATTTATCTTCGTTCATCGCAAGACACATCGAACAACCAGGTTCGCGCCAATCAAAGCCTGCATCGCGGAACAACTTATCTAACCCTTCCGCTTCCGCTTGCTCTTTCACAAGGCCAGAACCCGGCACTACCATCGCATAAACATTCGCTGCAACCTTGCGGCCACGGATGACTTGGCTCGCAGCACGCAAATCTTCAATGCGGCCATTGGTGCAAGACCCTATGAACACCTTATCAACTGGGACATCGGTCAACTTCGTGCCGGGTGTTAATCCCATATAGGTCAATGCACGTTCAACCGAACCGCGGTGATTTTCATCTTTGATCTCTGCTGGGTTCGGCACGCTGCCGGTGATTGGCAACACATCTTGCGGGCTGGTGCCCCATGTGACTTGTGGTGCAATCTTGGAACCATCCAGCGTGAACACTTTATCGTAATGTGCACCTGCATCACTTGGCAATGTCCGCCAATACGCAACCGCTTTTTCCCATGCATCACCTTTGGGTGCCATCGGGCGGCCCTTTAAATAGGCAAAGGTAGTTTCATCGGGCGCAACCATTCCCGCACGTGCACCGGCTTCAATGCTCATATTACAAACGGTCATGCGGCCTTCCATGCTCATTTCTTTGAACACATCGCCCACATATTCCATCACGTAACCTGTACCGCCAGCGGTTCCGGTAACACCAATAACAGCCAAAATAATATCTTTGGGGGTTACGCCGAAACCGATTTTGCCAGTCACTTCAATTTTCATATTCTTCGATGGCTTGGCAAGAAGCGTTTGTGTTGCAAGCACATGTTCCACTTCCGATGTGCCGATACCAAACGCCAATGCGCCAAAGGCACCATGGGTCGATGTGTGGCTATCGCCGCACACAATGGTCATGCCGGGCTGCGTCAACCCTTGTTCAGGGCCAATAATATGCACGATGCCTTGGCGCTTATCGGCCATATCAAAATATTGAACGCCGAATTCTTTGGTGTTCTCGGCCAAGGCTTGAACCTGAATGCGCGATTCTTCTTCCTTGATACCCTGCAAACGGTCAGCCGAGGTTGGCACATTATGATCTGCAACAGCGAGTGTTGCATCGGGGTGGCGAACTTTGCGGCCACTTATCCGCAAGCCTTCAAAGGCCTGTGGGCTGGTCACTTCATGCACAAGATGGCGATCGATGTATAAAATTGCCGTGCCATCGGGCAGGGTTTTGACAACATGATGCTCCCAGATTTTATCGTATAATGTTTTAGCTTTACTCATATGCTTTCCTAGTTATGCGAAGCAAATTTTTCCCATAAACACATCTGCATTGCAAATGGCTTGCATGAAGTGCTTATGTCTATTGCATTAGATTAATGTAGCTTTTTTTAGGCTCAGTTCAAACGATATGCTCAAAGGGGAGTGAAACCCCCAGAAAGCGTGCAGCATCAGCCGATACGCGCATAGCATTACCGCTTGTGATGAACCTGTCATCGGCCTTTGGCGCATGTTGCGCGAATTCCGGATGCCGGATGAGATAATCCATCAACCGGTCGGCCACCGCTGCGCCTTGCGATAATATCTGCGTAGATGCAGGCAGATGGTTTTTGAATAAATGTTCGACAAGTGGGAAATGTGTACAGCCCAATAATGCGCGATGCGGTGCCTTACCGTTTGTCTTTTGCATACACTCTGTAACCGCTTCTTTCACCAATCGCTCTAACTCCGCTTCACTTGCGCCTGTTTCTATCGCGCCAGCTAAATGGGCGCAGATCTGCTGGATAACTTTTGCATGTGGATTTCGCTTGTGAATCTCAACATCATAAACGCCAGATTCGATGGTGCGTTGTGTGCCGAACACTGCCAGCATTTCATTCGCATCATCATGCGTCATCGTTGCGATTTCTACCGTTGGCACAATAATACCAAGGACACGTTTGTCTTTATGCACGCTGTTCGGAAGCCATTGCTGCTGTAATGTGCGTAGCGCAATGGCTGTGGCCGTATTGCATGCCAAGACCACCAAGGGGCAACCACGCTCAAACAGCATTTCAATGGCAGCTTGGGTAAGTTTTAGAATCTCATCCGCAGGTCTGGTGCCGTAGGGCGCATTGGCATGATCGCCAAAATAAATGAAATTACGCTGCGGCAATCGCTTTGCCAGCGCCTGATAAATCGTGAGGCCGCCATGGCCTGTATCGAATAACCCAATCATGTCGCGTACTGATAAAACATGTGCCAATAAAAAAGGCCGCTAAGTGATTAGCGACCTTCTTAGAATACTGTGTTTTAAATAAGTTAGAAAACTTATTCTTGGCCTTCTGTTTGAACGGCGCGGCCATCTTCCATGCCAACACCTGTGGTGCGCTCAGCAATACGTGCTGATTTACCGCGGCGGTCACGAAGATAGTACAACTTCGCGCGGCGAACTTCACCGCGGCGCACGAGCTTGATGGATTCAAGACGTGGACTATACAGAGGGAATACACGTTCAACACCTTCACCAAGGCTGATCTTGCGAACGGTGAATGATGAGTTCAAGCCAGCATTCTTGCGTGCCACAACCAGACCTTCATAAGCCTGAATACGTTCACGGGTTCCTTCGATAACGCGCACATTCACGCGCACGGTATCGCCCGGCGCGAAATCTGGAATGCTATTTGCGTTTGCGCCGGTCAATTTTGCAATTTGTGCGGCTTCAACTTTTTGTAACAGGTTCATCTCAATAACTCCTAATAACGCATATTCCCGATAAAGTGGTTTCCGGTTTTCGGATAAGAATATGCGACTTAATAAGTGCGTTAATAACCACAAAAACGGGGACTAGCGCAATGCCTAAATTACTATTTTTTTTGCCTAATATTACCAGTATTTAAGGCCTCATATTGCTGCCAAAGGTCGGGGCGGCGCGCCTTGGTCAGCGCTTTTGCTTGGCTTAACCGCCATTCCTTAACCTTTGCATGATCACCCGAAAGCAGGATTTCTGGCACGTCTTGCCCGTTCCAACTGGCTGGTTTTGTATAATGTGGGTATTCGAGCAAGCCGCCAGAGAAGCTTTCTTCATCCACCGTCGTGCTATTTCCCAATACGCCGGGCAATAAACGAACGACGCCTTCAATCAATGCCATGGCTGCAACCTCGCCGCCCGCCAATACAAAATCACCAAGGCTTACTTCTTCCAACTGGTGTGCATCAATCACGCGCTGATCAACGCCTTCATATCTGCCGCACAGTAATGCGACATTTGGAACAGTTGATAATTCCTGCAGCAATGCCTGGTCTAATTTTTTTCCGCGTGGACTCAGGTAAATTTTGCGCGTGCCTGCCGGCAAGCTATTCAGCACAGCATCCAGCACATCGGGCTTCATCACCATCCCTGCGCCGCCGCCATAGGGGGTATCATCCACCGTCTTGTGTTTATCAGTTGCAAAATCACGGATGTGAATAGCGTTTAAATTCCAGATGCCGTTTTCCAATGCTTTGCCCGGCAATGAACAGCCGAGCAGCCCCGGAAACATTTCCGGAAACAGCGTGAGGATATGAACAGACCAAACCGGTTTCATTTTATTTTTTTGGTTTTCTTGGTTGGCTTTTCTGCCAATTCTTCATCCAACTCTTCAGGCTGTGGCGGCTTTTCATCGGCCAGCCAGCCATGCGGAATCATGATACGTATCGTGCGTTTCTTGAGGTTCAAGTCACCGGCATAGGGTTCCTTGAACGGCAACATGAATTCCTTACCTTCTAATGGCTGCAATACCAGAATATCGCCTGCGCCAAAGTTATGGATGTCTTTCAGCGTTGCGATGGCTTTGCCTTTTTCAGATACCGCCGAAAACCCTTTCAGGTCTTCGATGTAATAACGGCCATCATCCAGTTCCGGCAATTGCTCGCGCGTCACATACAATTTGGGTTTGGTTCGTGCCAGCGCTTCAGCTGCATTACGATCTGTAACGCCCTTCACCTTGGCAATCAGTGACATTTTATGTACGCCGATAATCTTCAGGTTATATTTAGTCTGACCACTTTCGTCTTGAACAGTCTTGTACTCACCCAGCGCCAAGGGATCTTCGGTAAAGCTTCTAACTTTTACCTCCCCCTTGATGCCATGTGCGGCAAGTATTTGCCCAACCAAGATAAGTGTCATTTATCGCTTACGCTGCGGTTTCAGCAGCTGGAGCTTCTGCAGGAGCATCAGCCTTTGCCTTTGCTTCAGCAGCGGCCTTCAAGCGTTCTTGAGCCTTCGCCTTTGGAGCTGACTTAACAGGAGCAACGCGGTACTCAACCTTAGGACCGATACCGGCTTTGTGCATGAAAATGGCAACGCGTTCGGATGGTTGCGCACCCTTTGAAATCCAGTATTGGATGCGTTCAGCGTTCAATTGCACGCGTACTGGGCTGTCTTTGGCAAGCATCGGGTTATAGCTGCCTACCTTTTCGATGTAACGTGCGTCACGTGCCTTGCGGCCGTCAACAACAACGATGGAATAGTATGGACGCTTCTTTGCGCCGCCGCGTGACATTCTGATTTTTACTGACATAACTTCTTCCTTCTCTCTTGGTTGTAATAATTAGATTTCAATTCTCCAATTTCTTAGAGAACTGAACGCTACCTACCGCTTACCAAGTAAATTCTCCAATCCCCCACCCTGCATCTGACGCATAAAATTCTTGTTACCCATCTTCTTCATCTGCTTCATCATGTCGCGCATCTGCATATATTGCTTGACCAGCTGATTGATCATTGCCACATCCGTGCCGCTGCCTTTGGCAATACGGCGTTTGCGCGATGCATTCAATAAGTCCGGATTTCTACGCTCTGCCTTGGTCATCGAACCAATGATGGCTTCTTGGCGCTTAATCACACGCTCGTCAATTTTGGCGTCATTCATCGCCTGCTTGATTTTGCCAACACCCGGCATCATGCCCATAATGCCTGAAAAGCCACCCATTTTGCGGATTTGGCGTAATTGATCTGCCAAATCATCAAAATCGAAATTGCCTTTCTGCATCTTGGCGGCCATTTTTTCGGCGGCGCCCATATCCATTTCTGCAGCGGCCTTTTCGACAAGACTGACCACGTCACCCATATCCAGAATACGTCCTGCGATACGATCGGGATGATAGACTTCAAACGCATCCAGCTTTTCGCCAGAGCCAAAGAATTTAATTGGCTGGCCCGTCACAGCGCGCATCGAAAGCGCTGCGCCACCGCGTGCATCACCATCAAGGCGTGTCATGATGATACCGGTGATGCTGACCGCGGCGTGGAACTTCTCTGCAACGTTCAGCGCATCTTGGCCGGTCATCGCATCAACCACCAGCAATGTTTCAGCTGGCTGGGCGATGTCGCGCACCGCTTTTACTTCTGCCATCAACGCTTCATCAATCGCGGTACGGCCAGCGGTATCCAGAATAACAATATCATAACCTTCGCGTGCTGCAACATCCAATGCGCGTTTGGTAATGGCTGTTGGCTCTTCGCCAGCAATGATTGGCAGGCTTCCAACATCCGCCAGTTTGGCCAATATCGCCAATTGTTCTTGCGCGGCTGGGCGACGCGTATCAAGCGATGCAAGCAAGACCTTCTTGCGTTCAACTTCCTTTAAACGTTTTGCCAGTTTACCGGATGATGTGGTTTTACCCGAACCTTGCAAACCCACCATCAACACTGGGACTGGCGGGTTCTGTGCAAGGTTAAGCGGTGTTGCGCTTGCGCCTAATGTTTCAACCAGCACATCATGAACGATTTTGACAACTTGCTGGCCTGGCGTTACTGATGCCACCACTTCATGGCCAATGGCTCTAACACGCACCTTGGCAATGAAGTCTTTGGCAACTGTCAGCGCGACGTCTGCTTCCAATAATGCAATTCGGATTTCACGGCATGCTGCATCGACGTCACTTTCGGTCAACGCACCGCGCCCGCGTAAGCGGTCGAAAATTCCAGTTAGCTTGGTCGTTAAATTCTCAAACACTCAAACAATCCCTAGACGCAATAGCAAATAAGCCTGTGCACGCAACGCGTGGACAAGCTGGGCACCTTGGTGCCGTTTTATCTCTAAACTTCGGAGATGGCAGGAAATTAGGGGTTTTAAGGGGCCAGAGTCAAGACATGAGTCAAGTAAAACCCAATTAATAAAGGGCTTATTTCTTAAAACCTGAATGAATAGCGGCAATTCCAACGCTTACATTACGGTAGTGCACCGCGCTAAAGCCGGCATCCTGCATCAATTTAACCAGTGCTTGCTGATCTGGAAATGCACGAATGCTTTCTGCAAGATACTGGTACGCCGCACGGTCACCCGCCACTTTCTCACCCATCCATGGCAAAAAACTGAACGAATAACGGTCATATGCTTTTTGCAAAAGCGGTACGGGTATATGGCTGAATTCCAGACAGTAAAAACGTCCGCCTGGTTTTAATACACGCAGAATATCTGCCAAGGCTTTTGAAAGCCGCGTCACATTACGCAGCCCAAATGCAATCGTCACGGCATCAAAGCTATTATCCTCAAAAGGCAACTCTTCGGCATTGCCGAGGGCCCAGTTGAACTTGCTGTGCAATCCCTTATCCATCGCGCGTTGCTTGCCAACATTAAGCATCGCGGGATTGATGTCGCAGATGGTGATTTTATTGGCTGAAGCAGCAAATCTGCTACGCGTTTTTTGCATTAAAAACGCAATATCGCCAGTGCCCCCCGCCAGATCCAATATCACTTCATTGGCCTTTGGTTCCACGCTATTCACGAAGTCGCGCTTCCACAAACGATGAATGCCAAGCGACATGATGTCATTCATTACATCGTATTTTGGTGCAACGCTTTCAAACACTTCGCGCACCAGTTTGGTACGCGTTTCTGGTGCGGTTTTTCGGTAACCAAACCCTGCTTGCGTGGTTTCATTTGTTGCGTTGTTTATCTTCGATTTTTTAGCTCGATTAACCATTAACACTCTCACATTAGGTGAAAGTATTTTTAGCTGATATGATGCTTTCAGGATAGAGGAAAAAGATGAACGCAGTCGCAGAATTTGACAGTTTTACTCACCGTATGAACCAATGGTCGCACGCAAGCGCAGAAGTGGTTACCCAATTCATCTCTGAAATTCCCGAAACCATCCACGATTTTGCAGAGAAATCATTTAAAAAAGCGCATGAATATCTTGCATGGTTGCGCGGCAATCAAGTTTTAGAACAGGCCCAAGCCAAAGATAATCTACGCGTTGCACGCGGCGGAAGAGCCATGTCATTGCTGGATCAACCGATTAGACCAGAACCGCAAAGTGTGGGCGGACGCTTGCTCCGCATCTTCAGCGGCGGCTCAACACCTGCTCCCGAATAATTATAGCGTATAGGCGTTTTAGCCTTTAAACTGGCTTTATGCCTGAACTCCCCGAAGTTGAAACCGTGATGCGTGGTCTATCTGCCGTGCTGATTGGCCGAACATTCACTTCCATAGAACTGCGCCGCAAGGATTTGCGTTTCCCGCTGCCCAAAAGCATGCCTGCCGTCTTGTGCGGGCACACCATCACATCGCTGTCGCGCCGTGCCAAATACATCCTGATTCATTTTGTGAATGACCAATCACTGATTGTGCATCTGGGTATGTCCGGACGGATGGTGATTGATGACGGCACATCGAAGTTACAAAAACATGATCACGTCATTTTTCTGACCAATAAAAATCACCAGATTAAATTCAACGACCCACGCCGTTTCGGGATGATGGATATAGTGCACACGGCACAAACCGGAGCACATAAATTGCTCAAACATCTGGGGCCCGAACCATTGGAGGCCGTGTTTTCCGGTGAAGCGCTTTACGCAAAACTGAAGTCCAAGAAAATCGCAATCAAGCTGGCAATTATGGATCAACGCGTGGTGGTCGGTGTTGGCAATATCTATGCCTGCGAAGCGTTATATGCGGCAGGCATTCACCCCGAACGCCCCGCCAATAAAGTCACGTTGGCAGAATGCAAGGCACTGGTCACGGCCATCAAGACGATTTTGAAACGCGCCATTGCCAAAGGCGGTTCATCGCTACGTGATTATGTGCAGGCCGATGGGGAGCTGGGTTATTTCCAGCATGAATTTGCGGTCTATGGCCGCGAAGGCGAGAAGTGCAAAAAATGTACATGTAAGAACAAAACCATCCAGCGCATTACGCAAGGCGGACGGTCGACGTTCTTTTGTACAACTAAGCAGCTATAACTAAGACCTGCCCCGTGCCACAAAAAACGGGTTCAGGAATTTCTCTTTCCCATACTGCAAATCTTGGCCATCCATCGTCTTCACACTGCCGCCAGCTGCGCGCAAAATCGCATCGCCTGCTGCGATATCCCATTCATAGGTGGGCCCAAAACGTGGATATAAATCGAACTTGCCATGTGCAATCAGGCCTAACTTGCGTGCACTGGATTGCTGCACGGTAGAGCGTACGCTAACGCTTTGCAGATAATTCTTCAGCCGCCCTGACCAATCTTCGGTGCGGTTCACAATCACATCCATGCCTTCGCTGTGCGGCCAACGTGTTTCAATCACGCTTTCCTGTTCGCCAGCGCTTAGGTGATAGGCCTTTTTACCATCGGTATAGTACGTCTCGTTCGATACGGGGCTGTGTAATACGCCCATAACCGGCTTTCCCTTTTGGATAAAGCCAATATTGACGGTGAATTCATCCCCGCCCTCCACAAACGCCTTGGTGCCATCCAACGGGTCGATCAGGTAATAGCGCCCCAGCTCTGAAACATCGATGGCATTCTCGGCAGTTTCTTCAGCAACTACGGGTTGCTGCAAGCCCAGATTTTCCAACCCTTCAAGGATATGTTCTTGCGACGCTATATCAGCCAGCGTGACGGGCGAGCCATCACCCTTGGCCTGCAACCCTAATGCATTTTTTCCTGCAAGATGCTCATCGCGCACCTTTAGGATGATCTGCCCCGCACTGCGTGCTAGCTGTGCAAGGGCACGAACATCCGTAAGGTGAAATGGCATTAGCTCAGTTTTTTCTGCTTAACGTCTACACCACCCGGTGAACCAGCAGTTTCTTCAAGCTGCTGGATAATCTGCGTCAACGAATTAATCAAATCGCTATCCTGCTTCTTGACCGCTGGCGCTGGCTTAACAGCTTGCGGTTGAACGAAAGACTGCAGCGGGCTTTGTGCCTTTTGCGGTTGTGGTGCTGCAAAGCTGGTTGGCACATACTGTTGTGCAACAGGCTGTGGCGCAGGTTGTGGAGCCACATATTGTTGCTGCACGTGTTGTACTGGCGGTTGGTATTGCGGGAACGCCTGCGGTGCTGGTTGTGGCTGGTACTGCTGCTGCGGTGCCGCTGCTGCCTTTTGTGTTGCTTCGCGCAGACGGTTTAGCATTTCTTCAGCTGCTTCATCGCGTGCCTGACGGAAGCTTTGCGTCGTGCTCTGGATGATGCTACCAGCGCGTTGAGTGCCTTCAGCCAAATCATGCAATGCACGCTCCATTTCGCGCGTGATGCCGCCGAGTTGGCCGGTGATCTTATCACCCACCATCACGGTCAGGTTCAAGGTCTTGTCCATACGTTCATTCAACGTATCAAAACGGCTAAGCGGTGTATCGAGTGCTTGGCTAACGGCAACGCTTTGATGCGCCGCTGCTTGCGCTGCGTTTTCAAGCGTTGATACCTGTTGTTGAACTTGCTGGCTCAACGCAGAAATCTGGCGCGCTTGCTGTTCGGTTTCAACGGCGCTGTCACGCATATTAGCAGAGAGCGAACGGTTCACTGCTTCAAGTTGCGTAAGCGCGGCAGCCAAAGCTTCGGCTGTTTGCGTCATGCTACTGTTCTGGTTGGCGACTTCATTGCCGCTGGTGGTGACGATTTCAGCAGCGCTTTGCGCTTCCTGCTTCACATTGACGATTTGCTGGCCAAGATTGACAAGGCCGCCATTGAGACGATCCATGATTTCGGTCAGAACGTTCTGGAAGCCATGCTTGAGCACGGTCATGCGTTCATCTGCCGCTGACATGTGGTCTGCGGTTTGAACGAAGCTTTGCTGCAAGGACGCAAGGTTGCGGCTTTGATGCATGATGCTATCGTTGAATACGTTGAGTGCATCGCTGGATTTTTGTGCCACATCGTACAATGCGCTTTGGCTGCGCTGTAATAATGTATTGGTGGTGGAAAGGCTTTGCGCCACTTCCGAAACACCTGCTGAAATCTTCGCACTGTCGGAACGCATTGAGTTGGCAACGGTATTGAAGCTTGAACCAACCTCCTGCGCTTGGGTTGCAGCGGCCACGATATCTTGAGTCATAGCAGCGGAACCGGCTTGGGTATCTTCAACTACCTTCCGCATTTCTTCGGAAATACGTTCAGCGTTGCGTTCGGCATCAATTACCGCCTTACGCATATCCTTGGTCAGCAAATCGCAATTGGCTTGCAATTGGGCTGCAGATTCTTGTGCTCTGGTGATGATGGTCTTGAACTCGGCTTCCACCTGTTCGCGCATGGCAACAAATGCTTGTGCAGCTTCGCGTTGGGTCTGCGTGCTGTCGCCCTTCAGATCCTGGAACATTGTTACCGATGACTGACGCATACCTTGCAATGCCACTTCGACATAGCTGGCCATGCCCAATACTTGTTCTTCGGTCTTGCTGCGTAATTCGGCCAGCATTTCCATGGCTTGTTCTGTGCCCATCGCTGCGCCGGAACGGATGCTTTCCATAACACCTGAGCCGTTTTCCTGGATTTGGCGAAGATGCGTAACCAGCACCTCAACCATACCCACGATGGTGGAGCGGAAATCAAGCTGCATGGTCGCGATGTTCTGGTTCGCGGACACGAATGCCTGTTCGACTTCCTGTGTCATCGCTGCGGATAGCTTGCCACTTTCAGCTTGAACGGTTGTCATCACTTCATCCGCTCTGCTAACCACAAGGTTGAGGCTACCTTCAACATTGCTACGCATATCGTTGAGCGTCGCAAGGATGGTATCCGCTGCAACTTGTGCTTCGTCCTTCATCGCCGCGCTGATACCACGTGCCTTCTGGTTCAATGTTTCAATGGTGTCGCCAGCATTGTCGGTCATGCCCTTCAATTCGCTTTCGAAGGTCGAAATCATATCGGCCATGCTTTGCAACAAGCCACCAGAAACTTCCTGCGTGCTTGCCTTCATGCGGTCAATCTGACCACCCACATTACGCATCAGGAAGTTAGTCTTTTCGAGGGTTTCGTTCACGTCCACGCCCGATGATGCCAGCTGCTGGCTAAGACCGTTCAATTGGTCAGCCCCGCCCTTAATCTCGGAAGTAAAGCTTTGCAATTGACCATGCGCCTTGGTTGCCACTTCTTCCAGACGACCAGCTTGTGCTTCAAATTGTTCACGAAGATTTTGCGTAGCTTCGGCAAAACGTCCGGCCATTTGATGAACCATGGTGATGGCCATTTCGCCGCGTTGTTGCAAGCCTTCGCCGGTTGCCGACATGGTTTGCACCGCTTCAGAGACTTCGTTCTTGAATTCGAGGGTAGAATCAAGAATACGCTGACCCGCATTGCTTGCATCTTCATAGGCAGCGATGGTGGTGTCACGCAGACGGGTGATTTTTTGTTCAAGCTTATCGGCAATATCAAACACACCGAGCGATTGGTTCGCAAAACCGTTACCTAATGCATCAAAGCGCATCAGCAAGCCTTCGGCTTCGCTCTTCAAGCCGGTGATTTGCTGACGGAGCTGTTCTGCCGCAAAGGATGCTGTTGCACCCGCTTCGCTGGATAGACGGTTCAGATATGCCGTGCTTTCTTGTGCGGATCTACGGATTTCGCTGTCCACTTCGGCAAGATGTTCCCCGGCAAAGGTGAGGCTTGCCATTTGATCCATGAGCGATTTGTTGACGGCCTCAACCTTGGCAATCGAACCATCGGCGATGGTTTCGATTTGCGTTGCCGCTTCACCTAAACGCGCGAATGCGGATTGGCTAATGCCATCAAAGCGCTTGGCCATACCTTCGGTGCGGTCGAATGCGATAACGGCGTTACGTTCCATCCCGACGCTGGCGCTTTCAATCTGGCCAAGAATTTCGGTAAGGCGTGCTTGCATTGCCTTGGCTTCGCCTTCAATCGACAGTCGCACATTTTGCGCTTCCGATTGCAGGGCCTGCGTAGTCGCAGCCAGATTTTCAATGCGTTGCTCAGCTTGCTGTGAAGCCGCTGCCAAACCAACTGATTGTTCAACAAGGCTGGCAACCGCATCACGCATTGTGTGGGCGATGGTTTGGCTGCCTTCGCTTACAGCGCCAATCTGGCGGTTGAATTGTTCATGCACATCGGTCAAGCGCGCATATACTTCTTGTGCGGTATCGCCCGAACTTGCCTTTGCTGCAACAACAGCATGGGTGAATACCGACAAACGATCCAGAGCTTGCTGGGTCGCGCTATCCAAAATCTGGGTGCTGTCATGAATTTGGTTGTGGACGCTGGTCAATTGCTGCGTACGACCTTCGATGGTCTCGCCAAGGCTTGCCAAACGTTCCGCTGCGCCGCCTACAACAACATCCAGACCCTTAATACGTTCCTCAAGACCTTCACCGCTCATATTGGTGATTTCGCCATAACGCTTGCTGATTTCTTCAATATGCGCTTGGGCAATTTCCGTTGCGCCGCGCATTTGTTGCGACATGGTTGAGAATTGCTGGTTCAGATTGCCAAGGGATGTTTCGATACCCATCGCCTGGGATTCCAGCTTGCTGCGTACATCCGAAGCCTGTTCGGAAAGCATGCTTGCAGCAATGCGGATACGTTGATCCGCCGTCTGGCTATCATGGATGAGACCATTGATATCGAGGCTAAGCTGACGCACGGTTTCGCCAAGACGCTTTTGTTCGTCTTCAGCAGTGGTGCTGATATCACCCATACGGTTTTGCACTTGCTGTGCAACATGATTGAGGCGGAGCAATACATCCTGCGTTGCCTGCATGTTGCCATGTTGAATAGCTTCCATGCGTGCGGCAACAGCATCCAGACCAGCAAGCGTTTCTGCTGCTTTGTGGCCTGCGTTATCGCCATGTGTTGCAAGACGGGTATTAAGCTCAGCAATATCAGCTGCGTTCTTTTGCAGAGCCGCAGTAAAGTTGTTGAGTTGCGCTTCGCCTTGTTCAACGCATGTCTTCACACGCGCAACAGCTTCGTTGAACGGTGCTTCGGTGATGGTACCGAGCTTCGCCAGAGTTTCAACCATTTCGCCGCTGCGTGAAAGACCTGCTTCAACATGCTGGTACATGCTGTCGCGTGCAGCTTCAACGGCATGTGCATTTTCATTGAGTAGTGCAACCGCTTCATCCACTTTGGCGCGGAGCTGGGTTTGCAATGCTTCATGCTGATGACTTGCAGATTGCACGAGCGACTGCCATGTGCCTTCGGCTTCACGTGCTCTATCTGCCAGTTTTTGGCCGACATCCTCGAACTGTTCATGCGTCGCATTAAGACGTGCAATGTGCTGGTCCGTTGCACCAACCAATACATTGAATTTATCTTCAACGCTGGTGATAACCCCGGTTGCGCTTTCCTTGGCTTGTTTTTCAGCTTCGTAAATGCGCTCAATCATCACTTCGAGTTGTTGAAGTGAATAGCTGATGGCTGCACTTGCCTGTTGGCTTGCGGCGGATGCGCGTTCGCTGCCCGTAGCAATACCTTCGACTTGGCCTGAAAGGCTGGAACCAATCACCGCAACACGCTCAGCAACATTCTTGGAAACATCTTCCAGACGTTGCGCCATAGCGTCGTAATGACTGCTGGATTCCTTGAACTGTTTGGCAACGCGTTCGCTTTGGTTGGCCACATCATCACGCACAGATGAATATTTCTGGAATGCTTCCGATGCTGTTGTATCAAGCAACACAACCGTGTTCTGCAAGTTCTGCATCAGATTGCCAGCTTGCTCGGCAAGGCGAACCTGACGGGTTTCCAATTCATCGGTGCGTGAACCAATCCCTTGGTTAGCTGCAAAAATCTGCGCTTCCAAACGGCTGGTCAAGGCTTCAAGTGCTGCAATTTCATGCGTCATGGTTTCGGACAATTGCTTGCCGCTTTGTGCAAGCTTGGCTTCCTTGGTATCGCTGATGGCAGCAAAACCTTCAATCTGTTTGCCAATCTCTTCCATACGTGCTGCCAAACGTTGGCCTGCACCATCCAGAATATCTTGGTTCTTCGACAACATCGCGCCAAGTTCCTGTGCGGAAGTACGCGCCGCTTGCAACGTTTCGTTCATGCGGCGTGAGGATTCTTCGGTGTGTTTTTCCTGCTGGCCGATTTGTTCCGACACATTCGCAACGTCGGCAAGTTTTTGGTCAGCGGCGGCTTTGAATTGTTCCATCAGCAAATGCAAACGGTCAACCATCTCGCCAAGACGACCCGCAGCCTGATCAGCGCGCTCATCCAAGGTTGCAATGTGGCCAGCGATTTTTCCGGACAA
The DNA here is from genome assembly GCA_964568585.1 of uncultured Rhodospirillales bacterium. Classification (GTDB taxonomy): domain Bacteria; phylum Pseudomonadota; class Alphaproteobacteria; order UBA9219; family RGZA01; genus RGZA01. The sequence continues at coordinate 87,323 of CAZMQI010000002.1, forward strand.
ATCGTTGAAGCGTTCGCGGTTATCGTGAAGCAGATCTTCGAGCACTTCGCTGTTATCGCGGACAATACCAGCCACGCGCTGGATTTCTTTTCCGCTGCGTTCAGCAAGGTTATTGATGGCACGTTCTTCTTCTTGCAGAACTTGCACGGCATTTTGCAACACATCGTATGAACCATCACCGGCCTGGCGCAGTAATTCCAATTGGCGTTCCAGTGCTTCGTTGAAACGACGTACTCTGGATTCAGCATTCGCACCAGTGCCAAGCACCATCTGTAATTGACGGCGCAATGGCTCTGTAATCGCCTTCACATCGGATGCGCGTTGCAAGTAAGCGATGATCATCCACAGGAATGCAACCGGTGCAATAATACCTGAAATACCAAGCGCAATCGTTGTTACGGGCAAGCCTGCGATGCTGCCTGATGCGTTCACGCTCATGGTTGCAAAGAACACGGCAGTGAACCACACAATGGTCAATCCCATACCAGTCCAGAATGGCCATGACGCAAAATTATCGCGTGGCTTTGGTGGATCAATAATTGCGCCACCTAATGCACGGCGATTGCTTTCGTTTTGTTTGTTGGTCACGCCGCTGCGAAGCTGCGGAAATGCTTGTGGTGGAACTGGCGCCTGCACAGACATTTGTGGCGCGAAGCTCTGAGGTTGCACCCCTTGTTGGGATTGGGGTTTGGCTTGATTTTGGCCTGCAGAAGCGGGAGCTTGCGGTTTTTTCGCCATGGTTTCCTCAGATGAGTGTGCGCTAAATTTATATAACGATTTCAAAGTCTAAAAACGCGCGTTTATGAGTTCTTAATAAAAAAACTAAAAACGTACTTTTTGATTCTTGAGGGGGCACTGTAGCAATATTGCGATAGGAATTTGAACACAATTATTGCACGAGGATGAATTTAGCCTGTGGATAACTTTTTTACTCAACAGGCTGAAATACAACACGCGAAAAGCACAGTTGTTGCACACATGTGACTACATGTTTCACATGCTGCACGTGAACAAAACGCGCTCGAATTCTGGCGCGGGTTTCAATTCAAATTTTTGGATTCCAAAACTGCAGTTTCGCTGGGTTCTAGCTATAAACTTTAGCGAGATGCCGCTTCTGGTGCTTGTGCTTGATCATTTAGGGCACCAATCGCCAATTCATGATCAATAATCTGGATTAGCCCGTTGCTGCCGACTTCCATTTTGGTTTTGAAAATGCAGTCTTTGAACAGCATACCGGCGTAAACCGTGAACGTACCGCTGGCGCGGTCATAATTCACGACCTTTGGCGGGGTCATGCGTAACACTTCCTTGACGCGCTTCTTAACTTCTTCATCAGCATCGGATGGCGGGTCAAGATTCTCGACAACCGTCATCGGTCCATAAGGACCTTGCACGCATGCAAAGAAGAAACCCAGGTAATCAGCCATGTTATCCGTGCGAAGGCTGATGGGGTCTTGTTCGTTTACGGTGTAGATGGGACGATTAGTCCAATCCATCACAAAAGTTGAATCTTCACCGCCATTGGGGTTATGCAGCGCGAACATGCTTTTGGGTTGTGCTTCACGAATATCAGTCAATTCGAAGAACTGGTAATTCTCATAGAATGATAATTTGGCCTGACGCACAGGACTGGTGCCGGGCGGCAGCGCATACTCACCCAAATGTGGATTTACTGCTGCAATGATACGCATTGCATCTGCGCGTGGCAAAACTCGCCAATTTAGATTCATGAGAAGATCACTATCTGTTTTAAACGGGTACTAATCTTGTAAACGGCTTGCCGAATTGGTCAAGCACCTTATCACCACGCATTTTTGACTGGTTTGGGTTAAGAATGTCTTGATTGTTTGAATTACCTTTAAAACGCCGCATTTTAACAGCTACAGTGTTGCAGTTCCACACCCCCTTATACCCACTTTTTTCACGGAGTTCTCATGAAACGCACCCCCTTACTTATCGCGCTTGTTGCAAGCATCGGTATTGCTGCTTTTGCTCATGCTGAAACCGCTCATAAAGGCATGGTGATGGAAGCGCCCAAGGACGCATCACCAGCAACCAAAGAATTCATCGAAACCAACTCAAAGATGCATGGCGGTATGATGATTGATTTCACCGGCAATACTGATGTGGATTTTGTGAAAGGTATGATCCCGCACCATCAAGGCGCAGTAGATATGGCCCAAATCCAACTGAAATACGGCAAAGACCCTGAAATCAAGAAATTCGCCGAAGAGATCATCAAGGCACAAACCGCCGAAATCAAGTTCATGAACGAATGGCTTGCCAAACACGCCAAGTAATAAGAACTAACGGATAGCATTTAAATGGCGGGAGATTATTCTCTCGCCATTTTTTTGAGCGCGTATAACTTTTCCAAAGCTTCTCTCGGCGAATAATCATCAGGATTCATCGCCTCAATCGCCTTATCCAGCGCGGATTTATCGCGCAGCACACGTCCTGTAAAATCCTGCGGTTTTGCGGAAGTAATGACCGTGTTTTTATTCTGACCTTGCTCTAATTGCTGCAAAATCGCGCCTGCGCGTGCAATCACTGCGGCAGGCAATCCCGCCAATTGCGCTACATGAATACCGTATGAACATTCGGCAATCCCCTCGCCCACTTCGTGCAGGAAGATGATTTCATTCTCCCATTCCTTCACTTTGGCAGTTGCACAACGCAAATTAGGTAACTGGTCTTTTAATACAGTCAATTCATGGTAATGCGTTGCGAATAATCCACGGCATTGATTGTGATGATACAGATATTCCAGACTTCCCCACGCAATCGACAAGCCATCAAAGGTCGCCGTGCCACGGCCAATTTCATCAAGGATGACGAGTGACTTCGCTGTTGCCTGATGCAAGATTGCGGCGGTTTCTATCATCTCCACCATAAAAGTGGAACGACCACGCGCCAGATCATCGGCAGCGCCCACACGGCTAAACAGTTTATCAACGATACCGATACGTGCCGACGCTGCCGGCACATAGGAGCCCATCTGGGCGAGTACCACTAATAATGCGTTCTGACGTAAGAAAGTTGATTTACCTGCCATATTAGGGCCGGTGACCAGCCATAATCGGCTCTTTGCGCTCAAATCGCAATCATTGGAGATGAAGTTTTTACTGAGCGATTTAAGGGATGCTTCAACCACCGGATGCCGCCCGCCCTTGATTTCAAACGCATCACTATCATCCATCACCGGTTTGCACCAGTTGTGTTCATAGGCTAATTCGGCAAGCGCGGTTGCGACATCCAATTGTGCCATCGCATCGGCAACGCTGCGTAACGCATCGAACTTGGCCAGCACCTTTTGTACCAATTCATCGAATAGCTGCAATTCAATCTGTAGCGCCTTATCACCTGCTTCGCTGGTCTTGCGTTCCAGTTCGGCGAGCTCATTGGTGGTAAACCGCACCGCGCTGGATAAGGTCTGGCGGTGGATGAAGTCCTGATTATACGGGGGTTGCAGCATTTTATCCGCCTGGCTCGGCGTAATTTCCACATGATACCCAATCACATTATTATGGCGAATTTTTAATGTGGTGATCTTGGTTTGCTGCACATATTTATTCTGTAATCCGGCAATCAATTTTTTACTATCATCACGAAGGCTGACCAGCTCATCCAGCGGCGGGTGATAGCCAGCGGCAATAAACCCGCCATCGCGCGCCAAGAACGGCAATTCGGTTTTAAGGGCACGGGATAATACATCAATCAAACTGGAATGTTCCCCGAGCTCGACACTCAATTTCTTCAAATCATCGTTTAATTCATGCGCGTGCTGGTTGAGGAAGAATTTAAGTTTGGTCGCACTTTCCAAACTTGCGCGCACAATCGCCAAATCGCGTGGGCTGCCGCGTCCCAATGACAGCCGTGTCAAAGCACGCGGTAAATCGGGGCAAGCTTTCAGCATGGCACGTAACGCACCGCGCCAATCATCATGCTGCACAAAACATTCGATACGCGATAATCGCGCATTAATGGCTGTTATGTCGGTTAACGGTGCAGATAGCTGTTCAGCCAATAAACGTGCGCCTGCATTGGTCAGTGTGCGATCAATGGTCGCTAATAAACTTCCTTTGCGGCCACCATCAAGACTTTGGGTCAATTCCAGATTACGGCGAGTTGCGGCATCAATCGCTACTACGCCTGCGATATTCGCCATGCGTGGCGGTTGCAGCAAACTGACCTGCTGTTTTTGTGTCAGTGCGATGTAATCCAGCAATACGCCCAACGCCGTCGTTTCATTCTTGGAGAAATTACCGAAACTATCCAAGCTGGTGACACTATATTGGCGGAGCGCGGCGCGCTTGGCGCTTTCGCTGTCAAACCGTGCTGGCGCGGCATAGGTGATGATGTCCTTTTGTGCGTCCAAAAATTCGCGCTTATCCTCTGCGGACATCATCTTTTGTGATAATACCAATTCGGCAGGATTCAAGCGGCTAAGCAAGGTCGGCACATCCGCCCATTGCACCGTCTGCACATAGGGCACGCCTTGCGCTAAATCGCACCATGCAAGGCTGAATTCGCCCATGCTTTCACTTAATACCGCCAGATAATTGGCGCGTGCACTATCCAGAAAACTGTCTTCGGTTAATGTGCCGGGCGTGATGATGCGGATAATCTGGCGCGTCACTAGTGCTTTACCGCCTTTTTGGGTTTTAGCACGCGCTCTGGCAGCTTCGGGGTCTTCCATCTGTTCGGCAATCGCCACGCGAAACCCTGCACGGATGAGTTTGGGAAGATAGGCTTCATACGCATGCACGGGAACGCCGCACATCGCGATATCATCGCCTTGATCTTTGCCGCGTTTGGTCAGCGCGATATCAAGCACCGGCGCAGCCTTGACCGCATCATCGTGGAAGAGTTCATAGAAATCACCCATGCGGAAGAACAGCAGGCATTCCGGATGCGCGTTCTTCAAATCCCAATATTGCTGCATCATGGGTGTGAGTGCAGGGGTTTCGGTTGGTTCTGCAAAGAATGAGGTTTGGGCAGTCGTCATGCCACAAACTATAAGGGATACCCTGACACACTGTCATGCGGCATTGCAGTTATCCACAATGCTATCAACAGCCTAATCCGAAGAAGTATTCTGGGTGTGCGGGCTTTCACCGCGGCTTCGAGCGTTCTGGTCTGGTTCACCTGCGATAAAGTTCGCAGTTGTCTTCAATACCGCACCACCCACCCGGAAGATGGTATCACAGCCACGATTGAGGTCCAAAACCAGCCCTTGAAGGGATGCAAATTCATTGGATTTATCCGCAGCACCAATAAGGAGCTGGAAAAAATCGTTCACCTTGTCCTGTAGTGGCTTACCAGCTTTACGATATTGCTGCTGGTTGTGATTAATCACGATAGTCATAGTCTAAAATCCCAAATCGCCTTGTATAGTCATGTTTTTTACGTTTCTTAGTGCCCTTATTATAGGCAAAGACAAATCGTCTCGCATCTGCGAAATGCAAATATTTTAGTGATTTTTACTAAATAAGATGGTTATATTTAGTGATGATTACTATTGAGCAGATTAGAGCCGCCAGAAGCCTCATGGGTTGGACCCAACGCGAGCTAGCAAAACAGGCCGGCATATCCTTGGCTTCAGTAGCCAATCTTGAGCAAGGTGTGGGTAAAACTGGGGGTAAAGTTTTTGAATCGGTCTGCAAAGTACTGCAGCAAGCCGGTATCGAGTTCACCCCCGAACCCGGCGTGCGCCTGCGCCGTGAAAAATACCAATTCCGTATTCTTGAAGGCGAACGCGCCGTGCTCGATTTATGGGATGATATTATCGTCGCTCTGGGCAAAACCGGCGGCGAAGTACTGATTAGCGGGGTCAGTGGAAAATTATGGCTTGCGCGCTACAAAGAAGAAGTCACCGCAGCGCTGATTGAACGACGCAAGCTTGGCATTCGCAACCGACACATCATCCCACAAGGCGACACTCTGATTCTTTCAGATACAGAGACTTACCGCGTGGCTCCGCCGCATTTATATCAACAGGTGCCCTATTATGTTTATGCAGATCGCTTTGCGATGATTAATTGGGGGCCACCTTTACGAATTTTGCTGGCTCAAAATTCGTTGATTGCTGAGACCTTCCGCAATCAATTTGAATTCAATTTTGAACACAGCAAACCACTCAAAAAGAGTGACGTTGTGATTGCAAAGCTTGAAGGCTTGCCGACCAAACCGGTTTAAGCGGTTTTATGGATTTCGAGCGCACGTTCAATGCTGGGCGCCGTATAAAACTGCAGCCCTGGCCGTTTTACACCATAGCGCACCAAGCTGCGTAAAATGCGCTTGGATGCATGGGTAATGACTACTTTGGTGCCCTTGCGCTTCGCGCCGCCAATCACACCTTTTAATGCTGAAGCCCCCGTGGAATCGAGCAAGGGCACATCGGCAAAATCCAGAATCAATAAACGCGGCGGCTTGCTTTCACGTCCCATTGTTGCAGTAAGTTCTGATGCCGCGCCGAAAAAGAATGGACCATGAATACGGTAAATCACGATGTTCTGGTCAAGATTAGGAATATCAAAATACGGGCGCGGCGCACGCACAACATCAGGGCGGTCTACCTCCACCAGTTTCACATTAGTTTCAACTTCTACCACATTCGCCATGTTATGCATAAACTTGAACGCGGCCATGACCACGCCGACTTCGATGCCCAGCGTTAAGTCATAAAGCACCGTAAGCGCCATAGTGGTCAGCAACACCGCTCTATCGCCCCATGTCGCATGGCTGATGAATTCGCCCACGATATGCACCTCACTCATGTTCCATGCAACGATTGAAAGAATGACCGCCAACACTGCCAGCGGGATATAGCTGGCAAGAGGCGCGGCAATCACTAAAAAGATGAGCAAAAACACAGCATGCAACATGCCGGAAACAGGCCCGGTGGAGCCCGCACGGATATTGGTGGCGGTTCTTGCAATCGCACCGGTTGCGGGAAGCCCGCCAAACAAGGGGGATACAATATTTGCAACGCCTTGCGCTACTAATTCGGCATTGGAGCGATGCCGACGGCCCGTCATACCATCCGCCACAACAGCAGATAATAAGGATTCGATTCCGGCCAGCAATGCAATAGTCGCAGCATCCGGCAAGACCGCTTGGAATTTGGCGAGCGTGAGCTGCGGAAATTGCAGCCATGAAAAATCGATGATGGGCAAATCACTGGAGATTTCGCCGAATTTTGAACCGATGGTCGTGACGTTCATTGATAAATACGTTGCGGCAAGCGAAGCCAGCACCACCACAATCAGCATGCGCGGCCAATGCGGGCGAAATTTCTGCATCAGCAACATTGCAATAATACTGCCAAGCGATAACAGCATCACGCCCAAATGTGCTGTCGGCATCGCGTTAATCAGCATCCATAATTTAGGGATGAATTCACCAGGAAGCTTGCCAACACTAAGCCCGAATAAATCCGCCAACTGGCTAACCATGATGGTGATGCCAATACCTGCGGTAAAGCCAATGGTGACTGGGTAAGGAATGTATTTGATATAATTGCCAAGCCGCAGCAGCCCGACAATAAGCAGTATGATCCCCGCAAGGAATGTCGCGAGCAACATGCCGTCATAGCCGTGATGTTCGATGGTGCGATAGACAACAACAATGAACGCGGCCGTCGGCCCGCCAATCTGGTAACGGCTGCCGCCAAGCGTGGAAATAATAAAACCTGCGATGATGGCGGTGAATAATCCGCGTTCCGGCGTTGCACCCGAACCAATTGCAATGCCCATAGCCAGCGGCAAGGCAACAACCGCAACCGTCAATCCAGCGATGATGTCTTTAACGAGCCGGTCAAGGCCATAGCCTTCGTGCAAAACGGTCAGCAGTTTTGGGCGAAATAATTCAAGGTAATGGCGAAGGCTCATACGCGACATGTGCTGCAATTATGCACCCAGATAAACGCACACTAAAAGCAAAATTCGCCGCGTCGCTCATACAAATAAACTTGTATACCCCGCACATGACTACGCAACAAAAAAGGGCAACCCGCATTTTTAAATGAGTGATTGCCCTTTTCGTAATGCTTAGCTTGGGAAAGCTAAAACTGAATTACTTCAGTTCTACCTTACCGCCAGCTGCTTCAATTTGCTTCTTGAACTTTTCAGCATCGGCCTTTGACAAAGCGTCCTTAACAGTCTTTGGAGCGCCTTCTACAAGGTCCTTAGCTTCTTTCAGGCCAAGATTGGTGATCGCGCGAACTTCCTTGATCACGTTGATCTTGTTAGCGCCGCCATCGGTCAGAACGAGGGTGAATTCGGTCTGTTCTTCAGCAGCAGGACCCGCAGCAGCAGCGCCGCCAGCAGCAGCAACTGCTACTGGAGCAGCAGCAGAAACGCCCCACTTTTCTTCAAGCAACTTTGAAAGTTCAGCAGCTTCAAGCACGGTCAAGGTTGACAATTCATCAACCAATTTTTCTAGTTTTGACATTAGTAACTCCTATTTAGTTTAGTTGAACAAAAACACTTTTAGATCCGAAAATCCTTACTCGCCCTTTGCGGCTTTTGCAGAAAGGACGCGGGCAATTTGGCCAGCGGGAGCTTTGAGCAATACAGCGATACGGGTAGCAGGGGTTTGGAGCATTCCAACAATTCTAGCGCGCAATTCATTGAGCGATGGGAGGGTAGCGAGCGTCTTAGTCGCGTTCGCGTCCAGCATCTGTCCATTGAGATTTGCACCGATGAGCTTCAGCTTCTGGTTGGTCTTTGAAAAATCAACAAGAACCTTAGCAATGGCCACTGGGTCTTTTGCATATGCAATCGCCGTAGGGCCTTTCATCAGCTGCGTTAAGCCTTCAAACGTGGTTCCTTTCAGAGCAAGGCGTGCCAGCGTGTTTTTAACAACACGAAAGCCTGCACCAGCAGCGCGGATTTGACCGCGAAGCTTGGAAACTTCTGCAACGGTGAGGCCAGAAGCCTGAACCACTACAGCGAATTCTTGTCCGTTAAGAGCTTGTTGAAAGCTTTCAACTGTTTCGGTTTTTAGCGTACGATTTTTATTCATAACGCCTCCTTCCATTAGATAAAAAAGTTTAGAAAACCGTTTTCTAAACCCACGATGTTTTATGCGCGCATCATCACTGATGCGTTCATAAAATCGGTTTCGTTTGACAGGAAAAAAGGAAGCGGAGGAAAGGCACTAGCCTATAAGCAAAGGCTGGGCGTTTCAAAAATTCCGGGCTCTTCCGTTTCTGCGCGGGATATTAAGAAGAGCCCATTTTTAATTGGGGCTCATCACCTGCGGTCTAGGAAACTGATAACCAAGGATTAACTTGGTTGCCGCAGTTTATAGAGGGGTTTATCCCCACAAACAACTGGAAATATGCGGCTTTGGGGTGAAATTATTAATGGCATTGTATAGCCCCCCGTAAACGCTAAAATGGCCTTATATTTAAAGGATTTATAGATATGGCGCGCCCATTCCCGACCAAAGACAGCACATTAAAGGACGTCATGTTATATGTCCTTGAAGCCCACGGCGAGATTGCAGATACAGAACTCGCCATGCGTCGCGCTTCAACAATCCTATCCGCTGGCAAGATTGCGCCATGGCCTGCCATTACACTCAACTACATGCTCGGCAACCGTCCGCAGACCACACAGCAGGAAGTCAAGAAGGCAGGTTGGGAATATAATCTGCGTAAGGCATCACGGCAGCGCTTTCTGGCTTGCAAGGTTTTTTATGATGCCCAACTGAAATTACTGCCCAAAGATGCACAGACCATCAAACCATTCCAATTACCTGAAACATTTGCCGAAACCGTGTTGGCAATGATTGGCGGAGAAGCCAACATCCAGGAAGCCGCACAACGAATCGGTATACCATCTGTTGAAATGCGCGACTTCGCTGTGAAGGGCCGCATTCCCGTGACCAGAGAATCCACCGACAGGTTCATCGAGAATCTGGAACAAGCCTATCCGGATGAAGCATGGCTATCCCCGTTGCTGCGCGTCTTTGCTGAAAAACACATGACCGTATCGCAGGCAAAGCAGGGCAAGAAGGCGAATGTCGAATTGTTCCGTGAAGCCGCCCGCGAAATCCTAATTGATGCGCGCTGCCGAATGGGTCTGCTGATGAGCGATGTTGAAAAACGCATGCAGGATGCCATGGAAGGAAAACTGAAAAGTGACGATGCCGTCCCGCAAGCACTCACCGTCGCACGTGTTGCATTGGGGAAAGTGCGTGCCTTTGAAGCAGGCGAGAAAATGAGCGCGAGCGTGTTTGTATCTTGCATCCGCTCCTTTTCCACAGTCATGGTTCTGGAGCGCAACAATCCAAAGCAGCATAAACTGCTTGGATTTCTGGCTAGCGCCATCAGCCCGAAATAGATTCTGATATTGGCAATGAATTTACCTAGCTCTGCGGCATCCCATCAATCAAATGCTGCGCGTACTACTCTGCAAAAACATACAGATTGGCTGACGCTGGGTGGCAAGCGGCATCATGTTGGCTGACGATCTGGCTTGCTATCCGGCGCTGCTGGATCATTGCGTGTTGGGTTTACCAAATTAACTTTTACAACGACACCCTGCGAGATACGTGCCCTGGTCGTCGGGGCGCCATGTAGTTCAAATTCACGTGCCAACTCAATCGAAATTTTCTCCTTCATTTCTTCGTTACCATCCAGCGTATGTCGCTCCAATGCCTGCACTAATGCAGTGCATCTTTTTTGCACTGCTACATCATCATGTTTTGCATAAGGTGATACTTCGGTCATCTCACCTGACGGTAAACGACGCGGATGACGCTTAACAAAATGCAGGCGATCATGAGCATTGCCATACCCTTGCTTCTCTGGATTTTCAAAAATACGTTTAATATCTTGGGCGCGCTTGGATATCAGCACGCGAAACTCCACAGGATCAATGTTAATTCTGCACACACCGCTGCGGTTACCCGTGGTTTTATTTGCGCGCATTTTTCCACTTGGCGCTTCTGTTTCTTGCTGTACCAATGCTGGCTCACGGCCTTTGACATGCATCAATATCAAAGCTTCATGAAGACGGTCTAAACACACCTTTCCGATTACAGCGGGATCATATTCAATAATTCCCTCCGCGCCGATGAACTCTGGGGGTATTCCCATTTTGTTTGGCTTTAACTTATCGGCTAATAAGTCAAATCCACTAACTGGTTTTGACACACCACTCCCCAATTCAGGTAAAGTAACCGGAAGAGATAACGCACCGCCGAGACCAGGCAGAGAAACTCTTTTATGTGTAACATCTTCAGCTACACGACCAATCTGTGGTTTCTTTTTATACTTGAATTTGAATACGGCGAATTCTAACGGCAACCTAGAAGCTTTTTCTGGGGCACGCATCAACTCTTCTGTTAAAGGAGCAACAAATACATCCGGCCTAATGACTATCCCGGCAGGATAGCATTCAGCATACTGGATTTTTCCGTCATCCCCCACCACCGCATCATATGTGGTAACCAAAATTCTGTCAGCTTCAAGCAAGGTATTAAATCTTTGATTGCCTTGAACCTCTAGTACCGTTGCGCGAATGCGCTTTCCGTCATCGCTATGAACTTCAAATCCAAAACGAGCCGGTGCAGGCGATTGAAACCGAGCCAACAAGAATTTCTCATCAACCCGTATCATTTCTTCGGGCTGCTCATCCCCTATTTTTTCAATACCTTCTGTTGTAATGCCTTCTTTTGCCATAAACACATCTTCCGCATGCGAAAGCTGTGCCATGGCGGTTTCATTCAGCACATAGGTATGAAAGAGATCATTGGGCAGACGCGAGATTGTGCGGCTCATCAAATAGTCGTCGTCCAACTCGCGGTGCACCAACTCGCCCTTGGCATACAACGTGGCATGACCCGATTGAAGGTAATGAAAAAAAATACTCATAAATCCAACATCTAAAAAATAAAAAAGGGAAACGAAGTTGCCCTCGTTTCCCTAATCTTTTAGTGGCTGAGATACACTCCCCCAAGCCAATATTTACTTTCTTGATATTTTATGCGCTTTCAGCAACAACGCTTGGCACATCCAACTTAACGCCAACACCCATGGTGGATGAAACGGCGATACGTTGAATGTAGTTACCCTTGGCAGCAGCTGGCTTAGCCTTGGTGACAGCCGCAACAAAGGTTTTGATGTTTGCAACCAAATGAGCTTCGCTGAACGATGCCTTGCCAACGCCTGCTTGTACGATACCGGCTTTTTCAACACGGAATTCAATCGCACCTGCTTTGGCAGCCTTAACAGCTTCCACAACGTTTGGCGTCACGGTGCCAAGCTTCGGGTTTGGCATCAAGCCGCGTGGGCCCAATACTTTACCAAGCTTACCAACGATAACCATGGTATCTGGCGCTGCAATCACGCGGTCAAAACCCATTTCGCCTTTTTCAATCAGTTCAGCCAGATCTTCTGCGCCCACGAATTCTGCGCCTGCTGCTTTTGCCGCTGCTGCTTTTTCGCCTTTAGCGAATACAGCAACACGCACCGACTTACCGGTTCCGTGTGGCAATTGCACCATACCACGAACGTTTTGGTCGTTTTGACGTGGATCAACACCAAGGTTCATGGAGATTTCGATGGTTTCATCGAACTTCGCCACAGCGTTGGCTTTAATGAACTTGATCGCTTCTTCTAGCTTTACCGAAGTGGTTGGAGCACCAGCACGGATTTTCTTTAAACGTTTACCCATGATTCAAACTCCTACTTTTCGGATACGGTCACGCCCATCGAGCGTGCTGTACCAATGACTTGTTGCATAGCGGCTTCGACTGTATGGCAGTTCAAATCCGGCATCTTGGTTTTCGCGATTTCACGAACTTGGTCCATCGTGATGTTGCCAACCGTGGTCAAACCCACTGTGCTTGCACCCTTGGAGATCTTTGCTGCCTTCATCACGAAGTAGCTGTTCGGCGGGGTCTTGGTCACGAAGGTGAAGCTGCGATCCGTGAACGCAGTGATGACAACTGGAACAGGGATACCCTTTTCCATTTGCTGTGTCTTTGCGTTGAACTGTTTGCAGAATTCCATGATGTTCAAACCCTTTTGACCCAAAGCCGGACCAATTGGGGGTGATGGATTGGCGCCGCCTGCTGGCACCTGTAATTTAATATAACCGACGATTTCTTTTGCCATGTGGCATCTCCTTAGTTTGTTCAAACGCGAACCAAAAACGCGTACCTAAGCACACGCTTTTCAGAACTCGTTTTTTTGATGCGATGGGAGAAAATCTTCCAAAGCCCTAACCTTGAAACTTTCATTTCAAGTCTCCCGTGGTGCGGCGCGCCGGGCGAACAAGCTGTTCATTTGGCACTTACCTCCCACAGAAACTTGCGCGTTTTATAAGGGCAAACCCCAGCCCTGTCCAACTTTTTCGCTGTATTAACCTTCAAATTTGCATATTAACTAAAAGACGAAAGTAAATAGCCCCTACCAGTCTGCTATATTAGTTTCAGTAATTTTTAAAGGAATTCATGGCTAAGCAACGCATCGAACCAGCAAGATTAAACAACGGCATGACCCCACGCCAAATGCGCTGGGTGCTTTTCTTGTCATTGGCGCTGTCTGCTGGCGCTGTCTATAACATGCTCAACCAATCAAAGCCTGCCGGGCCTACCGGTAATGCGCCTTCCGCCGAAGGACTAAGTGTTACCAATCAAGGCACAGGCGTTATCGATAAATTCGATCCAGCCGCGCGCAATATCTGTGACAAGACCATTGATACAGCGTTGATGTGCGCCGATTTACAAACGAAATATCCCGCGCTCAGTAAAGATGTGATTACCGCCGCCATTCAGTTCAGCAAATATTATGGTCATAAAAATCCTTCTGCACTGCTTGCCTTGGCGTTGGTCGAAGCAAAAGGAAATATCATCGATGGCTTCAGCAGCCAAAGCACTGCCTTTGGTCCGTTCCATTATCTGGTCGATACATTCGCTGACCGATTGTTGATTGATAAGGAAATGGTCGGCAAAAAAATAGCCAGAGAGAATCTGGCCTTCATTGAAAATGTCAAAGTACATTTCCCCAATAATCCCGAAGTGCTGGATGCTGTTGTTCAGCTGACCAATGCCTATACGAAGGCCTTGCGCGCTGATTTAGCTGAAATTGCAAAGCTTAATGCAACCATCAAACCTGCAGGCAAAAGTAAGGAACAGATTAAAGAAGCCGCTACCAAGCTTGAAGAAGCAACCGCGCCCTTTCGCGCACGCGTGCATTCGCAGCGTCTCAAGACGCGTGATACATTGCTCAAGGATTTTCCGCAGGTGGTCATGGCCATCCAGTTTGTTGATATTTTGACCAAGGTCTCGCCCGAACGATTGTTCAATGGCAGCTATTATGCCGAACATGTGCTTGGTGTTGGCGGTTCGAACTATCATCAAACCTTATTGGCTAAGGAACAACGCGCCAAAATCGCGCAAGCCGAAGCCCTTGCACAAAAGAAACCATTCGCGCCGCCGCAAAAAGCCATCACCGCAGCTGAAGCGAATAGGATGCTGGCTGCAATTAATATCAGGAATGGCACGCGCCACAGAAAAATGATTATCCCGGTTGGTACTGCCGATATTTATCCAGCGTTCCAACGCGCCTTTGCGGCACGCGCACCTGGCAATATTGGCGTGTTCTTCAAAATTCAACGCGTAGCAACGGTTATGCCATCAACTGAAAAAGGTGTGCCGCCAAAAACGGTATATCACACCACCCTCACCCCGCGCACGGCCGCTGAAATGCAAGCTGAAATCCTGCGCCGCTGGGAAGAACATCATGTGAATGCGCGCGCGATAAATGTGTTTAAAGACCTTGCGGTATTACCACCTACCCACCGCGCACCCACCGCGCCCGTATTCGTCCGCACCGCACGAAACGGCGCAGCACCCGCCGCTGCGGTTGCGAACTAAATACACATTACATTAGGGTTTTTGTTCATCAGACTTTGGCGTATTTGGCGCCTGTGGCTTTGGACGTTTGGCCGCCGCTTCGCGTTCTCGTGTCAATTCCCTTGCGCCTTCTTCATCGAACATCTGATGGACTGCCTCAACAATATGCGTGCCAAGCTGCGTGCCGCGTTTGCTCGCATCGGCAATACGCTCGCCCGTATCTAAATCGGTATCTGGGCGTGCGATATACATCGCCATCTCGATATAGTCTTCACTGCCGATGACTTGCCAGTTCACGCCACTATGCGGTGCAATGTCATTCACGCGGGTCGGGTCACGGAATGTATCATATTTATCCAGTGCGCCAAGCGAGCGATAGCCCTTGGGCATGACGTCGCCCAGATGGACTTCTAGCCCACTGAAGATGGAAAAGATGAGCTTGCTTCCCGATAAGCCAAGACGCTCACGCCAGTTTTCGATGGTGTTCAAATTGCTGACGGTGCGGTTGACTTCACTGGCAGCACCTACCGCGGATTTTATACTTCCTGGGTTATCACGTGCCTGCGCGAATTCTTCCTTCGCACGCAAGAACGCAATGGTTGGGTTCGAAAGATCCAGAACATCATAGCCAACGTCCTTCATTTCACGGGTCGCCAAAGGCACATAGCTGATGAGTGTCACATCGGCCTGCGTTGTCGTCTTCAGATAATCAATATCGTTAAGGAAATTGCTGGTATGCACTGTGAAATCAGGGCGGATAGGCACCCCCGATTTGATGAGATAAATCAACATATCGTAGAAGCGTATATTATCGATACTGCTGCTCTTCAAATCTACCAGCACGCCGCCGACGATTTCAAACGTGCCAAGGACAAGTTCATCGGTTTCTGGGCGGGTGAAACGCTTGCGGAACGCATCCATGGATTGCCGCGCCAATTCACGCAACATCGCTTCCTTATCAACCGAAGCCATCAGCAGTTGGCGAAAGGCATTCTTGCCATTCACCTCCTGCGATAGCATTTCAAGATACGAAACAGTCACCTACTACTCCAATTAATTAGACTATTGGCGGGCCATCACTGCTGGGGCCTTTGGAGGGTTTCTTATCTGCGCCCTCGCTGCCAGGGCGTTTGGCCTGAGCGCGCAAGCGCTTCACCGATGCTTCCAGATCAGCCGATGTTGCACCATGCATGGTTGCGAACAGCAATTGCTGACCATCCCAACTACGGTAACGCAGATTTGGGATGACGCCTGTATCATCCTTATACATCTGGGCGATTGCCATCAATGACACGCCCTGTATCTCGAAATGTCCGTCAAGGCGACCAGCGGCACCTTTGATATGCACTTCCGTATGCTCTGTATCGCCGCCTGTCTGAACCAATCCTGCAATCAGCGGGAAATTGAAATCGACATGAAGCGGGTTGTTGAATTTGAAATGATCGGGGAACTTGATATCGCCACGTTCGGTCCACAATGTTTTGCTAAGCCCTGCAAATGGATCAATATAAGTAATGGCTATTTCATTAGGATTCCGATAATCCGCCATCACAATATTGGCAGGCGTTAATCCGATATGTTGGTTCAATTCTTCAACAGCCATGACACACAACCCCTTTAAAAATGCACCTGAAATGTAGCAGGTGAAACCGAAACTAATTATAGATTTTGGCTTATTAACCATGTCTCGAAAATAAATCATGCCAAAATGCGTGGTAAAATGGGGCATGGATAAGACGCGCCCCTATAAACCATTGGTAATGTTTATTGATATCCAAGCACTGTATGCTGCACCGCCCAGTGCTGCCGAAATCGAATTGCTGCAAAAGCATGGCGCTTATCTACCCACGCAGCAGGAAATAGAAACAGTTGAAGCTATTATTGATGGCTGCAATGTCTTGGCCGACACCTTGCGTGGCAAGGTAAAAATCGGCTGGGCTGCTATGGCGCCGAAAACCAGCTTTCTGGTAACTAATGAACTTTCCGAATTCAAAGCCCTGCTGACCAGTAATGGTCATTCACTGAATGAATTTTATAGAGCCGAGCCACATGATGGCGATGTGTTTGTTGCCAAGACACAAAACTCCGTGATGTCTAATCCCGAATTTATGAAATTCCTGGAAGCTGGCCAATATACCCATCTGTATGTCGGCGGATTTCAAACCACCAAATGTGCTTTAGATAGTGTGTTAAA
Source organism: uncultured Rhodospirillales bacterium (assembly GCA_964568585.1). Classification (GTDB taxonomy): domain Bacteria; phylum Pseudomonadota; class Alphaproteobacteria; order UBA9219; family RGZA01; genus RGZA01. Next base: position 104,391 of record CAZMQI010000002.1, read on the forward strand.
AATAGCTACACAAGAAATGTTCAAGGAAATAGCTGCCAATGTTCAAACCGCGATTATTTCTGATTTAAGCGCCGATACCTATGCCGGTAATGGAAGCTTTCGCCCTATGCCAAGCGCGGATGACGTACAGGCCGAAGCAAAGCGTTTTGGCGCACGCCTGATCACGATGAATGAATTGCAAAGTGAAATTACTGCAAGCCTTGGCCGCCCTGCAAACGATGCACACAATAATGGCGGGACAACGCCCGCCATTTCTTGAATATTCTATATTAAATCGTGAAGCTTAAAGCTTTTCAACTTGGGTGTATTCCAGATCCACTGGCGTTGCACGGCCAAAGATAGAAACGGAAACTTTAAGGCGCGCTTTTTCTTCATCCACTTCTTCAACGGTTCCGTTAAACGAAGCAAACGGACCATCGGCCACGCGGACTTGTTCGCCAATTTCGAAGGTGATGGAATTCTTGGGATGGGCGATGCCTTCCTGCATTTGGGAAATCAACCGCATGGCCTCAGCTTCGCTCATCGGCACTGGCTTTGCGCCACCGCCAAGGAAACCGGTTACCTTTGGTGTGTTCTTCACCAAATGCCAGCTTTGATCGGTCAATGCCATCTTCACCAGCACATAACCCGGGAAGAATTTGCGTTCCATGTTTACTTTGCGGCCGCGTGCTACTTCAACCACTTCTTCGGTAGGCACCAGAATATCGGCGAACATATCAGCAAGACCAAGGCTTTCAGCCTTTTCGCGGATAGCCGCGGCTACCTTCTTTTCAAAACCGGAATACACATGCACCACATACCAGCGATGGGTCGCGATGGCTCTGGGCGCGCGCGGCGCGGCGTCTGCTTTAGCAGCTTTTGCTTCTTTTGGTTTCTTGGTTTTTGCTTCAGCCATGATAGTGCTCCGATAAAGTCTTAGAATCTCAGGTTAATAAGGGCGCGTGAAAGGAAGGAAAGCCCGCCATCCACCACCAGAAAGAAAATCGACATCACGCCCGACAACACCACCACCATCACCGAAGTCATCACGGTTTCTTTGCGGGTAGGCCAGGTCACTTTATTTGCCTCTTTTTTTACTTCGGAAAAGAAGGTTGTAATTTTGTTCAGCATCGTTGTTCTTTCAAAAAACTACTTTTAACTCGGCGTAAGGACCACGATTGGCGACCGCCAATCCGCGAGCTTACGCGAGCGAGCCTTACGGCGCTTGAGTAACAAATGGCAGGAGTTGGGGGGCTCGAACCCACAGCCTTCGGTTTTGGAGACCGACGCTCTACCAGTTGAGCTAAACTCCTCCAGTGGTATTTTAGGCCTCAACATACTAACGCGTACTCGGACCTAAAATAACGGCCCGCAAACCTTTAAAGTCTGCGAGCCGTTGATGGATTTTATAGAGGAAAGCTGGGCTGAAAGCAAAGTCTAAAAAAGACATTTATAAATGAATAGGTTACATTACCCCCCCATGAGAACAATGAAAGCCCAAACCAAAGCCCAAAAGACACAAAAACACGAGATTTCACTGGATGGACAGGCGGGACGCCTTGACAAGGTGGCATCTTCCCTGCTGCCAGATGTGTCGCGTGCGCGGCTGCAAAAACTGATTAGCGAAGGCGCTTTGTGTGTTAACGGCAAAGCCGTGACCGATGTCGCCCATAAATTGCGTGGCGCAGAAATCATCACACTTGAAATTCCGGAAGCTGAAGACGCAAAACCAAAAGCCCAAAAAATCAAACTTGATGTCGTCTATGAAGACAAAGACGTGCTGGTCATCAACAAACCTGCAGGCATGGTGGTGCATCCAGCGGCTGGTAATCTGGATGGCACCTTGGTCAATGCGCTGCTTGCCCATTGTGGCAAAAGCCTGTCTGGAATTGGCGGCGTCAAACGCCCCGGCATCGTGCATCGTTTGGATAAAGACACCAGCGGATTAATGGTAGTGGCCAAGCACGATAAGGCACATCAAGGCTTATCGGAACAATTCAGTGGCGAAAACGGAAAAACGTTATCACGCATCTATCAGGCATTCATTTGGGGCGCACCCAATACCAAGCGCGGCACGATCGAAGGCGATATCGGCCGCAGCGAAACCAACCGCAAGAAGATGGCATTGGTCAGCCGTGGCAAACACGCCATTACCCATTTCGAAGTATTGCAAACCTATGCTCCCGCTGCTGATGAAGCTGGCTTTGGCGGCGTCGTGCGCCAGAAAAAATCCACGCGCAAGGAAAACAAGGCGCCCTTTGCCGCGCTTATCCAATGCAAACTTGAAACGGGCCGCACCCATCAAATCCGCGTGCATCTTGCACATATCGGCAACAGCATTGTGGGTGATGCGTTATATGGTAATGCCAAGGGCAGCAAGCAACGCGCACTCAGCACACTTTTAAAGCTGTATAAGGGCGATGAAAAGAAGCTTGCGCTGCTATCCGACTTCCCGCGTCAGGCATTACACGCCAAATCGCTATCTTTCCTTCATCCTATCACGGGGAAAGAAATGTCATTTGAAGTCGACTTGCCGGATGATATGCAAAAGCTGCATAAGCTATTGGAGCATGCCGTTCAGTAGCCAAGGCTGCGCGGGCGCAATGGCTTCGCGTGGCTGCAATCCATTCGCTATCCCCAGAACGCCGAGCACATATAATTTATGCGGAGGCAAATCACGGTACACATGTGCACCATACCGCATTAAATTCCATGTGGATTCATAAGGTTTTTTTACAAACTCAGCTGGCAATGGCGCAAACGCCACAAGGGATTCGGGAAACCGTTTGATGAATTCCACAACGCCGCCATGCACATCGCTGGCATTGGCCGTACCACTATGATAATTGCGGATGACCAGTAGAATATTTTCTTTTGCTGCCAATGCATGATATGGCGCAAGGTTCATCCCGGGATAGGCCGCTAAAAAATACACGCGCTTGGAAGCACCCACCATGCTTTCGCAGGTTGGAATCTGAAAATCGGTTTCAATCTGTTCTGGTTTGCCTTCGGCCCATTCAATGCCGATGCCTTCTTTATAAACGCCCACTGCCGCGTTATAAAACGAATGAAAACTACCTGCATCTGCCGACATTTGCTGCACATTGGTTGCGTGATGCAGGGTGACATCTCTGCCCGTACCACGGAACGGGATAAACACGCCCTTGCGTGGGTCGGGTTGCGTCAACAACGCCATCGCGGCCGTAATATTCGCCGTCGCATCGCTGCGCGGATCGGCTAAAGGATAGAACGCTGCTGCCAAGGCGATGCTAACATCACGCTTGCCGAATAGTAATTGCAGTAATGTGGCAGTGAACGGCAACGTATCGGTGCCATGCGTGATTAAAAACCGCTTACAACCCTGCTTGATAAGCGTATCAACTTGGCTTGCCACGGCATGCCAGTCCGGCATATCGAAATCGCCGGAATCCTTGGCGAGTAATTGGTAAAATTGAAAATCGAAGATGCGGTTCTTGGTCAGGCTTTCCATGCGGGATTGCAGCAAGGCGTTCCCTGCTTTATCCGCACGCGTCGCATCATCGGTCAAAACAGAACCAATAGTGCCGCCCGTTAGAATAATGGCGATGGATGGTTTGGCGGTAGTTGAAGGCATGAAACACGTCCGATGAAAAACGAATTTTTCAGCTTAAACCCCTCAAAACCGATTGGGCAAACAAAAAGTGGGCAATAAAAAAGGGCAGTATTGCTACTGCCCTTTTGATTATTGTGACGTCCAAAGATTATCCGTTAACGGCTTCCTTTGACTCTTCGCGCAATGCATTTGCTGCATCTTGCTTGTTCGCTGCTTCGACTTCCTTGGCACGGTCACGGCCAGCTGCAATCGCTTTCAGGCGGTTTACAACGGCACCGGTACCTGCTGGGACCAAGCGGCCAACGATAACGTTTTCCTTAAGCCCTTCGAGCTTATCGGTACGACCCGATACAGCTGCTTCGGTAAGAACACGTGTGGTTTCTTGGAACGACGCGGCTGAAATGAAGCTGCGCGTCTGAAGCGAGGCTTTGGTAATCCCTTGTAAAACAGGTCTTCCCTTGGCAACGCGAAGGCTTTCCAGAACCACTTTATCGTTTTCATGTTCGAAGTCGAGACGATCCACCTGCTCACCATTGAGGAAGGTTGTATCACCGGCATCGGTGATTTCAATCTTCTGCAACATCTGACGCGCAATCACTTCAATGTGCTTGTCGTTGATTTTCACGCCTTGCAAACGGTACACATCCTGAATTTCATTGATGAGGTATTCAGCCAACGCTTCAACGCCCATAATGTTCAAGATGTCGTGCGGTACTGGGTTTCCATCAATCAACAAGTCGCCGCGTTGAACACGGTCACCTTCTTGAATGGACAAATGCTTGCCCTTTGGAATCATGTATTCGCGTGGTTGTTCGCTGCCATCTTCCGGAACAATCACAAGGCGACGCTTCGTCTTGTAATCCTTGCCGAATTCTACGCGGCCATCGATTTCAGCGATAACGGCGAAGTCTTTTGGCTTACGTGCTTCAAACAATTCAGCAACGCGCGGCAGACCGCCGGTGATATCGCGGGTCTTGGTTGATTCACGTGGAATACGTGCAAGCACGTCACCCGCTTTAACCGTAACGCCGTTTTCAATCGACAAAATCGCATCAACCGGCATGAAGTAACGCGCTTCCATACCGTTGGACAACGTGATCACCTTGCCCTTGGCATCGTGAAGAACGATGCGCGGACGAAGATCATTGCCCTTAGGCTGTTGACGCCAATCGATAACCTTCTTGCTGGAAATACCCGTTGCTTCATCGACCACTTCACGAACCGACACACCTTCAACAAGGTCGGCATAGTGTGCTACACCTTCTTTTTCGGTGATGATTGGCAGGGTATAAGGATCCCATTCAGCAATGCGCTGGCCTTTCTTCACGGTCGCGTTGTCGTCTGCCAACAATTTCGCACCATATGGCACTTTGTGGCGAGCGCGTTCACGGCCCTGTTCATCGGCAATTGCGATTTCCATATTGCGAACCATAACCACAGGTTGGCCATCGGAGTTTTGTACAACACCCTTGTTCTTAATCTTGAGTTTACCATCAAGACTTGAATCAATCGTGCTCTGTTCAGCAGCACCCTGCGCCGCACCACCAATGTGGAAGGTACGCATAGTAAGCTGGGTTCCTGGTTCACCGATGGATTGTGCAGCGATAACGCCCACAGCTTCACCGATATTGACAGGGGTACCACGAGCCAAATCGCGGCCATAGCATTTGCAGCATACGGCGCCGGATTTGTTTTCACAGGTAAGAACAGAACGAATAGCAACGCTATCGATGCTTGCCTTATCAATTGCTTCGATATCCGGTTCAACGATGATGGCGCCTGCAGGTACCAATACCTTATTGGTCACAGGATCCTTCACGTCGACCAAAGCGGTACGGCCGAGAATACGCTCACCCAAAGGTGCAACCACTTCACCGCCGTCGATAACTGCTTTCACAGTCAGACCGCGCTTGGTGCCGCAATCCTCTTCCACGATGATGGCGTCTTGTGCCACGTCAACAAGGCGGCGTGTCAGGTAACCTGAGTTTGCAGTCTTAAGCGCGGTATCGGCCAGACCCTTACGGGCACCGTGGGTTGAGTTGAAGTATTCAAGAACGGTCAGACCTTCCTTAAAGTTTGAAATAATAGGCGTTTCAATGATTTCGCCCGATGGTTTTGCCATCAACCCGCGCATACCGGCGAGCTGTTTGATTTGCGCAGCAGAACCACGCGCACCTGAATGGGCCATCATGTAAACGCTGTTATGCGGTTGACCCGGTTTTGGCGTTGAAATGGCTTTCATCATTTCATCAGCAACACGCTCGGTGCAGGATGACCATGTATCCACCACCTTGTTGTACTTTTCGCCACGGGTAATAAGACCGTCTTGGTATTGCTGTTCGAATTCCTTGACTTGGTCTTGTGCTTTCTTGATGAGCGTTTCCTTGGCGGCTGGGATAATCAAATCATCCTTACCGAAGGAGAAGCCTGCACGGCATGCCCATTTGTAACCAAGCGCCATCATGCGATCAGCGAAGATGACGGTTTCTTTTTGGCCACAGTGGCGATACACGCTATCGATAACGTTCGACACGTCTTTCTTGGTCAGCAAACGGTTGATGATGCTGAATGGCAAGTTTTTGTGACGTGGGAATACTTCTGAGAACAGCATACGACCTGGTGTCGTCGACACGGTCATCGTTACTGGTTTGCCGGTTTCATCCACCGTGTGGTAACGGGCCTTAATCTTGGCATGGATGTGCAAGCATTTTGCTTCCATCGCTGCTTCGATTTCGCCAATGGTACCGAATACGGAACCTTCACCCACCATGCCTTCGCGTTCCAAGGTGATATAGTAGAGACCTAAAACAATATCCTGCGATGGTACGATAATCGGCTTACCGTTGGATGGTGAGAGGATGTTGTTAGTCGACATCATCAATACGCGGGCTTCCAGCTGCGCTTCCAATGAAAGCGGAACGTGCACAGCCATTTGATCGCCGTCGAAATCGGCGTTAAACGCGGTGCAAACCAGCGGATGCAATTGAATGGCCTTGCCTTCAATCAACACCGGTTCGAATGCCTGAATACCAAGTCTGTGGAGCGTTGGTGCGCGGTTAAGCAGCACGGGATGCTCGCGGATAACTTCTTCCAGAATGTCCCATACTTCGGGGCGTTCTTTTTCAACAAGGCGTTTAGCGGCCTTGATGGTCGAAGCCATGCCATAGATTTCGAGCTTGGCGTAAATGAATGGCTTGAACAATTCGAGCGCCATCTTCTTTGGCAGACCGCATTGGTGAAGCTTGAGTTCTGGGCCAACCACGATAACCGAACGACCGGAGTAATCGACGCGCTTACCGAGCAAG
>CAZMQI010000002.1:111276-150031 GCA_964568585.1 uncultured Rhodospirillales bacterium
AGTTTTGACGGAAGCGACCTTGCTTACCCTTCAACATGTCGGCAAGTGATTTCAGCGGACGCTTGTTGGCACCCGTAATCACGCGGCCACGACGACCATTGTCGAACAACGCATCGACCGATTCCTGCAACATACGCTTTTCGTTGCGGATGATGATGTCGGGAGCGCGCAGTTCAATCAAACGCTTCAAACGGTTGTTACGGTTAATCACGCGGCGGTACAAGTCATTGAGATCTGAGGTCGCGAAACGGCCACCATCCAATGGAACCAATGGGCGAAGTTCAGGTGGAATCACCGGAACAACTTCCAAAATCATCCATTCAGGGCGTGCGCCTGATTCAAGGAAGCTTTCAATCAGCTTCAAACGCTTCACCAGCTTCTTGCGCTTAATATCGCTGCCGGTTTCGCGCATATCGTCACGAACCTTTACGCGTTCTGCGTTGAGGTCGAGATTGATGAGCATTTTCTTGATGGCTTCCGCGCCAATGCTGGCTTCGAATGCATCTTCGCCGTATTCATCTTGGGCGTTGATGTATTCTTCTTCGGATACCAATTGGCGGTACTTAAATGGTGTGAGACCAGGTTCGGTCACCATGTACGATTCAAAGTACAAAACCTTTTCCAGATCTTTGAGTGTCATATCGAGCAACAAGCCGCAACGGCTTGGCAGCGACTTCATGAACCAGATATGTGCAACAGGTGCAGCAAGCTCGATGTGGCCCATGCGGTCACGGCGAACCTTTTGAAGCGTAACTTCAACGCCGCACTTTTCGCACACGATGCCGCGATACTTCATGCGCTTATACTTACCGCATAAGCATTCGTAATCTTTAATAGGTCCAAAGATGCGGGCGCAGAACAGACCGTCGCGTTCTGGCTTGAACGTACGGTAGTTGATGGTTTCCGGCTTCTTGATTTCGCCGAATGACCAGCTGCGAATACGTTCAGGTGACGCAAGGCTAATCCGAATGTGATCGAATTGCTGTGCCTGAGCCTGCTGATTAAAGAGAGCCATAATATCGTTCATTTTACTTTTTCCTTTTTTAGGACCGTCAAATTTTTGTGAAAACCGCCGGAGCGCTCGCCCCGGCTGTTAGCTTATTCCTTACCGATTAATGCGATTGGCTTACCTGCTGCATCGTCATTGGCGGCGGCGGCATTCGCTTCATCAAGTGCGAGGCCTTCGGCAACCAAATCTTTGCGGGTGAGCTCAACGTTGAGACCAAGTGAACGCATTTCCTTGACCAACACGTTGAAGGATTCAGGAATACCTGCCTCAAAGTTGTCTTCGCCGCGGATGATGCTTTCGTAAACCTTGGTACGGCCAGAAACGTCATCCGACTTAACGGTGAGGATTTCTTGCAAGGTGTAGGCAGCGCCATACGCTTCAAGTGCCCATACTTCCATTTCCCCGAAGCGCTGACCACCAAAGTGCGCTTTACCGCCCAGTGGTTGCTGCGTAACGAGTGAGTAAGGCCCGATGGAGCGAGCATGGATTTTGTCGTCCACCAAATGGTGAAGCTTGAGGATGTAGATGTAGCCAACCGTAACCTTACGATCGAACGGTTCGCCCGTGCGGCCATCGGTCAGCGTGACTTGGCCGGAACTATCAAGGCCAGCTTGCTTCAACATACCCACGATATCGTCTTCGCGTGCGCCATCGAATACAGGAGTTGCGAATGGAACGCCGCGACGCAGATTGTTGGCCAATGCCATCAATTGGTCTTCGTCCATACGCTTGATGTCACGGTTGTAATCATCTTCGCCGTACACTTCGCGTAAACGCTCACGTACTGCCTTCAGATCACCGCGCTTATAGTAATACGCATCCAGCATTTCGCCGATTTGCTTACCAATACCGGCAGATGCCCAACCCAAATGGGTTTCAAGAATCTGACCCACGTTCATACGTGAAGGAACACCAAGCGGGTTCAATACAACGTCAACGGGGGTACCGTCTTCAAGGCATGGCATATCTTCCATCGGATTAATCTTGGAGATAACACCTTTATTTCCGTGGCGACCGGCCATCTTATCGCCGGGTTGAAGCTTACGCTTCACGGCAATAAACACCTTCACCATCTTCATCACACCGGGTGACAATTCATCACCGCGTTGAAGCTTGGAAACCTTGTCTTCAAAACGCTTCTTCAGCGCGTCGATGGCAGCATCGAAGCTCTTTGAAACTGCTTCGATTTGTTCCATCACAGCATCGTCCTTAAGCGCGATTTGGCGCCATTGGCCGTGCGTGTAGTCAGCAAGCAACGCTTCCGTCACTTCCTTACCCGCTGGGAAATTCTTAGGACCCGACACAGCCTTTTGGCCGATCATCAGGTTCTTCAACTGGTCAAAGAAACCGCGTTCAAGAATAGCGCGTTCATCATCACGATCTTTTGCAAGACGGGTGATTTCTTCGCGTTCAATCGCAACCGCGCGTTGATCCTTATCAACGCCACGGCGGTTAAACACGCGCACTTCAACGATGGTACCTGAAACGCCCGGTGGAACCTTCAAGCTGCTATCGCGAACGTCGGCTGATTTTTCACCGAAAATCGCGCGGAGCAGTTTTTCTTCAGGGGTCATTGGTGACTCGCCCTTTGGTGTAACCTTACCAACGAGGATATCGCCTGGGTTCACTTCTGCGCCGATGTAAACGATACCCGCTTCATCGAGGTTTTTGAGTGCTTCTTCGCCCACGTTTGGAATATCACGGGTGATTTCTTCTTGGCCCAATTTGGTATCACGTGCCATCACTTCGAATTCTTCGATGTGGATGGAGGTGAACACATCATCGCGCACAATACGTTCGGAGATAAGAATACTATCTTCGAAGTTGTAACCATTCCATGGCATGAACGCGACGAGCACGTTACGGCCAAGCGCCAATTCGCCAAGTTCAGTGGATGGACCGTCAGCGATAATATCGCCGGCCTTCACCACATCGCCTACGCGAACCAATGGACGCTGCGTGATGCAGGTGTTTTGGTTTGAACGTTGGAATTTGAGCAAGTTGTAAATATCAACGCCAAGCGCGTTGGTGGTTACACCTGTCTTGGCAGCTTTTTCATCGCTGACGCGGATAACGATACGGGTCGCATCCACTTGGTCGATGATACCAGCGCGTTTTGCAACAACGGTCACGCCGCTATCACGTGCAACGGTGCCTTCCATACCAGTACCAACGAGCGGAGCATCTGACTGCAACAAAGGTACAGCCTGACGTTGCATGTTGGAGCCCATGAGCGCGCGGTTCGCGTCATCGTTTTCAAGGAACGGGATAAGCGCAGCAGCAACTGAAACCAGCTGCTTAGGCGATACGTCGATGAATTCGATTTGATCAGGAGGGAGCATCATGTACTCACCACCCTTACGGCAGGATACAAGTTCGGATGTCAGCTTGCCGGATGAATCCAGCGTCGCGTTGGCTTGCGCCACAACGTGCTGGCCTTCTTCCATCGCGCTCATATACACAACTTCATCCATTACCTTGCTCTTTGAAACGCGGCGGTATGGCGTTTCGATGAAGCCGTATGGATTGACTTGGGCATAGGTCGCAAGGGAGTTGATCAGACCGATATTCGGACCTTCCGGTGTTTCAATCGGGCAGATACGGCCATAATGGGTTGGATGAACGTCGCGTACTTCAAAGCCTGCGCGTTCACGGGTCAAACCACCAGGTCCCAAAGCTGATAGACGGCGCTTATGGGTAATTTCGGATAATGGATTGGTTTGATCCATAAATTGTGACAACTGCGATGAACCAAAGAATTCACGAACCGCAGCTGCTGCTGGTTTTGCGTTCACCAAATCGGAAGGCATCACGGTATCGATTTCCACCGAACCCATGCGTTCCTTAATGGCGCGTTCCATACGCAGCAAACCAACACGGTATTGGTTTTCCATCAATTCACCAACCGAGCGAACACGGCGGTTTCCAAGATGATCAATATCATCGACTTCGCCGCGGCCATCTTTCAGGTCGTGCAAGATTTTGATGATTTGAATAATGTCAGCCTTACGCAATACGCGCACGGTGTCAGCAGCTTGAACGTTCAAGCGGCCATTGATTTTCACGCGGCCCACAGGGGACAAGTCATAACGTTCCAAATCAAAGAACAAACCACGGAACAATGCTTCAGCAGATTCCAAGGTTGGTGGTTCACCTGGGCGCATCACGCGGTAAATGTCGATGAGCGCTTCTTCACGGGTGGAGTTACGGTCAACCATCATAGTGGAGCGCAGGTAAGGGCCCACATTCACATGGTCAATCGCCAGAACAGGGATTTCCTTCGTGTTCAATTCGGCAAAGTTTTCCAGCATGTCCTTGGTGATTTCATCACCCGCTTCGTGCAACACCAAGCCGGTCTTAAGGTCAATGACGTCTTGCGCCAGATATTGACCCATCAATTGGTCGGCTTGAATAAGGATTTCCTTCAGGCCTTCTTCTTCCAATTGCTTCGCCTTGCGCGCGGTAATCTTCGCGCCGGCTTCCATTACCACTTCACCGCCCTTAGCGTTGATAAGATCATGGGTGATTTTTACACCGCGCCAGTTTTCAGCAACGTATTTGGTCTTCCAACCGGTCTTGGTGCGATCGTATGTTTTGGTTTCGTAAATGGAGGAAAGAATTTCTTCCTTCGTCATACCAATCGCTTCGCCTGGTGCGAGCGGCTTTTCTTGTGCGTCGCGTTTTGCGCGCATCTTTTCGGTCGCTTCATCATCCAACGCGTACATCAAAGTGGTCACAGGAAGTTTGCGACGACGATCGATACGAACATACAAAATGTCCTTCGCATCGAATTCGAAATCGAGCCATGAACCACGGTAAGGAATGACGCGTGCCGCAAACAAGAACTTACCTGATGCGTGGGTCTTGCCATTGTCATGGTCGAAGAACACGCCAGGGCTGCGATGCATCTGCGATACGATAACGCGTTCGGTTCCGTTGATAACAAAGGTACCGTTATGGGTCATCAATGGCATATCGCCCATATACACATCTTGTTCTTTGATGTCGCGGATGGAGCGAAGGCCAGTGGTTTCATCCACATCGAATACGGATAGACGCAAGGTGACGCGCAAGGGTGCCGCAAACGTCATGCCGCGTTGTTGGCATTCTTCAACATCGTATTTTGGTTCTTCAAGTTCGTAGGATACGAAATCAAGAACAGCGCGTTCTGCAAAATCTTTGATCGGGAATACGGATTTGAAAACTTCCTGAAGGCCCGTCACCGTGCGAGCGTTTACTGGTGTCGCCATCTGCAAGAATGCTTCGTACGATTGGCGTTGCACTTCGATGAGGTTTGGCATCGACACAACTTCTGCAATGCGACCAAAACTTTTGCGGATGCGTTGGCGTCCGGTGAAGCTATTTGTATCTGGGAGAATTTCTTTTGTTTTTAGAATCGTGGCCATTATGGTTCCCTTACAAGGATCAAAGTGTTTTGCGCGGCACATTTACAAATAGGACAAAAAGCGAAAACAACCCAAGCACGCGGCCTATCACCTTTGATCAGTGATGCGTGTCATCGGGTATCTTTATTGTCAGCAAGTGTGCACGAGGCGTGAATCACCATATTTTGATGGGCCTTGCAAGCATAATTTACGCCTCTTTAATATACGTAGCGACGCGAACCTTACGATGCGCCACAACCCCGTCAAATCAAGGGAAAATCTACGGTTTGGCCATATTATCGGCAACTAACCCAGCAAAACCGTGCGTTTTAGCTATTCAGGGCGTAGTGGTCTTTGTATGTTGGGGCAGCAAACGCAGGATTTCGCACAATCGCTGTTTTACAACGGTTTACCGTGTTTTTGGTGCGGTCAGGTGCAAGATAGCGGAGAGCACCAATAAATGATTATGGGGCAGAAAACCCCTTGCAATGCGTTGTTTGCCTGTCTATAACCGCGCCTTACACTTAAGGAATAAGCTTATGAAAGAAAAAATTCACCCCGAATATCACACCATTAAGGTCATCATGACCGATGGCAGCGAATTTGAAACCCGCACCACATGGGGCAAGGCTGGCGATACCATGCGCCTCGATATCGATCCAAAGACCCATCCGGCATGGACTGGTGTCTCCAAGCTTATCGGTCGTGGCGGTCAGCTCGACAAGTTCAAGAATCGTTTTGCTGGCATCATCGATGTTAAGGGCCACAAAGAAGGCGAAGCTATCAAAGGCGGCGTGAACAAGACCGAAAAGAAGGTTGAAAAGCCAGACGCCAAGGCAAAGAAGAAATAATCAGCAGGATCGGTTGCGCCGAATACTTCTTTGGGCGCAGAGACATCGCAGAGAAATTATTTCTTCCACCAGAATTAAAAAGCCGCCTGAGAAGGCGGCTTTTTTTATGTCTGATAATTGATTATCCGACTACGCTGGTTGCGGCATCGCTTTCATCGCGGTCACGATTCCATACGGGATTTGTTTTCGGTACGCTGCGATTTCAGCCGCATCATTCACCACGCGCGGCAATTCCGGCGCGATGGTATCGGCCAGTTTTTTAAATACCATATCGACATCCGCCATCTTGGTGGAGCTGAGCAATGTCTTGGTCGCAAGAATACCAACCGCTGCGTAAACGGCTTGCCCTTGGCGAATGGCATCAGGGATACCGGCTTTGATTTTTTCGATCTCCACTGGATCGGTTGGCATTTCAATACCAAGTACAGGTTTTGCTTTTTGCAAATCATCGGCAATCACCATTTTGACCGCTTCAAATACATAATCGATGTCTTCGGGGTTATGCGGATCAAGATGTGCATCGCCATTCGCAACGGCTCTACGCGTAATTTCCAACGCAGAAATCACTGCTTGGCCAAGAATGCCCGTAGCACAGGTCGAGAAGTGATCGACCGCACAACTGCCGCAGCCTTCTAAATCAAGTTTTGCGCCAGTGCTGCTTGGTGGTTTGCCACTGCCACCGGGGAAAGAAAGGGTAACCATATTCATGCTCCTTCAAAAAAATTAAAAAATATCGCGCCGTATATTTTGCTGTCTGCTATTTTCCGGTTTGATTTAGTTGCTGCAAAATCAGGGCAACCTGTTCTTGCATGCCAGATAATTGTCCCTGCCGACCTTCGCAGGCATCACAATCACCCGAACATTCTTTGCTTTTTTCTTGCACCTTGGTTTTGGGATTTGTTTCACACATATCTCTTGCTCCTTTAATTATGCCGCTGCGGCGGGTGTAAGTGCTGGTGCTACACGGCGTCGTGTTCCCAATTTATCGAGTGCGGCGCTCGTTGCTGCAGCAACAACATTCGGGTCGGCTGCAACACGGCTGCAGCCACCGGGGCCACACCCACCGCAACCAGCACATTTTGCAGCATTTTCGGTGATTTTGGTCTTTGCTTCTTTTTCGCCCTGCGCGTTGGTACTTCCGTATTGCACTGTCGCGGAACCATTGCCTTGTAACGATGACACGCGGCAAGCACCGCAATTCTTGGTCGTGCATGTGTTACAGCCGCTATCAGCGACTACATCTTTTTTCTTATCGGTTTCTTTTTCGCTTTTTGCTTCTTGTCCGCGCTCGCCAGCGTTGGGACGCTCGGGATTTTTTTCTACAACTGCATCGGATTTTTTTGCATCGGCTGGCGTTGTTTTGTTAACTGCTTCGCCTGTTGCCACCCCTTTATTATCTGTACCGTCTGCTGTTCCGCGTGGCTGTTGAGCCGTTCCGTTTGCATTTGCATTGGTGCTTCCATTTCTAGACGTCGCCGTTGTATCTACGGTCGCTTGGGCAGGTTGAGTTGGTGCCACCGATTGCGGGGTAACAGCACCCGTATTCGTCGTCGTATTATTTTGTGCGGTTGTCGTTACTGCTACGGGGGCAACTGCTGCCTGCTGGCCAACGCCCGCAGGTTGAATGTTTGTTGGTTGGGCTGCTGTGTGAGTTACCGTTGAAACGCCTTTCGTTTGAACGCCCGTTACTGGCACGGTTTGCTGAACACTGCTTATGGGCTGCGCCGTAGCAATCTGTACCGGTTGTGCAGGTTGCGCGACTGGCTGTGCGACTGGTTGCGTGGTGACGATAGGTTGTTGCGGCTGATTGATCGGCTGCACAATTGCGGTTTGTTGTTTAGGTGCTTCTTGCTGCTGCTGTTGCACGACTGGTGCTTGCGCGTGTTGAGCGGGTTGTCCAACTGTTTGTTGCACGGCTTGACCCTGAATAGGCTGCGCTTGAACTTGTTGCGCTTGAACTTGTTGTACTGGCACTTGAGCAGCGACACTTTGAACGGGCGCAGTTTGAACTGCTATGGTTTGCGCCGATTGTGTTACTGAAACAGGCGCAACATTGCTGATAGTTGAAATGGGCGTTGATACGATTGGTGCGGATAAAGTCGTGCTACGCGCTACTTGTAGTGACGTTGCACTTGCTGGCGTTACGCTCGCAAGTGGCGCTGCGGTTATCGTAGCATGCACTGGCGTGATACCCAAAGCTTTGGCCAATGTGTGTTGTAATACGATGGCGGGAGATGTGTTACCGACATGTGCAGCGGTTTGCTGCGCGGAAACATTGGGGGCAATGGACGTAACCGTTGCGCTCATTTGACGCATGGTTTCGGATGGTGCTGTTGGTACCGTTTTAATCTCTACTTTTGCTTGCACAGCCATCGGCGCTGCCTTCACCTCAACCTTTGCAACTATATCTGCTTTCGCAACTGGTGGAATAGGTCTGGCGTCTGCTTTTGCAGCTACGGTTACTTTTGCTTCCGTTTTTGTTTGTGCCTGTACAACTGGTTTTGCATCTACTTTGGCTACTGGCGCAGCAGGCTGACCCTTTGCAACGGGCGCTGCTTTCGCGTCTGCAGTTGCTTTCACAACGGGCTGGGTTTTAACATCAACCGCCGCATTCGTTTGCGGGGCTTTCATTTGCAAAACGGTCGCAGATTGGCGCGGCGCGGCTGTCGTCACATTGAATTTCACTTGCAGGCGCTCAACCTGCTGCATCACCATATTTTTTACGGCGATATGACGTGGATCAATGGCTGGCAATGCGCGCAATGCCTGCGTAATTGCCGCAATCGCCACTGTTTTTTGTTCCGCTGTTGGCATGTCGGCCTTGTTGTGCAGGCCTTTTTCAATTTGTTTGGATAAGGCTTCAACCTGTTTGAATACCGCGGTTAAGCCAGCTACAAATTTCTGACCGGATGCAATCATGCCCTGCACCACTTGCGTTGAACCGCTGCGGTCGGTCATTTCCAATTGCTTCATCACAACGTTTTGCAGATATTGAATGCGCTTCAATTCCTGTAATAACCGCGCATCTTCTTTTTGTTCTTCGCTATAATAAATATATTGTGCGGTTACATTGTTTTCAGGAAATGCCAATTGTGCATCGGGGCGTTCATCTTTGCCTTGTACCACTTCCAGTAATACGCGCTGATCCTTTTTGCCGAATTTTTCTGCGCCATCGGCAATCTTGCTGATTTGTACTTCCGTCAGTTCTTTGATCGTTTCGCCTAACCGCGCTCTGGTTTCTGCGGCAACGGTTGAAGGACGACCATCCACCGTGAAACGACTGCTGCCCATCGCTTCAATGGCATCTTCGAGTTCTTGAAGGAATTCCAACTCGGCGCCTGCATTCAAATCTGCCTCGGCCGTTGATAACACTGAGTAATTACGCGGTCTCACAACAAATCCTATCTAATCAGTATCTACACTTGCGATTAAGAATCATTCTTATATACACGTTTTAATAAGAATGATTCTTATTATCAACAACAATCAGCATCATAATTATAATTTTGCTAAGTTGTTGTTTCTATGTATTATTTTTGTTATCACCCCACTTCAGACGGGTCTTTCGATGAACAAACTAGAAATGATTGTTGTTACCGCGGGTCTCTCCCTCGTCATTGGGCTCAGCGCCGCCGTGTTCTGGCCAAAGCCAAAAGTTGAGGTGATTGATTTGCGTACCGTACGCATCGGACGGGTTGGGCAATCGGTGAGCTACGCGCCCTTCTATGTCGCCAAGCACAACAAAAAATTCGAAGAAGCCTTTGCCCAGTATGGATACAAAGTTGAATACTCAACCTTCTCTACACCTGAAGAAGTCAACATGGCATTCTTGAATGATCAGGTTGATGCGGTGTTCCAAAGCGATATCGTACCGGTCATCATGGCGAAGGCAGAAAAACTTCCGGTCTTCATTGCACAGGTATCATCCACATATCTGGAACAATTGATGATCCCCACCGATAGCACCATCAAGACGATTGAAGAAATGCGCGACCGCAAAGTCATCGTGCATAAGGGTTCCAGTAATCACTACAACCTTCGCAAAATGCTGGGCGTTGTGGGCGTAACCCCCAATGATTACGCGATTACCGAAATGCCAACGCGTGAAGCCATTGCGGCGATGAAAGAAGGCACGGTAGATGGCTGGGCGGTGAATTCACCCTATGCGGAACTAGGAGAACTTAGCCGCTACATGCGGCCCTTACCCAAGAGCGAAGCAAAAGCCTATAGCGTGCTGGTTGTGCGCGACAGCTTCAAGGCGCAAAAAGCCAAAGCTTTCCTTGATCTGGTCAATGTCCTTGATGAAGCAAAAGCATGGATACCCTTCAATGAAATCACCGCCATCACCATCACCGCAACCGAAATGGACATGCCGATTGAAGTGATGCGGAAGGCATTCTTCCGTCACAACTGGGGGGCAAAGCTTGATGAATCAGCGGTCAACATCATGCAACCCTTTGCCGATTTCATGCGCGAACAAAAGATGATTGATGATGCCGTCGATATCCGCGGCACGCTCATTAAAACCAATCTGGATTAGCGCCTAAAATAACTTTAACACGCTTTGTTGTGCCTGGTTCGAAATGCTGAGCGCGGAGATGCCAAGCTGGTTCTTCACCTGCAAGGCCAGCAAGTTCGCGGCCTCTTCATTAATATCACCGTTGGTCAGATTATCCGATGCTTCCTTCAGATTATCGATGGAGCTGGAAATGAAATCCGAACGCGTGCTGATGATGGTAGCGTTATTGCTGATGCTTGCCTGCGTGGTACGCAATGTTGATGACGCCGTACCCAGATTGCTGAGCGCCGTGTTAATATCGCTATTATTGGCAAAGGCATTGGTGGAAGCAGCAACGCCAAGGCCAGTCGATGTCAAATCCGTATTGGCAATCGTCAAGGTGCTGGTACTGCTTTCATTGAAATTCACGGTGAGCGCACTTGATGTTCCATCAATCAGGTTACGGCCATTCAGACTTGAATCCTTGACCACATCATCAATCTGGCCGCGCAAATCATCAAATTGCTGCGCCAGTGCTGCGCGCTCCGTGGGGTCTTGGGTCTGCAAGGCCGCCGTTGCGATACCTTTGGCCTGATCGACCAGTTTGGATACGGCATCGATACCGTTATTGGTCGCATTCAGGGTTTGCAGCGCTGTGGAGGTTGCATCCTTCACATTCGAAAGATCATTCGCTTTATCAAGGAATGCCTGGCTGGCAAAGAACGCGGTCGCATTATCAAGGGATGAGGTTACCTTCTTGCCGGTCGCCAGTTTCTTTTGCGCGGCGTTAAGGTCATTCGCGGTCTGCTGCAACGCGGTCAGCGCGGTTTTTGAAGAAGATGACAATGATACGTTTGAAACAGCCATGGAATATTCCTTTAAAAAATCGCCTAAAAATATAGTAAGTACAAATAAACCAAATAAACTTCGTCCAAATAGCAAAAAGCCTGGCCTAAAAATGGCCAGGACTTTTTCCCGTAACTTATAAAACCAAAAAGCGTTTAGTTTGCAACTTGCAGCGCAGTCACACCCATCTTCATCAGATGTGCTGGGTCAATTTCGTGTGCAGGTTGGCCACGTACTTGTTCGTCAAGACGGGCAACGCGCATATACAATTTGTGGGTGCGTTCAAGCAAGCTACGCAGACCCTGTGGTAATTCTTCCATATCAGGACCGGTTTCATCGGTGCATTCAGGTCCACCGCCAAGTGCAAAGGCAGGAGCTTGGAATTGTTCGCGTGTGATTTCGCCGCTGTTCACTGCTTTCATCGCCAATAACCAGGTCATAATCTGAATGAGGCGCGCAGAAACGCGAGTATGGTGATAGCCAATATGCAGGCAATCAGGAAGGTTCAAGCTTTTACGATCCGATTGTTCATGGAACGCGATGTAGTTGCGCGCTTCCAGTGTGAGTGCAACACCTTCATCAAAGGTGCGGTCAATCGGGTTTTTAATCACGGACTTTTTCATTGAGTAGAAGCTCCCCTAGTTATTAAGCCTAACGTCATCCCGTGAATGATTGGTTATTATTGCACCGCATTTGAGCTATTTACCTTGTTGGTAACTTCTCGCGTGCGGCCTTCACAGGTTTGGCGTTGGCTCGTGGTTCAGTGGGGGCATAATGCGGGGAAGTCCTTAAAAAAAATCCAATAAATGCTTAGCAAAAGATGAAAATGGAATTGTACAAAACACCCCGAGGACGCCTTGCAGGGCAGGCAGAATCAGGGTTTTTTCGGGGACAGCCCGGGAGACGTTCACCTTTCCTTTACAAAAAACTTGGGAACGGACGTCAGAAAAATGCAGGCCTGTGGCTCATTTCTTTAACAAACCAGAAAAATCTTCTTAAAGCTTCATGAACATCTTGCGTTCAGGCCAAAGGCATGGTTCAAAGATGTCTCTTTTCCGTCCGCGAAGTTCTCTTTCCCGAGCGGTTGTGCCGCAAGGCACAGAGCGAATGGAACATAAAATATTGGGGTATAGCCAAGCGGTAAGGCAACGGATTTTGATTCCGTCATTCCTAGGTTCGATCCCTAGTACCCCAACCATTTTTAAAAATAACAATAAATTTGTTAGGTCTGGAATAAATGTTTGAGCATTTTGATTTAGACTTATTCTTGAAAGTACTGCAGGGGCTCTTAACCCCAGTAATTGGCATAACCACAATTTGCATTGCATACCAGCAATATATCCAAAACAGAATAAAAACGCGCGCTGATTTATATGAAAAAAGGAAAGTAGTATACAGTGCTATTCAAGAATTGCTTTTAGCCATAAGAGATAAAAATCTTACTGACAGCACAGATATGCAGAAATTCTTTACTGGCACATCAAATGCAGAATTTCTTTTTCCAAAAGATATACCAATTTATCTAGAAGAAATACGTAAAAAGTGTCTTCAGTTGAATGTAGCTCATGCACGGTATCGAGATTACACACAACAGCCGCACCCGCCAGAGTATAACCATCAGCAAGTGGTAGATGATATGCACCAAGCATTAACTTGGCTAGCACAACATCAAGAGAAGGGCGCATCAGATAAATTTAAACCTTATCTGAGCATCGTATAATTTAATCCCTGGCACCCCAACCATGTTATTGCCCTCGGCTCTCGAAAACGACTGATTTATCTTCAGAGCTCACAGCAGAAAATGGTGCGACAAGCACTTTGCTTTCAACGCCTTACTGGCACCTACTCGACTCTCCATAAGCCACGGACTATCATTACACCTACTATTTGCTGATAGGAGCTTTCATGGCGGTCACCTCTCTACCCACCATCATGCAAACACTTCCCTTGTTCTCTGGTCTCAGCGAACATGAAAAAAACGCAGTCACTCAATCCGGCAATATGCGGCGCTATACGTCCGGAGACCGTGTATTTTTATATGGCGACCGTATTGAACATTTTTATATTATTCTGGAAGGTGCGGTACAACTTTACCGCGAGACACCCGATGGCCATGAAATGACAACGGATGTACTGATTGCAGGCGATACCATCGGCGAAACCGAAATTCTGCAATCCGGTACCACCCATCAATTCAATGCGCTGGCCGTCAAAGAAACCGCTTTGATGGAATTTCCAACGAACTGGTTGAAGGAAAACGTTAAACGCCACCCCATACTTGCGCTTAATCTGCTTTCCATGCTGTCGCGCCGTGCCCATATCGCAACCGTGGAGGCCGAGCACAAAACCACCATGAGCGCCGCACAACAAATATCCTGTTTTCTGGAACGGCTATGCGTCCTTCATGATTTTGACCCGAAAGGATTTCAGCTTCCCTATAGCAAGACGCTCATCGCCTCACGTCTTGGCATGGAATTAGAAACCTTCTCGCGCGCGCTTTCCAAAATCCGCGATCACGGGATTGCAGTAAAGGGCATGAACGTTGCCTTCACGAACTTTGAGAAGATGGAGCATTTTGCATGCAGCCATTGCTCGATTGCCGGCGACTGCCCGGAACATGAAGCACTAAAAGCACAATCCCAAACCCCGCAACGCCATATTTCCCAAGCGGGTTAAGCCACTTGTGGCAACACACCTTCCAGATGTTTGAGCAGGTTATGGCCCTTGTAATGGGTGAGATCTTTGGAAAGCACACCAACCACCTTATGCGCGACATCTCCCCTTAAGGCTTCCTTTAACAAGCCAAGCATTTTGGGCGGAGCAACCAATACCAGCCTGTCGAAGGCCTTTTTTGTGCTGGCCAATTCCAAATCCAGCGCAATTTTTTTCATGAAATGATGCTTAACTTCATCATGTATATTCATATTCGGTGAATACATATGGTGCGCCGGGCCAGAGCCTTTAAACATCGAGCCCATCGTGCGCTTCTTGAATTCATAGATATGCGGCGATGCCGCTTTCCAGTTTGTGCCGGCTACAGGCACAAGATTAGCGGCCGTTGTTTGAACATTATATAAACGCTTATTACCGAAAAGCGGCATACGCCGTGTTTTCGTGCCAAGCTGATAAACCTGCGCCTGCTTTCCATCAGCGACAACCACCCATGTGACGGGAAGTTTTTGAATTGATATGTCCTGACTCATAAAAAATCTCTCTGGTAGTGTTTGGGTCTAACGTCCGTATGGGAGCAGATTGTTAAGGATAAACATTTGATATAGATCAAATGAATTTGGGTATTTATAGCCGAATATGACCTATCATACGAAAGTGAAACAGCCACACAACACATTGATAAACTGGAACCAATCGCCTGATGACAAAGAACTCCGTTAAACTTACTTTTTGTGGCGCCAGCCGTACCGTTACAGGTTCCAAATATCTGTTGGAAGTCGGTAAGTTCAAAATGCTCATTGATTGTGGGTTGTTCGAAGGTTGGAAAGAACTGCGCCAACGCAACTGGCAACCGGTGCCATTTAATCCACACGAACTGGACGCAGTCATTCTCACCCATGCACATCTGGATCACAGCGGTGCCGTACCGTTGATTATCAAGCAAGGCTATCGCGGCCCCATCTATGCATCGCCTGCCACGCGCGAGTTGTGCTCCATTCTTCTTCCTGATAGCGGACATTTGCAGGAAGAAGATGCCGAACATGCCAATCGTCACGGCTGGAGCAGGCACACACCTGCATTGCCGCTATATACCGCGCAAGAAGCAGAAGAAAGCCTGGAACAATTCCGCGATGTAAATTTTGGTGAAACGCTGCAACTTGACCATGGGCGCATTACCGTGCGCTTACAGCGTGCGGGGCATATATTAGGCGCTGCCTCCATTTTAGTAACCACGCCCGATTGTTCCTTGTTCTTTTCGGGCGATGTCGGGCGGCCACATGACCCATTAATGGTGGCGCCAGAAGCACCACCTGCAGCTGATTATTACATTGTCGAGTCTACCTATGGTGCGCGATTGCACGACCCACGCGACGTGATGGATCAGATAGCGGATACGATATGCCGTACTGCTGCACGTGGCGGCACAATTTTAGTGCCCGCTTTTGCGGTAGGGCGTACCCAAAGCCTGCTGTATTATCTTGCCGCATTACGACAAAAACAAAAAATTCCCGATATGCCAATTTATCTGGACAGTCCCATGGCAATCAACGCCACCGACCTGTTTTGTAAGTATGACAAAACGCATACCCATAAAGATGTTGCACATTTCTGTAATATCGCCAGCTATACTCGCACGCGCGAAGAATCAAAGAAGCTGGATGCAAATCCGATGCCCTCCATCATCATCGCTGCCAGCGGGATGTTGACGGGTGGACGCATCTTACATCATCTCAAACATTTTCTGGGTGATGCACGGCACACCGTCATGCTGACCGGCTATCAATCCGATGGAACCCGTGGCGATCTTTTGCTGCGCGGCGTTGAAACGATAAAAATCCATGGCACGGAATGGCCCGTAAAGGCTGAAATAGTTAGCCTGCAGAACATCTCCGCCCATGCCGATTATCAGGAAATGGTGGATTGGCTAAAACAGTCAAAAAAGCCGCCAAAACGCATCTATTTAGTGCATGGGAATGATGAAGCAGTACAGGGCATGGCAGCGCAGGTCGAAACACAGCTAAAATGGAAAACAACCATTCCATCGCACATGCAAGAGGACATATTGGTATGAGCATCACCCTGCGCGCAAAACGTGTCGGCATTGATACCTATCACGAACCCACGATTTTTCTGCACCGTGAATGCACCATCAGCCGCGCACAGGGATTTGAAGTGCAATCGCGTGTATTGGTAAAAAGCAAAAAAGCGGAATATGTAGCAAAAATCAGTATTGTTACCTTACCCACGCTAAATGCCTGCGAAGCAGGACTGTCGGATATGCTCTGGGCGGATTTGCAATTAGACGAAGGCGAAGACATCACGGTGTCGTACCCGGCACCGCTTTATTCCTTCAGCCATGTGCGCGCCAAGATATTCGGCAAGACGCTTTCGCAAGATGCGATGCACGACATCATCCGGGACGTCACCGCCCAGCGCTATTCGGGCGTCGAGATTGCGGCGTTTCTTACCGCTTGCTCGGGCGATCGCCTCAATCACGATGAGATTATATCGCTCACACATGCGATGGTCGATTCCGGAAAGAAAATCGATTGGGGCAGCGCAATTGTGCTTGATAAACATTGCATCGGCGGCCTTCCCGGCAATCGCACGACACCGATTGTGGTTGCAATTATAGCTGCCAACGGCTTGATGATTCCAAAAACATCCTCACGCGCTATTACCTCTTCAGCTGGGACAGCAGATATGATGGAGGTGCTGGCCCCCGTTGATCTCAGCCTTGAAGAGATGCGTAAAGTCGTTCAAAAAGAATCCGGTTGTCTTGTCTGGGGTGGACGCGCCGAACTCAGTCCTGCTGATGATGCACTCATACGTATTGAACGTTTGCTGGGTCTTGATAATGAAGGACAGCTCATTGCATCCGTCCTTTCCAAAAAAATCGCCGCAGGATCAAAACAGATCTTGATTGATATACCCGTTGGGGCAACCACCAAAATGCGTAATATGGAAAAAGCGCAGACATTTTCACGGCTGTTTGTAGCCATTGGCACTGCGCTTGGCCTGAACATCGCAACACACATCAGCAACGAAGAAGCGCCAGTTGGGCGCGGCATTGGCCCCGCGCTTGAAGCACGCGATGTCATTGCGGTATTAAAAGACCAGCCGGATGCTCCTGCCGATTTGCGCGAACGCGCCCTCACACTTGCTGGAAAACTGCTCAGCCTTGCAACAGGGTTTACGCCTGACAAAGCCATGATGGTGGCCAGAGAAACACTGGAAAGCGGCCGTGCATGGCAGAAATTCCAAGCCATCTGTGAAGCACAAGGCGGCATGCACGCTATTCCGCAGGCGCGGCTCACGCATCCGGTGCTTTCCACAAAGCAAGGAAAACTGACACGCTGGGACAACCGCAAACTGGCGCAAGCAGCAAAGTTTGCAGGTGCGCCGCATGATAAAGCGGCGGGTTTGGATTTACATGTCCGTCTTGGTGAAACAGTCCATAACCAGCAACCGCTTTTCACCCTGCACGCGGAAACCAAAGGCGAGATGGAATATGCAATCCAGTATGTCGACACCAATACGCTTTTTGACATCGGCTAACCCATGAAACCCATTCTGTTTTACCATCCGGAAAACAAAGAAATCGGCAAAGGGCTTGCCCAACAGCTCGGCTGGACGGAAGGTCATATCGACACGCGCACATTCCCTGATGGCGAGACCTATCTGCGCCTGGCAACACCTGTTATCGGCGCACAAATTTATCTGCTATGCTCACTTAACAATCCTGATTTAAAAACAAACTTCATACTATTCTTTACTAAAACGGCAAAGGAACTTGGCGCAAATTCTGTCCATCTTATTGCGCCATATCTCGGCTATATGCGGCAGGATAAACGCTTTCAAGATGGCGAAGCCGTAACATCTAGGATCTTTGCTGCCCTGCTTTCATCCGCCGTGGACAGTATCATCACGATTGATCCGCATCTTCATCGTCACCATGACATGAATGAAATCTATACCATCCCTGCAACCGTACTTCATGCGTCAAACCTGTTGGCACAGTGGGTGGTAAAACATATAAACCACCCACTACTCATTGGGCCGGATGCAGAAAGCGAACAATGGGTGTCTGCATTGGCAAGAACTATTCGCGCACCATACCAGTGTTTGTCAAAAATCCGTCATGGCGATCGCGACGTAAGCATTTCAATTCCTGATCCAAGCCTGTTTTTTGGCCGCACGCCGATACTGGTCGACGATATGGTCTCAACCGCCAAAACCATGATCGAAGCCATCAAGCATATCAGGAAGGTAACAACGGAACCCATCTTCTGTATGTGCATCCACCCGCTTTTTTCAGGGAATGCAGTTCAGGAACTTCAAACCGCGGGAGCCAGCCAAATTATATCCTGCAACACCGTCCCGCATTCATCCAATGTAATGGATATCGTTCCATTGCTGGCAGAACACATTAAAAAGGTACCTTAAGTTGATTTGACGTCGATCAAACCGCTCCTCGGGATTTAACGCTAAAAAGAAGATGTAGGAGATAATCATGTCTAAAAAAATGAAAGCTGCGATTTTTGCCGAGCCGGGCCGTATTGTTCTGTCTGAAAAACCCATTCCGGATGTGGGGCCGCTGGATGCGCTCATCCGCATCACCACCACAACGATTTGCGGAACGGATGTCCACATCTTAAAAGGTGAATATCCGGTCGCAAAAGGATTGACCATTGGCCATGAACCCGTCGGCATCATCGAAAAACTGGGTAGTGCGGTATTGGGCTATAAGGAAGGGCAGCGTGTGATTGCGGGTGCTATCACGCCCAGTGGTCAGAGCTACGCATCGCTTTCAGGTTGTCATTCCCAATGCGGCGGGGCACATGCCCATGGCTGGAAACCACTCGGTGGATGGCGTTTTGGCAATACCATTGATGGGGCGCAGGCGGAATATTTACTAGTGCCGGATGCAATGGCCAATCTGGCTCCGGTACCAGATGGTTTGACCGATGAAGAAGTACTGATGTGCCCCGACATCATGTCCACAGGTTTTGGTGGCGCAGAAAGCGGCAAGATTAAAATCGGCGACTGCGTCGCGGTATTCGCACAAGGCCCGATTGGATTATGTGCCACCGCAGGCGCAAAACTGAAAGGTGCATCACTCATCATCGGTATTGAAACCGTACCCGAACGTATGGCTATGGCCAAACGTCTTGGCGCAGATGTGGTGATTGATTTTAAAAAACAGGACCCCGTCGAAGAAATCATGAAACTTACGGGTGGGCGCGGTGTTGATGTGGCGATTGAAGCGCTTGGCCTGCCGCAAACATTCGAATGGGCATTGAAAAGCATCCGGCCAGGCGGAACGCTTTCCAGCCTTGGCGTCTATGCTTCGGATTTGAAATTACCCTTAGGTGCCTTTGCAGCAGGGCTGGGCGATCACACGATTATCACCACCCTCTGCCCCGGAGGAAAAGAGCGCATGCGGCGCTTGATGAACGTCGTTGCATCAGGCAGGGTAGACTTGAAGCCGCTGGTCACACATCGCTTCAAACTGGATGACATTGAAAAAGCCTATGACCTATTTAGCCATCAACGTGATGGTGTTTTGAAAGTTGCAATTACGCCCTGATATGACAAAACCACGCACTGTCCACATCGGTAACCAACAGATTCATACGCGTGGTCTTACGCATAATTTCTGGCTTGACCTTTATTACCTGAGCATGACTGCGCCGTGGTGGTGGTTCTGGGGCGGCTGCGCGCTATTTTTTATTGCACTCAATTCTGTTTTTGCCTGCTTGTATTTGCTGGACCCCACTGCGATTGCGAATGCCCGTCCATATCATTTTCAGGACGCGCTGTTTTTCAGCGTGGAAACGCTATCTACAGTAGGTTATGGCGATATGTACCCGCACGGATTTTACGGGCGGCTGCTATCAGCGATTGAGATTTTTTTTGGTATGTCCTTTATCGCCATCATGACCGGCATAGTGTTTGCGCGGTTCTCACGCCCCGAAGCGCAAATTATTTTTGCAAAACACCCTGTAATTGGCACATATAATGGCAAAGCCGCGCTGATGTTACGCATGGCGAATGCACGGCACAGCGATATTGCAGACGCCACAATAAAGCTATGGTTGGTGAAAGTAGAAAAAACTGCTGAAGGCATGTATTTCCGCCATTTCTACCCGCTGCCATTGCTGCATGATGAAAATCCGCTATTCACGCTGAGCTGGACCATTTGTCATATTATTGACGAAACCAGCCCGCTTTATGGCGCAAGTTCGGCGAGCCTGAAAGGCGAAGATGCCAGCATCGTCATCAGCCTTAATGGCCTTGACGAAAACGCAGCGCAAGAACTCCATCGCCGCAAAATCTATTCCCATTCCGACATTCGCTGGGATCATCAATATGCTGTCATCACAAATCTGGATGAAGCGGGCCATACCCACATCAACTATCATAAATTCCATGATGTGATGCCAATTAAAAGATAACCCGCCTTACGAAGCAGGGTTATTCTTCCGGTGTATCATCTTGTAAAATGCGCGATGCATTTCCTTTGGGATCATCGAACTGGCCGTTCTTCAAAGCCCACATAAAAGCCACCAGACCGGCGAATCCCAAAAACAAGGCAACGGGGATGAGGATAAGAAGAATATCCATCAGCTATCCTTCGATATATTCAGGCGCAAGGCATTGCCAATCACCACGATGGATGAACCCGACATGGCAAGCGCCGCAATCAACGGTGTGACGAACCCCGCAACCGCCAGCGGAACGGCAAACAGATTATACACAAGCGCCAGAACAAAATTCTGTTTCACCAGCTTTTGCGATTGCCGGGCCACGGTGATTGCTTTTAACACAGGGGATAGTTTACTGCCCTGAAATACCAGCGCTGCAGCATTTTGCGAAATGTCCATCGCAGTAGATGGCGACATGGATACGCTTGCCACGCTGAGCGCCGCCGCGTCATTCAGGCCGTCGCCTACATACAACACATGGCGGCCAGCATCCTGCATGGCTGTGATGGCATCGTGCTTCTCTTTGGGTGCCATCTCGCCCTTTGTTTCATCAAGCATCAAGGTTTTACCCACGCTATGGGCAACACTGTTCCGATCACCAGAAAATAACGCCAGATGAAAGCCCTGTACCTTCAGTTGTTTGATGATGTCTATCGTATCTTCACGCAACGCATCTTCAAAGATAAAGCGCACCGGCGGCTGGCCGTTTATCACAAACCATAATTCCATCGCATCATCGGTTGCCGCATCATCAATGCCGCAAAAACTACGCCGCCCAAGACGCCATATCTGTCCATCCACATTGGCTTCCAACCCTTGGCCCGCGGTTTCCGTGATGGGGAGCGGGTCAATTGCGCCGTTATAAGCATCAGCGATAGCTCTAGATAACGGATGCTTGCTCTGCCCTGCCATGCGCGCAGCCTTTGCCAGAATATCCCGCGAAACGGTATTGATAAGGCGCGGCTTGCCAATCGTCAGCGTTCCGGTTTTATCAAAGACAATGGTATCAACCATGGATAGCTTTTCCAGCGCATCGCCGGATTTTAACAAGATGCCATGACGAAAAAGACGGTTGCTGGCCAGCACCTGAACCACAGGAACCGCAAGCCCAAGCGCGCAAGGACACGTTATGATAAGTACAGCAATCGCTATCAGCAATGCATCGGTCCACGGCACGTGTCCGATGAAAAACCAGCCAAAGAACGAAGCAAGCGCCAGAACATGCACCACGGGTGTATAGGCCTTGGCAATCTTATCGGCGATACGCACATACTTTGCTTGCCCTTGTTCGGCATGCTCCATCAAGCGGATGATTTCACTGATGACGCTTTCATGCTTCTCGGCAGAAACCTTCAGGGTGAGTGGCGCCACAAGATTAATCATGCCCGCATACACAGCACTGCCGACACCAACGACTTGCGGCAAGGTTTCACCGGTCAACAACGATCCATCCACTTCCGATGCACCGGTCAGAACAATGCCATCCGCCAAAATCTTTTCACCAACCGCAACCTGCAATACCATGCCGGTCCTGATATCGCGCACAGGGGTCAGCCGTGTTTTTCCGTTTTCCAGCACTAATGCCTCGCCTGACATCATCGACAGCAAATCGCGTGCAGCAGACCGTGCCTTTCCGCGCGCCTTGAAATCAAGGAAACGGCCAATCAACAAGAAGAACAGCAACATCACCGCACTGTCGAAATAAGTGTGTTCGGCATGATGGCTGGTTTGTACAATACTCATGACGCTGGATAGAATGACTGCCAGTGAAATCGGCACATCCATATTGGTATGGCCTTTTTTCAAAACCGCAAGAGCGCTGCGGAAAAAGGGCTGGCCTGCAATCGCTACCGTTGGCAATGCAATCAACGCAGAAACCCAATGCAGCAAATCACGCGTGGCAAAACCCATCGTTTCAAGGCTGGTGGTCCACACACCTAATGACAACAACATGATATTGCCGCTGGCAAAACCAGATAGCGCAAGACACAGCAGCAAGAACCGCTCTTCCTTCTTTTGCGTGTCCTGTTCTTGCGCGGCTTCGAATACCGAAAGGGTGAACCCATGTGCAAACACAGGCGCCAGTAATTCATAAAAACGGTCGCGTGCGCCATCCCATTCCACCGCAAGCCGGTTTTCGGTGACATTCACGCGTGCCGATGCACCCTGTTTTTGTAAAAGATTTTCGATGGTAAAAGCGCACGACGTACAGCGCATGCCGCCGACCAGCAAGTGCAGACCATGTTTTCCATTCGCATCATCTTCGATCGAACTGGAAAAATCGGGGACGGTTGTCATGGCAATGTTATTCGCTTGGTCATCTGATAGGAATCCTTATCACGCTGCGCTACCGCGCGCGCTTCCCACAAACCGGAGAAGGGCAACAAGGCCTTTCCTTCATATAAGCCGGGCGATACCGATGTCAAACCAACAGTGACATCATGCTTCTTTTGTGTCGGTCTGATAAAGGTTACTTGCACCTGTGCGTTTTCAACAGGTTTCTTATGTTTATCAAGCAGTTTGAACACAATCATCGCATTCTGTTGTGCATCCTTTTTAACCGTCACTTCGCCTTGCCAGCCCAGCTTGTCCTGAAGCCGTTGCTGTTCAATGACATAATTATAGGCCAGTCCTTTTTTATAGGCGTCTTCGGTCACCACACCCGGATCAGTGCGGATGGCAATCGACACAAAATCACCCAGCAGCAATGCCAGCCCCACAAAAAACAATACGAAAAACCACGGGATAAATTTATCAATCGGTTTAGATGTGTGCGGTTCCATTAATCGCTTCCTGTGATGAACATCGTTTTTGTCGTCACACTGTTATGTGTCTCGAGGTTTTTAATTGTGAACGCAATCTCGCGGCGAGTCTTGTTCGCTTCTGCCTTTGCCGCAAGCGTGATGCGGAATTCACCGACATTATCCGCCAGAACCGTCAAATCCTCCGGCTGCACTTCCTGTGCCGCAATGACTTTAAGGGCAGATGAGTCAATACCATCCACCGATAATGCAAAATGCTGGTCATGATAGGCGCGGTTTGCAATATGGATTTTATACGTGTTACGCACGCTGCCATCGGATAGCTTGACGAAAAGCGGATTTCGTTCATGCAACACGTTTAGTTCATAAGGGCTGCGATTAAGAAGAGTATACAGCATAATCCCGCCGACCAGCGCGATAACCAACGCGTAATAAATACTGCGTGGGCGCAGCAGCTTAAAAGCAGGCGTGAATGATTTGCCTGCGTTGCGGCACGCATCCCGTGCCTCCTGATTGGTGGCCGTGTCATAGCGAATGAGATCGCGTGGCAAATCCACCTTATCCATAATGTCGTTGCAGGCATCCACACACAGGCCGCACGCGATGCACTGATATTGCAACCCATTGCGGATATCGATGCCAACGGGGCAAACCTGCACACACGCCTTGCAATCCACACAGGCACCGCGATTATCCCAACTATCTCCTTTTTTGTGGCTGCCACGCGGCTCGCCGCGCTGTGCATCATAGGTAATAATCAACGTATCCTTGTCAAACATGCCCGATTGAAAGCGCGCATAAGGACACATATAGGTGCATACCTGCTCTCGCGCAAAACCCGCCATGATATAGGTCGAAAAGGTCAGCCCATAAATCCAGAACGCCGTATCCCACGGCACGCTGAAATGGATGATGTTATCAATCAATGTCGGCGCATCAGTAAAATAAAGGGTCCATGCACCACCCGTACACAGCCCGATGACAATCCACAACAGATGAGTGGCGGTTTTTTTCCAAATCTTTTCGAAACTAAGCGGTGCTTTATCCAGACGTTGCCGCGCGATATGATCGCCTTGAATCCATTGTTCGACTTTGACGAATAAATCGGTCCATACGGTTTGCGGGCAGGCATAGCCGCACCACACACGCCCCAACAACGACGTCACAAAGAACAGACCTATCGCAGCAAGGATAAGCATGCCGCTCAGGTAATAGACTTCCTTGGCCCATATTTCGATACCAAAGAAATAGGCTCTACTGCGCTCCATTTCGATAAGCACCGCCTGATTGGGCGCATGCATACCTCTGTCCCATCTGATGAACGGCGTGAAATAATAGATGGCAAGCAACATGCCCATCACCGTCCATTTCAAATTACGGAAGTGCCCGGTGATGTCTTTGGGATAAATGCGTCGCGCTTTTGCAAATAGCTGCAATTTTGGTTCAGAAAGGTCGGGCTCTGCTGTCATGAACTCAACTTAAACTTATTCCTCACCGCCGCCAAGGGAATGCACGTATACCGTCAGATGCTTAATCGTATCATCGTCAAGGCGGCCCTCCCAAGCTGGCATGACGCCTGCTCTGGAATTGGTTATGGTATGGATTAATGCCTTGCGGTCACTTCCATAAAGCCAGATGGCATCATTCAAACGTGGTGCGCCGAATTCGCGGCCACCTTGTCCTTTGTCACCGTGGCATGCTGCACAGTTTTGTGCAAACAGCGCCGCACCATTTGGCGAGGCTTGCTCCGCATCGCCCTTATTCAGATGTTCAACAAAAGTTGCAACATCCGTGACTTCTTCTTTCTTCAGCACGCCATCCTTGCCAAACGCCGGCATGAGTGAATACCGGGTTTTTAGATGAACGCCGCGAATACCGACACGAATGGATGTTTCAATATCGCTAAGCTTGCCGCCCCACAACCAATCATCATCATTTAAATTCGGATATCCTTTTGAACCTGCGCCGCCCGAACCATGGCAGGACACGCAGTTTTGTTTAAACGCCGCAAGTCCCGCTTCACGGGCAAATTCATATAATTCCTTATCCTTACGGATATCCGCGGTGCTGGTTTCGTGAATGCGCGCGGCATATTTGCTGCGAATCTTTGTCAGTTCATCCTGATTTTCTACCAGTTCCTTTTGCATGGTATAACCAAACAATCCCTTGGTGTGGTCTTCGATGGTTGGCCATGCGGGATAAACAACCCAATACCCGATGGACCAGATGCAGGTAATATAAAATACCATCAACCACCAGCGTGGCGCTGGATTATTGAGCTCTTTGATACCATCCCATTCGTGGCCGGTTGTTTCCACACCACTAAAGGCATCTTTCTCTTTTTGTTTATCGGGTTTTGGGGTCACTGGCATGGTCTACTCTTTAAATGGGATCTGTGCGTTTTGTTCCAGTTTCTGCTTATTTTGCGGCGCATAAGCCCAGCACAAAATGCCTACAAAGCCGATGAAAAAGCCAATCAGCGCAATGGTCGGTGCATGATGAAGAATGACATCAATCATGGCTTATCCTTTTTAATCGCATAATCGGGATTGTATGTTTTGAAATCAACCAATGTGCCCAACATCTGCAGATAGGCAATCAGCGCATCCATTTCCGTCACGCGCTCCTTCTGGCCATCGAAATCACGTGCGGCAACTTTCTTGCCATACCGCGCGACCAGCCCTGCCGTATCGGCATCTGCGGTTGCTTGTGTAATCGCATCTGCATAGGCATTGCTGATTTGCTCGTCGGTATAGGGAACGCCCGTGATGCGTAGCGTACGCATATTCTCGTCAATATGTTTCAGACCTTCCTTAATGTCGCGCTCACGCATAAAGGCATAAGTGGGCATGATGGATTCAGGCACAACACCGCGAGGATCGATGAAATGCTGCACCAGCCATTCATCGGAATACTTACCGCCAACACGCGCCAAATCAGGTCCCGTGCGTTTGGAGCCCCACTGGAACGGATGGTCATACATGCTTTCCGCAGCTAATGAATAGTGACCATAACGCTCAACTTCATCACGCAACGGGCGAATTTGCTGGCTATGGCAATTATAGCAGCCCTCGCGCACATAAATATCCTGCCCGGCAAGTTCAAGCGGCGTATAGGGACGTATATCGTCAACTTTTTCAATCACTGTTTCCATGCGAAACAGCGGGATGATTTCAATCAGCCCGCCAATCGCCACCACCACAACAATGCCGATGAGCATATTGAACGAGTTTTTTTCAAAGAAACCGTGTTTATCAAGCATAAGCTACTCCCGCAACGGTGCGTGGCGCGCCTCTTTTTACGGTCATCCACAAATTATAAACCATGATCAATGCACCAGAAAGATACATTACTCCGCCAAGCAGCCGGATGATGTAATACGGGTGCATGGCCTCCACTGTTTCCGAAAACGCATAACGCAGGAAACCCATTTCATTATATTCGCGCCACATCAAACCTTGCATGATGCCCGATACCCACATCGCGCAGATGTAAAGCACGATGCCCGTAGTCGCGATCCATAAATGCAGGCTGACAAGCTTGAGTGAATAGAGCTGTTTGTTCCACAATACCGGAATCATGTAATACAGCGCACCAAATGTGATGAATCCGTTCCATCCCAATGCGCCGGAATGCACATGGCCAATCGTCCAATCGGTATAATGTGACAATGCATTGACCGAACGGATGGCCATCAATGGCCCTTCAAAGGTCGACATGCCATAAAAGGAAAGTGCAATCACCATAAATTGTAAAATTGGATCTTCGCGCAATTTATGCCACGCGCCCGAAAGCGTCATAATACCATTAATCATGCCGCCCCAGCTTGGCATCCACAACATGATGGAGAACGTCATTCCCAGCGTCTGCGCCCAATCCGGTAATGCGGTGTAATGCAAATGGTGCGGGCCAGCCCAGATATAAATAAATATCAGTGACCAGAAATGCAGAATGGAAAGCCGGTAGGAATACACCGGACGGTTTGCCTGCTTGGGCACAAAATAATACATCATGCCCAGAAAGCCTGCGGTCAAGAAAAAGCCCACCGCATTATGTCCATACCACCACTGCACCAGCGCGCCCTGCACGCCCGCCAGAACCGGATAGCTTTTGGTAATCTGGCCAAGTGATACCGGAATATTAATGTTGTTAAAGAGATGCAGCACGGCAACCGTGACGATGAACGCAAGATAAAACCAGTTTGCCACATAGATATGCGGCTCCCTGCGGGTTCGCAGCGTCAACATGAAGTTAAGCAGATAACCGACCCACACAATGGTCAGCCATAAATCCACATACCATTCCGGTTCCGCATATTCTTTGGCTTGTGTGATACCCATCACATAACCGGATGCAGCCAGCACAATAAAAAGCTGATAACCCCAAAATGTGAAATCAGATAGCGCATCGCTCCACAACCTGGTGCGGCACGTGCGCTGTATGATGAAATAGCTGGTAGCAAATAGCGCATTACCGCCGAACGCAAAAATAACTGCCGACGTATGCACAGGACGCAAACGACCAAAACTTAAATATGGTTCAAAGTTCAATTCCGGAAACGCCAGCTGGGCAGCAATCACGCACCCGACCAGAAAGCCAACCACGCCCCAGAAAATGGTGGCGATGGTAAACTTTTTTACAATCTCGTCATTATAATGGTCTTGGACAGGAGCAAGTTGTGCAGCTGACATTCATTTTTCCTTTTTCATCAACATGCTGCGTTGTTTGAAGAGTCGCAGCAAAGGCTTAGGCACAAAATATATAAGAGGAACGATACCTGCCAAAAGCCATGCCGCCTGTACTAGATAACATCGCCAACACATACTCCGCCCATTTCCTAGAAGCGATAGCCTACACCAAATCCGACCAGGATCGGATCAATATCAACATTAGACTGCCATTTACCGATGGTGCCGTCGCCATTGATGGTGGTATCGAGGAATATTTTCTTGAAATCGAAGTTAAGGAACCAACGATCCGCGATTGCATAATCGAAACCAGCCTGCAACGCGTAACCAAACGAGTCATCATAGGCGGTTGAAGTGATGGTACCACCCGCAGCATCTTCGCCATAGAAAATCGTATAGTTAAGACCTGCACCCAGATAAGGGCTGAAACGGCTTTCAGGCATAAAATGGTATTGCGCGGTCAATGTCGGTGGCAGCAACGAAACCTTACCAACCGGAACATTCGCACCACCTGCCATAGGGGTTGCCGTTACAGTATGACGCGTGGTTGCAAGCACCAATTCAGCAGCGATATTCTTGGTGAAGAAGTAGCTGATATCCAGTTCAGGAACCCAGTCTTGATCAATCTGGTCGTTAAAACCAAGTGGTGCGCCAGCAGCGCTTTTTACTTCACCATTTTCAAAAGGCATAACGCCAAGACCGCGCAAACGAACCACAATATCGCCCGCTTCTTTAGCTTTAAACGCTGGTCCGGAAGAAGAAAGTGCAGTTGACGCCCCATTATCTACAGGCGTTTTTACAGTAGCCTTGGATGCAAAAGCGGGCGCAGCGACCAGCGCAGTCATAAGGGGAAGAACAAAAAGAAGCTTTTTCATCAGAAATCCTTAGATAGATGGGTAAAGACTATAATTGCCCCACATTAGCTTCCCTTTCCTGCTTGTCGATGCGACAGGCCGTCGCATCCCCCGTGCATTTCTGCAACTGTGTGGTTTCTGTCTTATTGGGGCACAAGATGCATCTTGATACCTGCGAGCATACGGTCATCACAAGAGGTGTCATCGCTGATGCTGAACAAGCGCAAATTTGCCAAAAGCACTTAACCACTTTCATGGTCAAGTATTATCGGCCCACCTACATAATACGCTGGTAAAGACACCCCCACGTAAATCGGCCGAACACACACAAACCCCGGAAACCTTTATTCTACTTCCGCAAACGATAACCGGTTCTGAACATCCACGCGATGATGGCGATGGAAATGGTGGTGAACACTCCTATCATCGTCACGCTGGTTGCTAAACTCACATCCCCGTTCTCGTAAAAACTCCACCTAAAACCGCTAATCAGATAGACGACAGGGTTGAGCATCGATACACCGCGCCAGAATTCCGGCAACATGTTGATGGAATAAAAGCTGCCACCAAGAAAGGTAAGCGGTGTGATGATAAGCAACGGGATAAGCTGTAATTTTTCAAACCCGTCCGCCCAGATACCGATGATGAATCCCATCAAACTAAATGTGATACTGGTCATAATGAGGAAAAACACCATCCAGCCGGGATGCATGATACGCATCGGCACAAAAAACGCTGCGGTGATTAACACAATCGTCCCAATGATGACCGATTTGCTGGCTGCCGCGCCCACATAACCGATGATAATTTCAATGAAGGATAACGGCGCGGAAAGAATTTCATAAATCGTTCCTGTAAAGCGCGGGAAATAAATTCCAAAGGAAGCATTCGAAATGCTTTGTCCCAATACGGTCAACATCACAAGGCCTGGAACGATGAACGCGCCATAGGGCACATTATCAATCGCCTGTATGCGT
This sequence comes from uncultured Rhodospirillales bacterium, assembly GCA_964568585.1. Taxonomy (GTDB): domain Bacteria; phylum Pseudomonadota; class Alphaproteobacteria; order UBA9219; family RGZA01; genus RGZA01. The sequence goes on from CAZMQI010000002.1 coordinate 141,308, forward strand.
GAGCCAATTGCCGCGCCAAATACGATGAAATACAGAACCGTTGAAATCACCGGCGACGCGATGCTTTGGCCGATGGTGCGCCATGTGCGCCCCATTTCGAAATTATAAATCGCCTGAATTCCCCTAATATTCATTATGCACCTACCAATTGGATAAAAATTTCTTCAAGGCTGCTCTGGCGGCTCTCGATGTCTTTGGGGCGAATGTTGTTGGCATGCAATACATCCATCATATCCGACACATCATGCGTGACCTGATGCGCGTTATAGGTATAGGTCAACTTCGTGCCGCCTTCGCTCAACGTTAAATCATATTCGGATAACGCAGATGGAATAGCCGCAATCGCGTCGCGCAATGTAAACACCATATGGCGCTTACCCATTTTCTGCATCAACGCATCTTTGGTTTCGGTAAGGATAAGCTGACCCTTATTAATCACGCCAATACGATCGGCCATTTCTTCGGCTTCTTCGATATAATGCGTCGTTAGAATAACGGTTACTCCCGTTTCGCGCAGCGCACGCACCTGCGCCCACATCGATTTACGCAGCTCCACATCAACGCCCGCCGTTGGTTCATCAAGGAACAATACATCCGGCTCATGCGATAATGCTTTGGCGATCATCACGCGGCGCTTCATACCGCCGGATAATCTGCGAATTTGTTCGTCTTTCTTATCCCACAGGGATAAATCCTTTAAAATCTTTTCAATAATAGTTGGATTTTTTGGTTTGCCGAATAATCCACGACTGAAACTCACCGTGTTCCAAACACTCTCAAACGCATCAGTCGTCAGTTCTTGGGGAACAAGGCCAATAGCGGAACGCGCCGCGCGATACTCCGTCACATTATCATAACCTGTTACCAGAATAGTTCCGCTGTTCGGCTGCACGATACCGCATACGGCGTTGATAAGGGTCGTCTTGCCGGCACCGTTGGGGCCAAGCAGTGCGAAGATTTCCCCGCGTTTGATGTTCAGATTGATGTCGGCGAGTGCCTTAAATCCATTCTCATAGGTTTTATTGAGCGCCGATATGGCAATGGCGCTGGCAGTCGTGTTGGGCATGGTGGACTTTCGGTATAAATCGTGAAGTACACTTATATATATACTTAATAAGCGTTTTAAAGGCTATGCGTGAAAGGAAAGCTTATTTCTTTCGTTATATTGGTGTTATAAGCATTTTATGTTGCGTTTAACCGAAATAAAACTCCCGCTTGATCATCCACCGGAAGCGATAGAAGAAGCCGCTCTTGCACGTCTGAAAATTGCAAGGGCGGATATGCTGTCCTGCACCGTGTTCCGCAGAGCGCATGATGCGCGCAAGAAACACGCCATCCTGCTCATCTATACCTTGGATGTGGAAGTAAAGGATGAAGCCGCCGTATTAAACCAGCATGCAGCCGATGCAAATATCAAACCAACCCCTGATATGGAATACCGTCTGGTTGCCAAGGCTCCTGCCAATCTTGCAACGCGCCCCGTGGTGATCGGCGCTGGGCCTTGCGGATTATTCGCAGCACTTATTCTGGCGCAAATGGGGTTTCGTCCCATCATTCTGGAACGCGGCAAAGTGGTGCGAGAACGCACCAAGGATACGTGGAAATTCTGGCGTAAGAATGTCCTGAACACAGAATCGAATGTGCAATATGGTGAAGGTGGCGCTGGCACGTTTTCGGATGGCAAACTCTACAGCCAGATTAAAGATCCGCGCTTTTTGGGCCGTAAAGTGCTCACCGAATTCGTGAAAGCCGAAGCGCCGGAAGAGATTTTGACCGAAGCGCATCCACATATCGGCACGTTCCGCCTTGTGAAGATGGTGGAGAATATGCGCGCCACCATTGAAAGCCTTGGTGGGGAATACCGTTTCCAAAGCCGCGTGACGGATTTGGATATTGAAACCCAAAGCGATGGCACGCGCCATGTGCGCGGCGTCATGCTGGATGATGGAACACGCATTGCAACCAATCATGTCGTGCTCGCCATCGGGCACAGCTCGCGCGATACATTCCAGATGTTACAAGACCGCGGTGTCTATATTGAAGCAAAGCCATTCTCTGTTGGCTTTCGTATCGAACATCCACAATCCATCATCGATGTTGCACGCTTTGGCAAATGCGCTGGCAATGAAATCCTTGGCGCTGCCGATTACAAACTGGTGCATCACGCATCCAATGGCCGCGATGTGTACAGCTTCTGTATGTGTCCCGGCGGCACTGTGGTTGCTGCGACATCGGAAGAAAACCGCGTCGTCACCAACGGGATGAGCCAGTATTCACGCGCCGAACGCAATGCAAATGCGGGTATCGTGGTTGGTATCACCGCGGCGGATTATCCAGGCGGGCCATTGGAAGGCATTACCTTCCAACGCAAGTGGGAATCTGCTGCATTCGTTGCTGGTGGCGGCACCTATGCCGCGCCCACACAACGCGTCGGCGATTTTATCGCCGGAAAACCATCCACGCATCTTGGCGATGTAATCCCATCCTATAAACCCAGCGTGACACCAACTGATTTATCATCATGCCTTCCCGATTATGCGATTGCCGCGATACGCGAAGCCATTCCTGCGTTTGGCAGACAGATTAAAGGTTATGATATGGCAGATGCTGTGTTGACGGGCGTTGAAACACGCACATCCTCACCCATCCGTATCAAACGTGATGATGAAACGATGCAAAGCCTGAACACAAAGGGATTATTCCCCGCAGGCGAAGGCGCTGGATATGCCGGCGGCATCCTATCCGCAGGTGTGGATGGTATTAAAATCGCCGAAGCGGTCGCAAAGGCGATGCTCGCGACTTAGTTCCGCTTAATATGCGGTTGACGCATATTTTCCAGTTGGGCGTCTGCATGAATTCAGGCAGACTGACTCCATCCAATCACTCGCCTCATTTTCTCAAGGAGAACATCATGGCTGCATACACTATCAAACCACTTGTTACTGCTGTTGCAAATTCAACCGGAGGCCGCAATGGACATTCAGAAACAACCGATGGTTCCGTGAGCGTGAATTTATCCGTGCGTAAAGAAATGGGCGGGGCAGGCCTTCCTAATACCACCACGCCCGAACATTTATTTGCAGCTGGATATGCAGCATGCTTTGGTGGCGCGCTGGACTTTATCGCGACCAAACATAAAAAAGATGCGTCTGGCGCAGTCATTACATGCGAAACATCTATCGGCCCACGCGAAGGCGGCGGATTTGGGATTGCTGTCAAAATGAAAGTGAAAGTTCCAAACCTGTCCCAGGCCGAAGCCCAACAATTGGTGAATGAAGCGCATGAAACCATCTGCCCTTATAGCCACGCAACCCGAGGCAATATTGATATGTCACTTGCAGTAGAAGGCATGGCCCAGGCCGCGTAGGTTATTTTAAATAGCACTCACACCACAACCGTTAGGCATTTTGGGTGCCTAACGGTATGCTTTGTGCAGTAGTAATCAAAGCAAATCGAAAATACTTATAGGTTTTTTATGTGGCTTATGCTTGGTCTAGCGCTACAAAGGAGCAACATACCCTATGCAAACGATTACTCCCAACCTCTGGTTCAACAATCAGGCTGAAAAAGCGGTTAATTTCTACACCTCGATTTTTAAGAATTCAAAAATCGGTGCCATCACGTATTTTACCGAAGCGGGAAAGAATGTGCATGGCCAAAAGCCTGGCAGAGTGATGACGATTGAATTTGAAATTAACGGACAGCCGTTTCTTGCGCTTAATGGTGGGCCACGCTTTAAATTCAATGAAGCCGTTTCCTTCATCGTGCCATGTGACAGCCAAAGTGAAATCGACGAGTATTGGAACAAGTTAACCGAAGGCGGCGATAAAGCCGCGCAGCAATGTGGCTGGCTCAAAGACAAATACGGCGTGTCATGGCAAATCGTACCCGCCGAGATGGGCGAGCTGTTGAAAGATCAAGCCAGAGCAGAAATAGTTATCGGCAGGCTGATGAAAATGACCAAAATCGATTGGGAACAGCTTAAAGCAACTTAATTATTATCGGTCATTTATAAGCAATAAGCTCCTCACGCAGCTTTGGCTCGCTGGTGTGGTTGCTTAGCCAGATGCCGGCAAAGGCTTTGCCGAATTCAGGATCGGGAATGGTACCAATTGCTTGGCCATCCTTATAGAATGTCGTGGGCTTGCCTGGCGCACATAATGCAGTGAGCACTGTTCCGTCTTTCACGTCAGGGAAAATACGGTTCATCTCCGCTTTCCATGCATCAAGCTTGGCGGGGGAGATATTCTGCCGCTTCATCTCGTCACGTGAACGGTCGGCTATATCCTCACCATCAATCGATAAGTCATAGCGAATAGATAGCGCAACAGGTCCGGCTGGGTCATATTTTCCCGTCGGGCTGTAAAGGGCGATGTCATAGACATCGAATAATATCGTCGACAATTTACCAGACCCCACAGGTAGCATCTTCACTGCTGGCGGGATGGGCGGTGGCACATCAATCGCCATGGCTGGCACAGCAACAAGCATAAGCGCCGCGATCAATAATCTATTTTTCATTGGTATCTCCGGTTAGTCTTTACGCACAAAGCCATCAGCAAAATTTTTGATGGTGTTCTTAGATGAATGAAACAATTCACTATGCTGCCCTTCTAACGAATTGGAAAGGATATTGTACTGTCATGCGCCGCTTTGTACCAACACGGAGCCTTATAAACCATTTCAGAATGCCATGAGTCACTTGCCGCGTATGTATCGCTATTAACACGATTCATTCCTCCTCATGACACCGCATCATAAGAATGGCGACTATCTTATGGATATGTGGTGTTGCATGGCGATACATAAAACCCTCGTCAAACGCCTGTTAATATTGTGCCAATTAATATCTTTGATAGCCACTTGGCTTTATCCCATTAAAAAGCGATATTCATCCTCCAAGGATAAGCACGAAGATACACATATGACCGATTACATAAAAAAAATAACCAACGCGAAGGTTTACGATATCGCACTAAAAACATCGCTCGATGCGATGCCGCGTCTTTCCCGCCGTCTTGAAGCGGAAGTGTTGTTGAAGCGCGAGGATTTACAGCCCGTATTCTCCTTTAAGCTGCGCGGGGCCTATAACCGTATTTCGCAGCTATCCCAGGCCGCACGTAAAGCGGGCGTCATTTGTGCATCCGCCGGTAATCACGCACAGGGCGTCGCCCTATCCGCGCAGCGCCTTGGTATCAAGGCAATGATTGTCATGCCCATCACCACACCCCCCATCAAGATTGACGCCGTACGTTATTTTGGCGGCGATGTGGTATTGCATGGTGATACTTTCGATGAAGCCTATCTGCATGCACGTGAATTGGAATCGAAACACGGCGCGACCTTCATTCATCCATATGATGATCCGGATATCATCGCTGGCCAAGGCACCATTGGCATGGAAATCCTGCAACAATTCCAAGGCCCCATCGAAGCGATTTTTGTGCCGATTGGCGGTGGCGGATTAGCTGCGGGCGTTGCAACTTATGTCAAACACACGCAACCCCATGTCAAAGTTATCGGCGTGGAACCGGTTGATGCAGCATCGATGAAAGCAGCAATTGCAGCAGGCAGCCGCGTTGTGCTTGACCGTGTTGGCTTGTTTGCCGATGGCGTTGCCGTGCGCCAAGCTGGCGAAGAGACATTCCGTCTTTGCCGCGAATACCTTGATGACGTGTTGGTGGCCGATACCGATGAAATGTGCGCGGCAATTAAAGATATTTTTGAAGATACACGTGTTATCGCCGAGCCGGCAGGTGCGCTGGCACTTGCTGGACTTAAAACCTATGCTGAACAGAACCCAAAACGCACCGGCGCGCTGATTGCCATCAACAGCGGTGCCAATATGAATTTCGACCGTCTGCGCCATGTCGCGGAACGCGCCGAAATCGGCGAAGACCGCGAAATGTTGTTGGCCGTCACTATTCCGGAAGAGCCCGGCAGCTATCGCCGCTTCGTGCAATTGCTGGGCTCGCGCATTGTCACCGAATTTAATTACCGGTATGCAGAAGGCCAAGACGCACATGTGTTTGTTGGCTTGAAGATGGATCATGCCAGCACACAGAAAGAAAAGATCCTAACGGAGCTTGGTAATGCCGGCTATAAAGCCATCGACATCAGTGAAGATGAAACCGCAAAACTCCATATCCGCTATATGGTGGGCGGGCGTGCGCCAAATCTGCACAATGAAATGCTATTGCGGTTTGAATTTCCGGAACGCCCCGGTGCATTGATGAAATTCCTGGACAGTATGGAAGCAAGCTGGAACATCACCCTGTTCCATTACCGCAATCACGGTGCGGATTATGGCCGCGTATTAGTCGGTGTGGAGGTTCCGCAAAAGGACCGGAAACATTTCACGGAACAACTCAATAAACTGGGTTATCCGTATGAAGAAGAAACGAATAACCCAGCCTATCAGATGTTCCTAGGTCACTAAGGCGCTACTGAACGGTAAACCACGTTGCCTTGGTCTTGCACGGGTTGCATATTGCCTTGTACCGGATATGCAGCAGGCATGGGTTGCTGCACAGCTTGCGGTGTCGAAGCGGGCGCATAAGCAGGTGCTGGTGGTTGCACCATGACATTCTTCACTTCAGTCTTGGTGTATTGTACTTCCAGTTCCACACGGCGATCGGCGCCTAAACATTCAATCTGGTTTTGCTTGGACGTATGCTTCGAGCAGTTGGTAATGGGTTGGCTTTTACCCACCCCGCGCACCTTGGCGATTTGCGTATTCAAATAACCGCGCTCGGCTAAATAATCATGCACGGCCTTAGCGCGTTTTTCAGATAACGCAACGTTGTATGAATTGGATCCGATGCGATCGGCATACCCCACAATATCCGCGCCGCGTACGGATGAAGCTGCGGATAATTTTGTAGCAACCGCGTCCAGTTTGGTTTTGGCACCCGGCGTTAATTGTGCGCTGTTGAAATTGAAGTACACGATCTTTTCATCCGAACTTAGAATGTCGCGGCGCTCTTGAACCATCACGGGCGCTGGCGGTGGTGGTGGAGGCGGCGGCACATAGGCTGCAACTTTCGGTGGAGGCGGTGCAGGCGCACACGGGTCACCCGGTGCTTGCCAATCGGTACGTACACAGGTGCCGCTTAATTGCGTACGGACAATCTGGCCATCTCTTGCACGCACCACTTTTTTATCGGTTACTGCAGCATCGGCACTCAATACGCTTGCGCAGAACATACCGACCGTGAGCAGAACATTTAAAATGGTCTTCATCTTATTCATCTTGGTGGTCTCCTTAATAAGCATTTTTTATCAAGGTCAGGGTTTCATATGCGGTCTTAGGAAACCATTTGCACCTGCGCCCTTCGTATAAAAGAGCAATAAAGATGCCTGCAAGCAACCATCTACCCGTAACCATGAAATGCTCGGAAGCTGTGTTATGGAAATCATCCGCCAAACCCGTTGTTGAAATTATTAAAGCGGCAGACGTGAAGTCGGCCGGTAAACAACATGTTGCTTCTGTTGACTTAAGCGATAAATAATCTGCGGGATTAATATTCCCCTTATGGGTTCTTTATTCTGTTACCATGCGTTGGGTATCGGAAAAACACCTCTGGTTCGGTCATGCTAGCGGCACAAAACGACCCCATAAAAAACATAACCCCTAACACTTAAAGCCGCACACACTGCCCACACTATATATTTAAGGACAACGCATGATTATTGATTTCGTAAAAGCGCTCGGAAATCTTAAGAACTTTGGTTCAAAGCAAAATGCGGTTAAGCGCAGCCTTGTCGAACAAACCGAATTCAAAAAGAATATTGAACTCACGATTGGTGTTGAAACGGAGTTTCAACTCATTCACCGCGACACACATCAGCCTGTGCCGCTCGCTGATAATGTGCAAAAAGCTTTCTCACAGAGCAAAAATATCACCCCCGAATCATCCCTTTCGATGGTAGAGATTATCACCAGTGTACAAAAGGATGCACATGGCATCGAAAAAGAGCTGGGTACGCTATACAAAGAATTCGAAACTATCACCGATAATCTGGATGCTGTTCCGCTTGCCAGCGGCTGCCACCCATCCGTCCATTACCGCAATGTGCAAACACGTGGCGATGAACGTTATCTCGATAACATCAACCGGTTTCAACATGTGATGCGTCAATGGATTGCCTGCGGTATGCATATCCATATTGCGATGAAGAATGAACGCGAATGCATCCGGTTCATGAATTTTTTCCGCTATTTCATCCCGCATTTCACTGCGCTTTCGGCCAGCTCTCCCTTCTGGCAGGGCGATGATACCGGCCTGCACAGCAACCGCGCAATGCTGAACGAAGCATTGCCCACGGCGTCGTTGTTGCATTCAGTAAGGACATGGGAAGATTTCCAACAGCAAGTCAAAGTATTGGAGATTTCCGGTGTCATCAAACACATCAAGGATTTGTGGTGGGATTTACGGCCTAGCTGCGGTTACGGCACACTTGAACTTCGGATGTGCGATATGCCAACCAATATGCAGGAATTGAAAGCTATCACCGCTTTTTCGCATGCGCTGGCACATTGGTTTGAAGCCAACGGCGATTGGCTCACCCATATGAACCCGCCAAAGGAATGGATTGCGCGTGAAAATAAATGGCGCGCCATCCGTCATGGACTGTCGGCCGAGCTGATTAAGGATGTGGATGGTTCAACAACCAATATGCGCGCCGATATAGACCAATGGCTGGAACGCATCAAAGACAGCG
>CAZMQI010000003.1:0-111283 GCA_964568585.1 uncultured Rhodospirillales bacterium
GTGAACTATATGGGAGCGCCGCCAAAAATCGCGATGACATTTTTATATGTGGTGGGCGTGACCGCCGGCTTTTTTGGCAATCGGTATCTGGTGTTTTCGGATAAGGGCGGGTTGCAGGCAACAGGTATCCGTTTTATATGCGCGCATGCATGTGGTTATCTGTTGAACCTATCTATTTTAATCGTTTTTGTCGATAAAATGGGATACCCGCATCAAATTGTTCAGGGCGTGGCGATTTTTGTGGTGGCTGCATTTCTGTTCGTTGCGTTTAAGCTCTTCGTATTCAAAAATACTGTAGCGGTTGATAAGGAAGCATCATGAAACGTTGTTCAGGCTGTGGTGCATATCATATATCGACATATCCAAATTGCCCGGAATGCCAAGTAAAGCCTCAATTAATTGATGGATTTGAAGCATTCGCACCTGCCTTTGCACATGAAAGCACAGGGTTCAAACCAGAATATTTTTCTGAACTCGCAATACTGGAAGCGGCCAATTTCTGGTTCAAGTCACGCAATGCCATCATCATCTGGGCACTTAAAACCTATGCAAAAAGCATTGGGTCGTTTCTTGAAATCGGATGTGGCACAGCGTTTGTGCTATCGGGAATTGCTAAAGCTTTTCCAGACACCAGATTGTTCGGTAGTGAGATTTTAACGACGGGGTTGGGGTTTGCGGCGCAGCGCTTACCCAAAGCAACATTCATGCAGATGGATGCACGCGATATTCCATTTAAAGATGAATTCGATGTGATTGGCGCATTTGATGTGCTGGAACATATCGAAGAAGATACCGTAGTGCTTTCACAAATCCATCACGCATTGAGAGCGAATGGCATTGCTATTTTTTCTGTGCCGCAACATGCGTGGTTGTGGAGCGCGGCAGATGAATATGCATGCCATGTGCGCCGTTATTCTGCTGATGACATCCATGCCAAAGTCAGTGCTGCAGGCTTCCAAATCCTCCGCAGTACATCATTTGTAAGCACCCTGTTACCGGCGATGATGGCGTCGCGGCTGTTATCAAAAAAGGTCCCAGCAAAAGATTACGATGGCAAAGCCGAACTTAAGTTGCCTCCATTCCTCAATTCATTGTTTTTATTGCTTTTAAATTGCGAGCTGGCACTAATACAATGTGGCATTAATCTGCCCATTGGCGGATCACGGCTTGTGATTGCCAAACGTATTTAAGACTTCCGGAGTATTCCGTTATGGCACCATCCCGCATTCCCTTTAATTTGCCGCATATGACAGGCAAGGAGATGGAATACATCGCGCAATCGCATCGCAATGGAAAGTTGGCGGGTGATGGTCCTTTTACCAAGCATTGTCATGGCTGGCTGGAACAGCGCACGGGTTCTGCCAAGGCATTGCTTACCCATTCATGCACTGCTGCGCTCGAAATGGCGGCATTGTTGCTGGATATAAAGCCTGGCGATGAAATCATCATGCCGTCCTATACCTTTGTTTCAACGGCTAATGCATTCGTGCTGCGTGGTGGTGTGCCTGTATTCGTTGATATTCGTGAAGACACGCTGAATTTGAATGAAAACTTGATTGAAGATGCTATCACGCCGCGCACCCGTGCGATTGTTCCAGTGCATTATGCTGGCGTTGCATGCGAGATGGACACCATTATGGCGATCGCCAAAAAGCATAATCTGGCTGTGGTGGAGGATGCCGCGCAAGGCGTAATGGCAAGTTATAAGGGCAGGGCGCTTGGCAGCATTGGCGATTTGGGTGCCTATAGTTTTCATGAAACTAAGAATGTGATTTCAGGAGAAGGAGGAGCATTGCTGGTTAATCAACCAGACATGGCATTGCGTGCTGAGATTATCCGCGAAAAAGGCACCGACCGCAGCCGTTTTTTTCGTGGAGAAATAGATAAATACACATGGCAGGAAGTGGGATCATCTTTTCTGCCAGGTGAATTGATCGCCGCGTTCTTATGGGCGCAATTGGAAGAGGCTGATAAGATTACGCAAGGTCGTTTGCAAGCATGGAATTATTACCATGACCAATTGTCGCATCTGGAGGCAAAAGGCACATTGCGCCGCCCGTTAATCCCCAATGCGTGCCAGCACAATGCACATATGTATTATGTATTGCTGGCGCCAGAAGTGGACCGTCAACATGTGCTGAATGAATTCAAAAAGAACGATATTTCCTGCGTGTTCCATTATGTGCCATTGCATTCATCACCAGCAGGATTAAAATATGGCCGTGTGCATGGCAAACTGGATGTCACGGATAAACAGGCTGAACGTCTGGTGCGCTTGCCGCTATGGGTCGGTTTATCCCGTGAACAACAAGACAATGTTATCGATATTCTTAAGGCAATCTAAGAGGAGATGACCATGATCAAAAAAATGATATACACTTTTGCATTGGCGATTTTATTAACCGCAGGCAGCGTGCACGCGCAAACCGTAGAAACACCAACCGCGCCAACCTTTATGTCAGGTGGCGTGGGCGATGAAGACCGCACGCGATTGGAAGCTATGGAAAAAAACTTCAACTTTAAGCTGGTTCTGGCTGGTCAAGGCGGGATGTTTCTGGATGATGTGCATGTAACCATCGCCGATGCGGCCAAAAACAGCATCTTGGTCACCGATACTGAAGGCCCTATTTTATTGGCGCAGTTAACTCCGGGTAAATATATCATCACTGCACAAATAGAAGGGTTAACCCAGACCCAGGTCGTGACGATCCGCAAGAACCGTCGCACCAATATCACCATTCGCTTTCCCTTAAGTGAATAGACAGTTTTATTAGCTATTTTACATGTATTAGCGCCGCTATTAGCGCTGCCTTTATGAAAAATTTATGCGGTATGGTAGCTGTGCGTACATAAAATTAACGCGCGTCGTATAACACTCGTTGAGCATATTTATTTGCTTTTTGTCTAAATATGCACCGAGCGATTTCACAAAATACATTTATGGCGGGGCAAACCAATGAATTCAATTAAAAGTACGATTTTGGTAGTAGATGATGAACCACAATTACGTAAGCTTCTGAAGATTACGTTAGAAGGCGCAGATTATAAATGCATTGCCGATGTGGATACAGGCCGTGAGGCTATTCGTGCTGCAGCATCCTTGAAGCCTGATTTAATCCTGCTTGATTTGGGATTGCCCGATATCGATGGTAAGGAAGTCATCAAATCGGTTCGCGAATGGTCGCAGATGCCAATCATCGTATGTTCCGTACGCAATGACGATGAAGAGATCATCAGTGCATTGACCCTTGGCGCAGATGATTACATCACCAAGCCCTTCAACACAGCAGTACTTATTGCACGCATCGTTGCCAATTTGCGAAAATCCGTAACGCAGGAAGCTGGCGCACCAACGATTGAAAACGGTCGCATCATGATGGATTTGGTACGCCACGAAGTATTTCTGGACGGCGTGAAGACAACCTTCACCCCCAAGGAATATGATTTGTTGCGCTATTTCATCTCCCGACGCGGCAAGATGCTGACCCATAAACAATTGCTTGAAGAGATTTGGGGTCCTGCACATAACAACGATATGCAATATCTGCGCGTCTACATCAGTCAGCTACGTGATAAAATCGAACCAGAACCATCATGCCCGCAATACATCATTACCGAAGCAGGGATTGGTTATCGCATGGAATCCGTACGTCTCGACAGCAACAATACCAGCAGCAAGGTTGCTTAGTTGGTTATTCGGCGGCTCTCGCATCCATTTGCATGGCGCGCCAATTCGAGAAGCACAGGATAAACACTGCCCCACCATCCGGATGGTTGGTTGCGCGGATATTACCGCCTTGGGCGCGCATAATGATGCGTGCAATCGCCAGCCCTAAACCCGTTCCAGCGACATTGGTATCCTGTTTGTTCAGGCGGTGATATTTGTCGAAGATTTTCTCCACCTGGTCTTCAGGGATGCCTTTGCCGTGATCGCGGATATGGATGCAGAATAGGTTTTCTTCCTGCTCGCCCCACACATCGATAGATGTGCCTGAGGGCGTATATTTCAAGATGTTGTCAAAGATGTTCTGTATAACCTGTTCCACGAGGAATGCATCTATACAGACTTCATTGGTACGCAGGCAATTATCGTTGATTTGTACAATACGGCCACGCAATTTGGCGCGCATGCGGCCATAGACATTGCTGATGATGTCGAAGGCTGATACCCAGTTTTCCTTGAATACAACTTGACCTGATTCAAGGCGCGTCATTTCAAGGATGTTGGTGATGAACCCATCCAGACGGCGCGCTTCATCCAGCGCGGTTTGCAGCAGGATATCCTTTTGTTCGGCCTGCAAGCTGGCCTTCATATCCTGCAAAGCGGTGAGCGAGCCAACAACCGACGCCAGCGGTGTCTTTAAATCATGCGAGATGCTGGATAGCAGGGTTGAACGTAAGCGTTCTTTTTCTTCACGTACACGGCCATCCTGCATTTGTTGAGTAAGATGCAGACGTTCGATAACCAGCGCAGTCACATCGGCAATACCGGCCAGCGTTCCTGAAATATCATGGCTTTCAAAGAAATGGGTATCCGCTTTGGTTCCCAATACACCGCGTGCGCCTTCCGGTGTCAGCAAGGGGCGGAAGCAATACAGTGCTTTGGAGTAATGCAAGGTACCAGCACCCGTCACACGGAATTCACGCCAACAGCACGCCAATGCATCCATATCTTCTTGTGCAAATTCCATGCCTGCCGGATAGGCGATTTCCACACGTTCCGGATTGAATGGCGCAGGAAGGAAAAACGCGGTTTCAAGATTCAGGTTCTTTTTGATGCCGTTGTAAATCGATGCGAGCGCGCTCTGGATCTCGTTTTCTTTCAAGCTTTCGCTATAGAGACGTTGCGGGATAATCAGTTGTTCAATCCGCTGCTTCAAGGTAGACACCACATTATGTGACCGTCCAGCCAGAACATTCACCACGACCGAGCACATCACATACAGCCAGAAGCTGACCAGCATCGGCGGGCTATCAATTGCCAAATCCTTAGCGATATTGGTGGGGATAATCACGGTTTCAAATGCGTAATTCATCGCAAAGAAGCTTAAAACGCTACTGAGCAAGCCGGGGATTAACCCATAACGCAATGAAACGAACACACAGGCGATGATATACACCATGGTGCGGTTACGCGGGCTATTCTGAAATCCTACGAATATCTCCTGCAATACCAGAATAGCAATCGTTGCCAGCGCCACCATCAAACATGCGGTCAGGATTTCACGAATATTGAGGAAGCGACCAATCGTTTCATACATGACCGATCGAGTACGCACCGGCACACGGTAGCGCACCAATTCAACATGACTGCCTGCGGGCAACATGCTATGCACAATTCGGCATTTATTGGGTATTAAAAAACCAATCCATGAATCATTCACATGGGCTGTGCCAAGGAAGATGACCATGCGGGTTTTAGATGTTTGCTCCGTAATAAATCCGCGCATACCTTCTTTAAAATGCGGCGCATTAACAGTCTTGATTTCTGCGCCCATCTCTTCAGCGAGATGCAGATTTTGCAACAAGCGCAGGCGTTGTTCCTGATTATCTTTTTTCGATGATGGTTGTTGGTGGGTTTCAACGATATGCAACGCCGTCCATCCAAGACCTTTGCGCTTGGCAAGGCTAGCAGCTCTACGCAACAGGACCATGGTTTGCGGATGGTCGTTGATGCAGGCGACGATGATTTCTTTGTATTCTTCGCTCATTGCTTTTTTATAGCAGCCTTCTTGCCGTGACTAAACGCATAAACCTGCATTAACAAAGATAAAGAAGCTATTCGGATTGACGGATAGCGTTAACAATCGCTGCTTCAGATTTATCATTATCTTGGTCATCGGACAGATCGCCAAGGTTATTCCACCAGTTTTCCAACGTCACGGCTGTGCGGCCCATAAAGGTTGGGTCTTTGGAGGCAACATCCTTGGAGATGGCGACGATATCGCGGCCCATGCCTTTAATCTCATCTTTGTTGCTTGCATAACGTTTGTCGTTGCTTGCCTCGTTCAAGCCATCGCGTGCATGGCGCAATGCGTTGCGCGCTGCATCATAGTTTTTCGCATCGATGAAAAAGCGGGTGAGCTGGATGTTATCACGCGCCTTGATCAACGGTAGTTTTTGGGTGCTGGTTATCTTGACGGCGTCTTCGACCTGTTTGGTTAGAATAAGTTGTGCTTCATCATTCTTGAATGTTTCAACGGCATGCATTGCAGCTGCCAACTGCTTAGATGCTTCTGCGGCGTTGAAGATGACGGTTACATTGACAGCGCTAGCTTCTTTCACGCTCATACCGCCATTGGCTGACCAGAATTGCGTATCTTCAGGGCTGTTCAATTCAGCCATTTCTGTATTGAGCGGGAAGTAGTAATGATAGGCCAGATGTTTACCTTGGTAGTAAACGAAATAGCCCGTCCGAATCTCCGCCTTTTCCACGCCACCAGCATCGCTATCCAGTGCGGCGCTAATTTCTTGTGCATCTTTAATCGCCTGCAGGGAAGACATGAGGTTGTTATGGGCTAATGCCAAGCGCGCACGATTGATGCTTTCAAGCAATCGTTCGGCTGGTTTATCGCTTATTTCAAGTTTGGCTGCTTCGGGTGCGCGGTTAAGTTTGCGGCGCACAGGCTTTCTATCATGTTTGTCAAAGATATTAGATACATCCACTTCGATTGCGGCCGGACCGAATTTTTTGCCCGATGCTATTACCGTGGGTGCAGGCGTTTCTTTTTTTGCTGCGTGATGTTTTGTGGTTGCGAACAGGTCTTGCGGTGCAAGGGCGGCAACCATAACCGCAGCAACAAAAAGGGTCAGTGATTTGGTATGTTTAATCATGCGGCCCTGTAAAAGAATTAAATGTCGGTGGAGGATAACAATCGTGGATGCCATGGTCACGTATTAAATCTTGAAAATCATTCTGTACCTCTAAACACTGGCGAAATTGATGGCTTTGGCCGCTTAAATAAAGGAAATAAATCAGCAGGACGAAGCCTGGCTTCTGACCATATTATTGCCTTATTTTGTTTGAAATAGGATGATTAAATCTTTCGCCCGCATGGCTTATCTGATGCGTATGGATTTCATCATGCTCATGTTTTGGGGCATCGCCCATCTGAAGATAACTTATGCTGCCATCATCATCGGTAATTTCAAAAATGGTTTGCATGGTGATCTCCGTCGCTTGGGCGATGTAATGTGTGTGCAAAAATGCGCTGTTGCAGTCATGAGACCGGACGGGCGCTAAAAAAACAATTGTGTGGGCATCGCGCCGAAATAAGTATTCCATAAAAGCCCAAAATGGGCAGGTTTATTGGCTGCATACACGAAATGCATTTAGGGTTTTTTTATGCGAACCTTGCCTTTCCCAATCGAAAAAAAATATGCGCTTATTTTACGTTTGTGCCGTAAGGGATGCGATTATTTTGGTCCCAATACAACCTCTCGCCATTGCCATCCACCGCTAACCATAAACGAGGCTGTCATGAGACTATTTTTCAACCAGTATGTGGGCGCATTGCTGTTGTTTATCATATCCTATTTTTATCTGACCATTTATGCAAAGGCCGAACATATCGAAACCACTACCGTGACGCGTCATGGCGATACGGTAATTAGTGAAACATTTCGCACAGCGTCCACCTATTGCTCGCCATGCTACAAGCCTGTGAAATATATGGATCAAAAATCATGTGATAAAAAAACCGTGACCATGGCTTTAGAAAAACCATGCCCGAATGGCCAGGCGGGTGTCATCTCGGTGAACCGTCTATGGAACCCATGCACGCAACAGGTGCAGGATTTTACCATGGGTAGCACGTGTCACTGACACGGGGGTAGCACGTGTCATTGATTGAACAGGAAAATGGTTGTGCTGGCAGTCTCAAAAGAACCTTTATTCACCGCGGATTATCGCATGTGTAGGCATAAATTCCTTAAAAAAATAACAGGGGATTTATTTTGGGTACCAGGGAAGATAAAAGTAAGAACAGGTAAAAATATTGTAGGTTCAGGAGCTTTCTACAATAACCCAACTCGCCGTATCCGCGTACTTTTGGGTCGTACAAGTATCTACTGCAATGGCCTAATCTAGGCAACTTATGAAAAAAATGTCACAAGCGCATACGTACCGATGGAAAGGCAAAGCGTACATAAGACTCTATAGCATGGGCGGTGGTGGTGGCGGTCCATTGTGCATATGGTCGGCGATGATTTTACGTTCTTGGGGTGTGAGTTTTTCAAGCAGTGTCCGCATGCGTGCACGGCTTTTTTTCATGTTATCTTCGATCAGCGATTGCATACGTGCTTCAGCCTTATCAAGCTTGGCGGTGTTCCAATCAGGTTCGCCAATGGCTTCAGCTATGGCTTTGCGCGCATTTTCAATATCTTGCTGCCCGTTTTTGTGAATGGCGCGGATATCGGCAAAAGCTTCGTGCATGTAAGTGCGACTTTGATCGGACAGTTGATTGAATAATCCTGATATCAGGCCGCCTGCCGGATGGCCACCCATCATCGGTATCATATCGCCACCATGCAAACCGGAAAACGGCCCACGGGGAGGATGGTGGATAGAGCTTCCTATGAGGAATCCCACAAGAAGAATGTTCAAAGCAAGAGAGGTATAAATCAGCCAGATACTTTTCATTACAGGACTCTCTGATGTGCGTAATAAAGGCTATTCAGAAGCGGGTCTTCATCCTGACCTGAAGCTTCGGATTGTAGCATTGTATGTAATCCCACGCCGGATGAATGAGTGGTATTGCCATAGATGGAGCCTGCTGCAAAGCTAGCGATGAAAAGCGCAGTGGCGATGAACAGATTTGCGCGCGACAATACGGCGGTGATGGAGGCTGCATAATAAGGCTTTTCCTGAAAAAGAGGTGAAACCGTTATGGCCTCAGCCTTGGCCCGCAAGCGCGCTGCAAAACCAGATGGAAGCTCTGCGCGCGGCTGCGCCTTAAGCGCTGCCTGCAGCCTTGCTTCAAAAAGACTTCCCTTTCCGTTTTTCATGTTACTCCCCCGTATAATTTTCTTCTTATCATTGTAACGCAAAAAAACTGGCATGCCTTTTGCCGCTTCTTGGTTTTTTTGAATTTATTTCTTTCGTAAAGGTTAACCTTCCTTTTTCAGTATATCTTTTTTGAGCCGCTGGCGTGCACGATAAAGTAGTGATTCAAAGGCCTTGACGTGCATTTTCATAACTGCCGCCGCTTCGGTCTGTGAAAAGCCGTCATAATAGTAAAGCTGAACCGCCACATTCTGCTCAGGAGGCAATTGGTTAACGGCCTTGATGATGGCATGGTCCTGCTCATTATGTAAAAGCTGATCTTCTGCATTGGCTGACTCATCAGGTGTATCGGCTAGAGCATCGTCGCCCTCAGTTTTTTTGAAGCGGCGCCGACGGTCCAGGAAAAGATTAACCAGAACACGGTAAAACCATGTGGTAAACAATCCGCCTTCGGGTCTCCATGCGAATGGATTTCGCCATAGGCGTATAAAGGCATCCTGCAGAATATCTTCGGCATCGGCACGATTGCCGGTGAGACGTAGGCCAAGATTAAAGAAACGATCGCTATGCCGCTGGACGAGTTTTTCAAAAGCCGCCGCGTCTCCCGCCTGAACAGCTTCAATGAGTTTCTCGTCAGAGGGCATTTTATTGGGGACTTTCAGAAATACGGAGATAATGCTCACTTGAAACGCAGGTATAAGCATAAATCCTTTATAACACGCCATAATATTTTCACATTTTTTGTGTGAGCCACAAAGGAAAGTCTGAAAACAAGCGTTTCAGGGTTAATGGTCTTGGTTTCTATAAGGCCTCTCCAGTTTTATCTTAACCCCATCAGGAGAACAAAACATGTCATCTTCCATCGGTAATGCAACTACAGGCGCATCATTTCAGGCGGCACGCAGGCAGCCAAGCGATGAGGACATCCTTAAAAAAATTGAGAAGGATTTCGGGAAAGATGGGGTTAAGAGTGTAACCGATGATGAAGGCAAGCTGGATAAGACCAAGCTTGAGGAATTTCTGAAGAGCAAGGGTGTTCAGCCACCGCAAGGCAAGCCACCGGGTGGAGCTGGCGGACAGGCTGGTGACGCGGCCGGACAGGGCGATGCATCCGGTGGGTCGCAACAAGCTGGAAGTTCGTCGGAAAGCACAGGGAGCAGCTCCGAGGGATCATCAACCGAGGTCAAGAGTGAAACCCGCCAAACCAATTCGGATGGATCTGTTACCACAACGATTAAATATGCAGATGGCAGCGTCAAAAAGACAACCACTCAGCCGGATCCGGAAAAGGCATCGGAGCTTTATAAGCTCCAGCATGCTGAAAAGGACACAAAGAACCCTTCTGAAGAAACTGAAAAAGGCTCTTTGGTGTCGGTTAAAATTTAACAGTAAAGGCATCAAGCTTTTCTGGGTTCTGGGCCCCCCAATGGTTGCGGCGATACGCCCGCCATTGGGGAGTGGCCCAGAATGTTTTTATGGAAATCCAGACACGATACCGTATTCCATGTTTGCCCATGTTGAAAGTCGCCTCATTTTTCCAACACCGATTGTCCTGGCGCGATTGCCCGAGGATACCGCTCGCACAGTTAATACGGAGCTGGAACAGATCATACTGGAAAAAGAGAAGCAAAGTTCTGGTGTCAAAATCAGCAATAGTGGTGGCTGGCAATCCGATACAGATATTTTGGCGTGGGGTGGTCAGCCGGTCAGATTTCTGGTTGATGAAATCAAGAGTGTTCTAAAAAAAATCACATGGCATTTAAAGGGAACGACATATAGCGAGGTTAATGTGCCATGGCGCATTCATGGCTGGGCCAATATCAATCGCAAAGGGCATGCGAATGTGATGCATACGCACCCAGGATCGTATTGGTCGGCGTCATATTATGTCAAGCTGCCGCAGCCAGAATACGAGGATCAGATTATTGGTGGTGAGTTGGAACTGCTTGATCCGCGGGGAAATTTGCCACTGGTGTATTGTCCCGAACTCCGATTTGCTTTGAAAAATGCGACATCTGCCGGAACATCCGAACTTCACCGACCCAGAGTGGGAGAAGTTATCATTTTTCCATCCTGGCTCCCGCATGCGGTGGCGTCGCATCTTTCGGAGGATATCCGTATTTCCATTGCGATGAACTTTTCAGTTTAAAGGGCAATAAAAAAACGGCCCCACAGAACAGAGCTGTGGAGCCGTTCCTTCTTTTACTTTATTTTTTATGCAAAGAGAGATGTTGTCAGCAAATCCTGTGTATACGTGCCGTAGTTTGACGTCGTTTTATAGGATTGCACGGCATTCAGCAGCTCTTGCAAAAGTGCAGTAGTCTGATTGACGCTGGTGGTTGTTGATGCGGTGTCACTTTCTGATGTGCTGCTATCAGTGCTCTTGGTATAGCCATACTTATTCAGGATGGATTCCAGCGAGTCTTCAAGGTCACTATCATCGGAAGAAGCTAGGCCACCCATGGGCGGTGGTCCGCCGGGGCCGCCTTTTGGCATGGAGGCTTCAAACTGCTCTTGCGTCACAGATCCGGCATTGCCGGTATCAATCGAGGCAAACAGCTTGCCGGCATCTTCCTCACTCACGTTTTTCGGACGGGCGTTCACGAACTCTTCTTTTGTAACCTTGCCATCCTTGTCCGTATCGATTTTGCTGAATAGATCGTTAGAGCGAGAAGATCCACCCTCAGCAGTCTCGTCCTGGGCGGTTCTATGTTGACCTTGACCCGAAAGAAGGTTGATAAGCACAGACAGCATGTCGCTGGACAGTGCGGTGCCAGTGGAGGCTGCATCATCCGGTTTGTTTGCTTCCATTCCGGCATCAAGCTGGTCTTGCGTGAGCGCATTGCTGTTGTCGGTATCCATTTTTGCGTAAAGCTTGGCCGCATCGGCTTCGCTTACATTTTTTGGCCGCACGTTGACGAACTCATCCTTGCTAATGTTTCCGTTGCCATCACTGTCCATTTTATTGAACATGGCCTGACGCATTTGCGTATGATGAGTCATCCCGCTGCCCGAAATCGAACTAAGGCTTGTCATAGGGTGTCTCCTTTGGTTATGGGCGGGATTAGTCCTGCCTCGACATTAGAACGCTGCATAAAGCTCAGTACCTCTCCAGAAGCTTTGAGATAAACTTTATCCAATAAAATCAACGTTGTTTTTGTGTAACAGCCGGTACTATTTGCCGATTATGTCTGACGGGCGAAGGTTATGACCTTTCCCTACGTTCCATTGTTGACCCGCTTTTTATAAAGCCAACTTGCCATTGTAAGCAATGATTTAGTGCGTTTATTCATGTATATGTGCAAGGATAAATAAAACAAACGATTGATTATTTTAATTAATGATGTTATTGTCTGGCTAATGAAACAAAAACCAAAATCTCAGAAAAAAATTCGGAAAAAATCCTTGCAGAAGCGGGCGCTTGATACTCGTGCCAGCATTATGGCACAGGGTGCGCGACTTTTTGCCAAACATGGCTATGACGCCACTAGTATCCGCGATGTGTGTGAGGCGGCCGGCGCTAATATCGCTGCTATTCATTACTATTTCGGCGACAAGCAGGGGCTATACGCTACGATTTTGAAAGAATCTTTTGAAAAAGACACACGACCCTATCCCAACCCAGTTTGGGATAACACAGCCTTGCCGCAGGATTTTCTGGAAGAGTTTATCTTTCGTATTCTTTCACGCATGCACCGTACCCGCAAAGCCGAATGGCACATGGAGATGATGCGGCGCGAAATGTCATTTCCCAGTGCGCCATTCCAGAAATTTATTAAACAGATTGTACAGCAGGATTTTGAAGTTTTTAAACGCGCGCTGGCAGCCTTTAGCCCGAAAGTAGATGATGAAACCATTAGCCGCGCAGTGCTTTGCATCACGGGCCAAATGGGAGCTTATACCTATCATCCACCTGCCTTTTTGCAGTTATGCCTTCCTAACTTGCGTCTCGATAAGGAAGGGTGTCGCACCACTGCACGCGCAATTGTGCATTTTGCCTTGTCTGGCCTACAAAGGGCAGGAGAAAATACGTGAAGGCCTTGTCAGTTTGTGTTGTGATGTTCCTGTTAACTGGTTGTGCAGTGGCGCCGGATTACGAACCGATAAAGGTTGAGAAAGCGCTTGTTGATAAAGAATGGCACAGTACTTTGCCGCATGGCGGCAAGATAACAGACCTTACTCATTGGTGGGCGCAGTTTGACGACCCCGCCATGACGCGGCTTATTGAGCATGCGGAGGCAAGCAGCCCAACGCTGGATGCTGCGTTGGCCCGTGTAAATCAGGCCCGTGCAAGTGCTCGTAAAAGTGATGCGGATTTGTTTCCCAGCGTCACGGGCTCGGCTTCCAATACTCGCCGCCAGTCTGCCGCAATCGGCGGGACAAATGTGCAAACAGTCAACACGGCATCATTGGATGCATTGTGGGAACTCGACCTTTTTGGTGGTAAGCGACGTGGGGTTGAGCAATCCGAAGCACAACTAGGCGCAAATGAGGCCAGATGGCATGATGCGCGTGTCACACTGGCCGCAGAAATTGCCAGAGATTATGTAGATTACCGCGCCTGTGAGAAAACCGCCAAACTTTACGAACGCCGCCTTGCCTCACAAACCAGCACAGAAAAGCTTGTTTATTATAAGGTGAAATCAGGTCTTTCCGCGACGACAGAAGGTGATTTATCTAAAGCTTCGATGTTGAATGTCGCCAGTATGTTTGAACAGCAAAAAGGAGTCTGTGCCCAAAAACTCAACTTGCTGGCGCAGATGACAACCCTTCCTATTACCGAGCTAAGAAATATTTTGGCATCAGCTTCTGCTCGCGTACCCGTGCCTCGCGAGGCAGATATTCTTAATGTGCCCGCAGTGACAATTGAACAGCGACCTGATATCGCAGTGGCGGAGCGCAATCTGGCAGCAGCTAGTGCGGCAATCGGTGTTGCCGAAGCAAGCCGTTACCCAAGCTTGTCGCTAACTGGTTCTATTGGACTTAATCAGACCTCTGGCTCATCTACACTGAGTATATGGTCATTTGGTCCTGCCCTGTCTCTTCCCATTTTCAACGCAGGTGCATTAGAGGCGGAAGCAGATCGCACTCGCGCTGCTTATGATGAAGCGCGCGCCACCTACCGTGAGACAGTTCTGAAAGCTGTGCGGGAGGTCGAAGATGCACTCACACGTCTTGAGGCCATCAACAGCCGTATGAAGCAGACAGAAGCCTCCGTCGAATATTATCACCGCTATCTGGAAACCACAGAGATTAGCTATAAATCCGGAACGACCAGCCTGCTAGATTTAGAGGAAACGCGGCGCACGGTTTACAGCGCCGAACAATCACTTATCGAAGCGCAACAGGAGCAAGCCGACACATGGATTGCGCTGTATAAAGCCGTGGGCGGCGGCTGGGCATCTTCTTCATATAATAAAGGGAGCGCCCCATGACCTTATCTAGCAATACAAAAGTAAAAGATATCTTCAACAAGATTGGGCTTCCCGTGAACAATTCCCAGCCGTTAAAAAAATACGTACTTATCACCGGCCTTATTTTGCTGCTTGGTGTTGTATGGCTTTTGTTAAGAGCGCCTTCTGGCGAGGCGCTTCTATCATATAAAACGGAAGCGGTTACTCAAAGCGATCTTGTCGTCAAGGTATCTGCTACGGGCAACCTACAGCCAACAACCGAGGTTGATGTAAGTAGCGAGCTATCAGGGATGATTGAAGAAGTATTGGTCAAGGATAATGACCAAGTAAAAAAGGATCAGATGTTAGCGCGGCTAGATAAAAGCAAGCTGGAAGACGATGTTATTAAGTCTGAGGCGGCCTTGAAGTCGGCACAGGCAGCCGTTGATGTAAACAAAGCAACGAGTAAAGAAGCCCGCGCCAATCTTGACCGTTTACAAAAAGCGTGGCGGCTTTCCGGCGGTAAGATACCTTCAAAAAGTGAAATCACAACCGCGGAAGCAAGTCATGATAAGGCAGTTGCAAATGAAGCCAGCGCGTTGGCCGCCGTTTCTCAAGCTGAAGCAGTTCTGCGTTCCAACAAAACCAATCTTTCTAAAGCTGAAATACGCTCTCCTATCGATGGCGTAGTGCTGCTACGAAAAATTGAACCAGGACAGACCGTAGCGGCCTCACTGGAAGCACCTGTTCTTTTCGTATTGGCGCAAGACTTAAAACAGATGGAGCTTCATGTCCAGATTGATGAAGCTGATGTTGGGCAGGTTAAAGAGGGGCAGAATGCCGAATTCACGGTTGACGCCTATCCTGATCGGCGCTATCCCGCGCGCATTACCCGCGTGCGTTATGGGTCAGAGACGACCAATGGCGTTGTAACCTATCAAGGCGTTCTTGATGTCGCCAATGATGATCTCAGCTTGCGTCCCGGCATGACTGCAACGGCTAAAATTATCACGCAAGAACGCGCTGCCGTTCTGCTTATTCCAAATGCTGCGTTGCGCTACAGTCCGCCCCAAAGAGTCGTACCATCAAGCGGCCTCATGTCGGCGCTTATGCCGCGCCCACCTTCAGATGGGAATAGTAAAAACGTGACTGTTGTTACCAAGGGCAGCGATCAAACGGTTTGGATTATGCGTTCTGGCGAAAGCAAACCCTCTCCAATCAATATAAAAGTTGGCATTAGTGATGGTCGCCAGACGGAAATTTTATCAGACAATCTAAAAGTAGGCGATGCTATTGTAACAGAAAGCGTTGAAAAAAAGCCATGAGCGATGATGACTCCACGCCGCTGATTGAGCTATGCAATGTTACAAAAACGTATGGTGAAGGGGCGACCGCCTTTCAGGCACTGAAAGGAATCGATGTAACAGTGCAGCGCGGCGAATTTGTTGCCGTTATGGGGCCTAGCGGTTCCGGAAAATCCACCGCCATGAACATTATCGGCTGTCTTGATACGCTGACGGCGGGCAGTTACCGTTTTGACGGGGTTGCGGTTGAAACGCTTGACCGCGATCACTGTGCGTTGTTGCGTCGTGGTTATTTGGGATTTGTATTTCAAGGCTTCAATTTGCTGCGGCGTACTTCAGCGCAGGAAAATGTGGAGCTGCCCTTACTGTATCGGGGCGAACCAGCAGGCACGCGCGCCAAGCTAGCGCGGCAAGCACTGACTGATGTGGGTTTGG
Source organism: uncultured Rhodospirillales bacterium (assembly GCA_964568585.1). Classification (GTDB taxonomy): domain Bacteria; phylum Pseudomonadota; class Alphaproteobacteria; order UBA9219; family RGZA01; genus RGZA01. Next base: position 16,137 of record CAZMQI010000003.1, read on the forward strand.
GCGGATGGGAACATCACAGTTCAGCAGAATTATCCGGTGGCCAGCAGCAACGCGTCGCCATTGCACGAGCTATTGTAACCAGCCCTATGCTGTTGCTTGCCGATGAACCAACGGGTAATCTTGATACCGAACGCTCACGTGAGATCATGGAGCTCATTAGTCGATTGAACCATGAGCGCGGCATTACCGTTATCATGGTTACGCACGAGCCAGACATGGCTGCTTATGCTCATCGCACCCTGCGTTTTGTAGATGGCAGGATTGTCGAAGACAAAATGCATTCCGGTGCCCGACATGCAGGAGGCGTTTGATGTTGTGGAATAGCACACTTCTTGCATTTAGGGAAATCAGTCGCAACCTCATGCGCTCTGTCTTGACCATGCTGGGTATAGTCATCGGCGTGGCCGCCGTTGTCACAATGGTGACGCTGGGTAATGGAGCGACAGCATCTGTTACGCAGCAAATTTCAAGTCTGGGCAGCAACCTAATTCTGCTGATGCCAGGGCAACGTATGGGCCCTGCCACGAGTTCGACTGCCCCGCTTTTTAAAGTGGCGGATGCCGAAGCCATTGCCAACCAGATCAGTGGTGCGGCATATGTTGCCCCCACGGCAACAGCAGGTGTTACTGCGGTATCGGGTTCAAAAAACTGGCACACCAATGTAACCGGCAGCACGAATGACTATTTCACCGTAGGTAACTGGAAATTGGCAGATGGCCGTATATTCAGCGATTCCGAAGAACGGGGTGGCAAGGCCGTGTGCATTCTGGGCGACCGCGTCCGCCGTGAATTATTTGGAGCAGAAAACCCGATTGGCGGGGAAATACGTTTGCAGAAGTTTAGCTGTCAGATCATCGGTATTCTGATGGCAAAGGGTCAGGGGTCCATGGGTAATGATCAGGATGACATGGTAGTTGCGCCCTTGCGCACTGTGCAACGCCGCCTTAGCGGTAATGAAGATGTCAATTCCATCATGATTTCGGCGCAAGAAGGCGCAAATACCGAACGCGTTAAAAGTCAGATTGAATTGCTGATGCGAGAACGCCGCAAGCTTAGCTCAGATGCAGACAATAATTTTAATGTTCTTGATACTAAACAAATTGCCGAAACGCTTTCCGGCACCACGCGGATCATGACAGTTTTGCTGGGCGCAGTGGCAGCGGTTAGCTTACTCGTTGGCGGCATTGGTATTATGAACATCATGCTGGTCAGTGTGACCGAACGCACGCGGGAAATTGGCATCCGACTTGCCATCGGTGCGCTGGAACGGGAAGTGCTGCTGCAGTTCCTTGTTGAAGCTGTGGCCTTGTCAGCAGTTGGTGGTCTAATCGGTATTGCCTTGGCAACGGGGGCCTCCATTCTTATGTCACAGATGATGCATCTGCCTTACAGCTTTGATGTCCAGATCAATCTTCTGTCTTTTGCTTTCTCGGCGTTTATGGGCGTTATCTTCGGTTACATGCCAGCCCGCCGTGCTGCGCGGCTCAACCCAATCGACGCGCTAAGGCATGAGTGACTCAATCACGGAGTCTATGTCTCGGTTATCACAAGATCATCAAAGGAATATGATTGATTTTGGGAAGGTTTTTCTAAATTCATAAGCTTTATTTTGCCGGACTTCCTCTGTGAACAGAGCGTGTGTGTGACTGAAAGGTAGGTCACACATGCGGCTAAATATGAAAATAGCCATTCGGCCAAAATCGGTAACGATTAAACTGAGGCGGGCGCGGCATTAGCCGGAGGTGCTGCCACCATGTGCACTCTCTGCCGTCGAGAGGCGGTAGAATACGGGCTGCAGGCATTTGATATGTCGGGCTTCTCTGGTCAGTAGGCACAACAGCACCGCAGAGCGCGGACTAAATGGTTGTGCTGGCAGTCCCAGCAAACCATCCTCTGATAATATTCCCTGTTTAACAGGGAAAATACAGGGAATTTCTGCGTTTTTAGACTGGTTGCTCCGCAACTAGTCTAAAAATGGCTATTTATTACTGTTACAAGTTGTATGCAGTAAACAAATTCCCAGTATAGATAACAGGGAACTTTTTCAACCGATCAAGGTATTATTATCAAGTTACAGCGAGTAATTCTCTGACTAGCAGATAAGTAAAAAAGGATCTGTAAAGGATAAGAGCGGGCGATAGCGTATAGCTCCAAATCCTACTTTTCTAAATCACTGCGCTGCAGTTTAGCGGTTGCTTCTGCATTTTGCGCACGGTTTTTATCTCGAGCTTTTGCTTCGTAGTGCTCGATCACAATGAGGATGATCCGTATGATCAAAAAAATTACTAGTACATATTCCATGCAGATTCATTATCCGTAGAATGTAAAAATTATAACATTCGGCGGCTTGCTATCCTACATCGCGTCGCTGTTGTTGTCCGCGCTGGCCTCTCGCGGCAGGAGTTGCTGGCAAATTGGGCTTTGTGTAGCCATTAGTTCCGTTAATAGGATGCCTTGTTTTGGCTGCCAGATAACCCTTTAACGCGGCATCAATTTTTGGTTGCCACACTGGTAGTAGATTATGCCTTTGTGCATAGGCATCCATAGCAATGGCGATTTCGCGGGTTGCTTCACTGCGATGAACATCTTCAGGGCCCATATTCACAATCAACGCAATCTTATCAAGGTTGCGGCTTTCGGCCAGAAACGCAACCGCATAAGCAAGACCGCAGCCATCATCCGCGTTATAATCCGTTTCACGAAGTTGCTTATTATTGATTTGGCGGAAATCTCCCATAATCACCAATCTGGAATTATCACCAAGACGGCCCATAATGCCGCGCATCATCGCGGTGGTGACGCCATGTGCTTCATCCAGAATAATGGTGGCGTTGTGAATGGTGCGTCCTTCCAGCTGATCAGGCAAAACAATTTCAACAATTTCTTGCCCCGGTAATAATCCTTTGGATGGTTTGATGAGGAGTTCGGTTTTCTCCATTGCTTCTTTTTCCGAAAGCCCCCACATCTTGAATACTTCAACAATTTTTTCAAAAATGGCGTGGTTATCACGCTTGGTTTTATCATGCTGGGAACCTGGAACCGCGCCAATTTTCTTATGCACACCGGATTCTTTGCGTGTGGCGACAAGCTTGCTTTTGCGTCCTGCAATAATGTCATCAAGCGCTTGTGCAACAGTCAAAAATGTTTTACCCGAACCAAAATTACCAAGTGTCACCACGAAATTGACCCCTGTATCGGCAAGCGCATCGATATAGGGTGTTTGGCCGGGGCTAAGCGCAATACGGGGTTGTGGAGTAATGCCGCGTAGAAATCCCGGAATTTCGATTTCGTATCTTGAATTCAGGCCTTCGGTCTTGCGTAGCTTTTTAATCCGTTTAGCCAATTCATCCGGGTAATGTTTCTTTTTTGTATCCTTGTCTTGCTTGATGGCTCGGTAGGCTTCGAAAAACGCGGCTATTAATTTTTTGGCTAGATGAAAATCTGCATCATTCTTAGCCTTAATGATAAATGCTTCTTGGCTGGATTCTGCACGTTTAACCTCGGCAATGTCTTCCAGTAGCCCGCTGACCAATTCAAAACGATTGGCATCGGAGATGTTTTCAAGACGATGTGCTTCAAAAATATCTGTAAGTGAATTTGCGCGGCTGTTCTGATTGCTAGCAGGTTGCCTTGCGCTAACCCCATGTGCTGCTTCGATAAAATGGCCGTTTGTATGTCCGTTTAATGCGCCTTTTGTCATTTAATATTCCTTTTCAATATAAGTTAAGCCGTCAATGCGGGATGCGTTGCCGGGGAATGGGATGGGCTTTGGATAATCTCGTTAACTGGGCGTTTGGCTTGTCGCGCTTGCTGTGCTTTAAGGTGAAGCGCGGTAAGGGTGCGTTCAAAAACACTGCGTACTAAAGCCAGATTTTGTGGTGCGCTACGGATAAAATGTTTGTATCCGGGGTTGCTATTAATCTCGATGATGGAAGGTTGAATGTTGCCGCTGCGCGTATCTTCAATGAGGTCAAGGCCGCAATACTCCACGCCGCATTTTTCGTATACATCGCGGCAAAGTTGAGCATATTTTTGTTTAATTGCATCAGTGCATTCAACGGGCTCGCTACCATCGGAGAGATTACGATTAGAGAGCACGGAAATTTCCGTACCGAATGTTGGTACAGTATTAAGGTTGAGACGATTTGCTTCTAAATGCAGGCGGATTTTCTCGCTGTGGGGCTTTAATGAAACTTCGCGCCCTTGGCGTTGGAGTATGATTAAGCGCTGCTGTATTAATTGTTTGATGGATGATTTGCCATCGCCAATGACCGAAAGCGGTTTGCGTGTGTAAGCAAGAATGATTTCACCTTGAACCACCACAATGCGGTATTCTTCACCTGCACATGCCTCCTGCGCGATAAAAAAGCCTGGCGCTTGCTTTAGTAATTTTTCAACAACGGATTTCAAACTATCTTGGTTACGAATGCAAAAAACGTTTTTACCTTGCGACCCTTGATTGGGTTTGAGAAAGATGGGGAAGCCAACGCGTTGTGCGAATATTTGTAACTGGCGGTATTCATCAGTTTGGGTGACATCTTGGTCTTTGGGAAACTTATCGCGGGTTAGCCATACAAATTGCGATGCAGGGGTCGGCATTCCCACTTCTTCCAACATGCGGACCGTTAAATCCTTATCTTTGGCAATTTTTGACGTAACGGATGAATTAAAATTGGGTTTGCCGCCATGCGTGAATAGGTAAATACCATCCGCAAACTCAAGCCGCATGACGAGTGGACGCGGATGTACAATCTTTACACGCGCTGCAACCTTTCGCGCAGCTTCAATGAACAAATCCCGTGTGTTGGCGTATTTGCCCATACGTTACATCACAAGGTGCGTGGGTGGTGTGTGTTGGCGGGCGCTTGGAAGGGATGGTCGTAACTTGGTCCAACCCCTATTAATGCGGCAATAGGTACGGGCTTGTGGTTGTAATCCTTTGCTCAATTCACTGTGCAACGGATCATGTCGTGCAATAAGTTCATGGGATGACAGAAACTGCATCACCGCCAATGCCTTGCCGTTTTTGAGGTGTTTGCGCGTTTTAAGTTTGGCCAGTACCTTTTGTGGTGAAATAATTACAAAACCATCATTCGATTTTACGGTGTGTATGCTTTCAACGCCTTTATCATCGGTAATAGTGACGGTTTTTACGTCATGGCATGCCAGTCGTTCAATTTCACGTGGTGAGAGGCCAAGAGTGCTAACTTGCATTGTTTCACGCACAATACTGTAAGGATTTTCACGTGTGCGATTGGTGGTAATAACGCCAATCGGTTTAGCTCTACGCATTTGTGCTTCGCTCAGCCCGTATTCATCAAATCCTTCGCTGGCGCGGGTTTGGAATGATGTATCGCCATAGGCAATCGCGCCCGATAATACATCCCATGTGCTGTCGCCCTTAGCCGCAACAATAACTGGGTTGCGTTTTGCAAGCACCAGATGACCGTTTTGTTCACCGCCAATTTGATGGGTAAGTACACATACCGAATGCACCATCAACCCGAGCACATCCAGATTGCGATCATAGGATGCGTATCGCGACCGCTGAGCGTCAATAAGATTATCGCCAAGATGTAATCGTTCGCCGCGCAATCCCTTAATATGCTTTTGGGCAATGCAATAGGCTTCAATTTCTTTGATATGAGCCGTTATGTCATCGGCATTGGGTGAATCTTTACCCAAATTCAATGATAAAACGCCATCACTATCCATGCTTAGCAAGCGTGCCGCGCCCAACTCATTTGCAAGTCTTTTGAATATGGCACCCGTTGCAATAATTGTAGGCGAAGTGCCATAGGCGATTTTAAGCGGATAGGTATCATTCCAATCCAGATTATTGGCTTTATCAATTTGGCGTAATACACGTGGATGAATATGTGCAGCTTTATTATGCGATTTTGGCATGCAGGGTCTCCGGTTCTGAAAATTGATTTGCAGGAATTGCTTGCGGGCGTTGCGGTTGCGGCAATGCCAGCGAATAATTTGATGACATTGGACGCATGAAATGATCGCGGCCAATTTTGGCGACCATGTTTTCGTAACGTGGCTCTAAATCGGTAACACCGGGGCTGTATTGATCTTGATGCTGCGCAAGCTTTACAGTCGCTGCTAATTGTGCAGCCTGGGGTAGATAAATTGCTGGGTCCGTTACACCGGATGGATAAACAATATTTGCAGACTCACCATTAAATGGCAGATAGATGCGGTTACCCGTAGCAGTAACCGTGTATTCATAAATATCACCATGGTAGCGCTTGGGTTTGATGACATTATGTGCAATCAGTTTTTCTAAATCGAGCTCGTCATCGGGCGACGTTGCCGTGAATAAAACTGTACCATCTTTCAATAATGCATAATGTGCTGGATCAAGTGCGCGGTTGCCGGTTGCGCAGAAAACAATATTGCAGTTACTGAGTAAGTCGTCTTTATCTGCGTAGGGCAATCCTTCTAAACGTGTGGATGCAAGCGGATTGACCTCATTCACATATAGGTGACGAAAGCCGCTATTGGCGATGGATTTCGCAACAATGGAACCCATGCGGCCATAACCAATTACGCCAATGGTGTTGGCTTCATCATATAAATAACTATTAGCCTGCATCATGTGATCGAAGGCAGCTTGAACAATCAGTTTTGCTGCAGCCACGTCGGCAGGAATTTTTATGTCAGAACGCCCAACAGAAACGATAGGCCTGTCGGTAATGCCCAACCGTTCATAACGGAAATGTCCGTTGGCGGTATATTCGGTTGCGCCAAGAAAGCGATTAGGTGAGAAATGGTCAAATAAATCACGCGAACTTTCATATGCAAAATATCCACCATGGTCCAGAATGATGAATGGCTTATCTGGCCTTAAGATACCTTCGAATTCTTTTATAAAATCTGGCCCGCCTTTTTTGATTTTTTGTTTATCCCAATCCAGAATGGGAAAGCTTTGCGCTTTTAAAAATTCTGCAACATCGGGGTGGCGTGTACCTGTTGAGTTTTTAACGATAATGCCGCGAATATTGCCGATATGGGCTAGGCTTTGGACAAGCGGCGGGGCGTTACGATAGGCGTGAATAACAATAATGACGTCAATATCTGGGTATGGCCCGGTGCTTTTTGAACGGGCAATGACTTCATTGAAATAATCAAGCGCACGTTGATTGGTGCCGAAATCAAACTCACCCATCGCCAAAGCTTTTTCTGCGCCTTGCAAGCGTTCGTAACGTCTTGTTTCTCTACCGTGGCGTGGGGTCATTCACTAAATCTTTCTAAACAGGTTCAGGAAACGTGGTGGCAAGATGTGTACGCGAAAATGCAAGGCCTTTGCTGCGTAAGGTCTTGATGAAGGTTTGCACGCGCTCGAACGAATTGGTGTGGCATGCCCATGTTGAAAGGCTTTGCGGTACGCGCACATGCCCGGTGGCTGAGATATTCGCAGCGCGCGCGGCGTGAATGTGTGACGCACTATCATCTACAAACAGCAGCGGCACGCGCGTGGAATGGGCTTTGCTGCTCGGGGATGCCATCATTTCTGCTTTTGCCAAATCAATACTTTGATAGGTTGGCAAACTGATGGTGCTGAGATTGTTTAATCCCCATCCCCGCAGGGTTTTAATAGCGCGGTGGAGCGCATTGCCTGAACGCGCAGTGAGTAAACGAATATCTACAAAATGGCTGAGGCCAAGTATAAATGGCGCTAATGGGCCATAGGGCACAGGCGTGTTTTCCAACGCTTTTTCATGCGTGTTATAAGATGTAACCGCGCGCCCGTCGCTTGCACCATAACGGCGTAAGGCTTGTTGAAAAAAGTTTTCAGATTGGCGGTCGGCTAGTACACCATCAAAATCTACAAAGATTTGAAACGCTTTTTGGCTTAGCTCAAACAGCGTGTTGAGACTTTTTGTTTTTAAAATCTTTTGTGCTGTTTGAAGTTCTTGTTCGGATATACCGCTGGCTACAAAATGTGCAGCGGGGATTCCGCGATCCAGCGCCTTGGTGACCAGTTCGGCGTGGCTGCTGAAATACACATCGGCGCGAAGGCGCGATAAATCCTCCAATAAATCATCCTCGTGGCCACGGTTATAGGTTTTATGATGAAACGCAAATTGGCCATTTTCATAAAACCCAAGCTGCATCAGCGATTTTTCAACCTTTATCGCCGCTGCGCCGTGGTTCATGGAAACCAGCACCAAATCAAATACGCGCATGCCGGATAGTTTGTTGATGTGTAATAATAGACGTGCGAGTGGATACAGTGCACCGGGAACAAACGGTTTATCTTCCGTTTGTTCCATATGCTGTACATAGGCGGCTTCACCCTGTGACTGGAACACGTTGTCTGCTTCGCGCGTGTCCACTAACACTGAACTGCCAAACGCCACGCGCAATAAGTAACGCGGCGTTTCAGAGCTGTACGAGGGGCGCGAAGGTGCGTTCATTAGGCTGCCAGTTTCCTGTCGCTGCGTTTGCCGCTGCGAGGGGAGTTATTATTTAGATTGGAGCCTTGCGGGCCGGGGCTTTGCCATGACACCCATGCACTTGGACCTTGTTGGCGGTGATGCGGGTCAACATTCATTTTGCAGAACATGTTGAGACCATGCTCTGGATGCACAAAGAACAGTGATTGTTCAGGTGGTTGATGGCCGATACGTAAACGGTTGCGGGCATATTCATCCCATCCCTTTACGCTGCCATTCACGATGACGCCGGGCAGGGTTAGGTATTGATGCCAATGGCCCATCAGTAGTGTGTCAAACTCACGGCCAATCTGAAGTTCAGCATCACGTAATTTTACAAAGCCGCGCTTAATGGGGCCAATCGCGCCAATAATGCCATCGCCGCCCTTAGTACCGAGCGCATCACCGTGGGTGAGCATAAAGCGATGGTTGTGAACGCGGAAATGCACATCAAGTTCATCGCGCACATCAATCACCACGCGGTCTTTATACTTCGGGTGATCTTGAAAATGCATTTGCAGGAATTTATAAAGTAGCCAGTCGTAATTTTCGTGCACGCGCCCTTTTTCCTGCGGCTTTTTGTTCATACGGCCATGGTTGCCTACTACACAGGGCACATAGACGTTGCCGAATTTATCGGCCAGATTTTCAATCATGGTGCGTAACTGGTCGTGCAGCATGGAAATAGCCATCGTCACTGGCACTTCGTTGGTCTTTTCCAGTTCTTCGTGAATGTTGCCGGTGAACATGTCGCCGCCAAATACGAGCACTAAGCCTTCGTATTCAGGTTTTCCGCTGTGGTTGAAACATATATCAATTGTGCGGTCGGTGAAGCACTGCATACGTTCATTGGCGATGGCAATATTGAATTCATTTTTTCCAGCCATCATTTTTTTATCCACCATTTCGCCATAATGGATATCGGACAGCATTACCACTGGGGTTCCAGTAGATGTTTTTGTTTTGGCAGCTTTGGCAAGCCATGCGGGTGGCTGCGTAACTTTGGGGACTTGTTCGTAGAGTTCGTAGATGATACGGCTCAGTGTATCGACCGCATCGCCATCACGGTTGGCGACCTTTAATTGTTCGCGTAAATCCGCTAGTGATTTTAGGCTCTTTTCGGCTTTACGTTCAGCGGCAATCACGCGGCGTGTTGCTTCTTCTCCCGCTAAACGTAATTCGCGTTTTTTACGTTCTTGTGCTGCTTCATCGGTATATATCTTCCAGTCAATTTTTATTTTCTTTTCATCCACTTTGCGTAAAAATGCCTTCATGGCACGGCGGTCGGCCCAACCATTTTCGCTCACAACTTTTTCAATTGCATTGCGCGTATCTTCATTCGGCATTGCATTTGTAGACGGCTTGGGGCCGCCATATTCATGCGGGGGTGGGTACCCATCGGCCAAGGCTTTCTCAACTGCACTCAAAATCAACTCATGTGCCATTTTCATGCGTGGTCTCCTTGGTAAGTGGGCAGGGTTGTGGGGTGTTTTGGTGTGGTGTCATAGATGCAGCCCGCTTTCGCGTTTGAGTGCGCGGCGCGTGGCTTCCATCAAAATGGAAAGCCGTTGTTGGAGACGCGTAGGATTAAGATTAACGGGAAGGTTGACAGAGATGCGCGTTGCGGGCGCGACTTCTTGCTTGGCCAGCTTTAAGTTGGCCATTACATCGCTTTGTGAAAATACAGTAACATCTACTCGTGTTGAGCGTGGTGTGGCGCGGCGGTGTTCGGCAAGCCCTGCATCAAGTGCAGCAGCATCTAGCATCAGGATGTGTGCAAAATTACTCTTTATTTCAAGGCGGATGAGTTCTAGGGCGCGGTCAAGATTATCGCGGAATTGGCTGGATACTTCAGATGGTTTGAAACGTAGCGTATGTGTATCTTTGGTCTGGGTTTCATAGACCATTCCTACATCTTGTGTCAGAAGTAAAGGTGCTGATGAAGCAATTGCAAAGGTAGCAATAACCCAGTTTCTTGATTCTTCTGCAACCGCAGGCACAGCAATGGGCCATTTAATCGAAGGTGCTGAGGTGACCTCAGCTTGACGCGGACAAAGCTCCGCACGTTCCCGTAAAGCATCGTTAAGGGACATGAAAATTCCGGCACTTTTGGCCAGTGAGAAAGCGCAAAATTCCAGCTAGGAAAGCTTGAAAGCAGACCCATGTGTACTCTTAATGAGTACGTTGTTGCCCTTTAGTGGGCATATTATCGACATCTTTTGCGGGAGGTTTTGTATTCCGTCACTGACTAGGTTGTTGGTGTTAGCAATGCCGAATATATTGATAAAATATGAATCGTCCAGCGTTTTATTTTACTAATCAAACGATTATTAGTAGTGACAAAAATCACAAATCAGCATACATTCCAAAGCTTCATTTCTATCACTGGAAATGATGACGCCCGCAGTGGCGTTGGTGTTAGCAAAATTCTGGCACTGCTGCGGGTTTTTTCCAAAACATTGATTTTGGAATTTCAAATAGAAAAACAATCATAAAATAATCAGTTGTTATCGTGCGTTGATTGACCGTTGCAGTCAAAGCATTGCGGTTGGCCGTGCACGTTTATGTTTGGTGCAGCTGCGTCCGTCCAGCATCGTAGTTATCTTCATTTGCAAGGTACGACTATCTTGCTCCACTTCAAACCGCGCCAATTCATCATTACTCAATTCAGGTTGTAATAATGGTCTGCGTATAGTTGGGATATAAAAACAAGTAAGGTCACACGCATCCCCAGCTGCAACGGCACTCATTGCACCGGGTGGGCTATCTTCCAACGCAATCGTCAAAAGATGGTTTGTATCAGCATTGTTTTTATATAATACATCCAGCGCCATTTTGTGCCCCAGAAGATAGGGGTCTGGATATGGCTTACGGCGCACTACGTCATCGGCGCTAACCAAACCATCAACAGTTAATCCGGCTTGTTCAACCAGTGCAAGATTGGCAAGCGCTTCCTTACGTGCACCGTTGGTTACTGCGATAGCAGCAAAGCCTATACCCTCTACAGCGCATTTATCTTTAATCGCCAGTATGGTGTCGATGACATCTTGGCGAACCAAAATAGCATCGTGATGGCTGGTCACATAGTCGATGATTTCATTACGAAAATTTTCAACACCGGGATCAATCGTTGGATTTTGTGATTTGAGGTAATAATAAGTGTGTTCCCATGCCGCGCCGAACAGCATGGTGGTTTTTTCTTCCACCACTCCGTGTTCATCGGGAACAGGAAAACGTTTGGGATCAAAAAATTCTTTTGGCTGGAATTCAACCCCATATTTTTTAAATAATATGGCAATCGCATTGCTTAAGTGGGCATCAGTATCAACGAGTGTTCCGTCAATATCGAGAAGCAAGATGACGGATGTTGTGTTAGGCTGCATGTACAGTTAAGCCTTTTTGGGTTTGGCGTTTTAAAAATTCATCGCGGCGTAATGGTTGCGGAATTACGGCCTTGCCGAATGCTTCGGTTGCTTGGGGTATGCCCTTTTCATCGATGCGTAGCATTTCAAATACACCGTCATCCCTTTCGACAATCAGAGTGCAGTGTTCGGTACGCATAAAATCACCCGTATTCATATAATCATCGGTGATAAGCGGGTTATGCGTGTGTCCCTGCATCATAAAACTAATCAGGGGTTCGGCAGCATAATCGGGGTCGGTTTTGCTTTTATCTATAATATGTCGATTGAGATTGTCGACATATTCACGCGCATAGGTGGCGTAATCATCCTTCATGCCATCTGCGATGCGGCGTTCAATTTCTTTCGCGGCAGAAAATGCACCCAGTATGCCATAAGGGCGTACATAACCTTCAAGACGTGAAAGACGTGTGGTAAGCGACAGCGCGGCATCGCGAAATTGCGTGCCCAGTATTCCCAAGGCTTTCCAAATGGGGACCAGTACACTTGAATGACGATGGACAAAATCAAATTCATCACCATGCATAAGAAGTATAGTTGCCCCCGTCAAACTTCTGTGCTTTGCAAATGGCGCAATGGTGATGTGTCCCCATTGAAAGGTGCCGCCAATTTGGCGTTCGATGGCCGCAATTTGTTTTTCATTTAGCCCAGATTTTCCTGCAAATCTTTCTGATTCTAGATAGCGTTCAATCGTTGCATCAGGAACATCATCATTTGGGGTGATGAGTAACCTTGTGCCTGGCTGAGATTTTTTGAGAAGGCGACGAACTACCTCGTCGTGATTTCCTGGAATATAAATTACTTCGGTTCCCTTACGGGTCAAACGAAACAGTTTCTGAATGAAGTCCTGATGAGTTTGTTCGGCTTTTATAACATCGGTACTATTGATTAATCTGCCAAGCTGATTGACGCGGCGGATACGATAACTCCAAAGATCAATCAAGTCGCCATTGATATAAATCTTATCGGTATCCAGTTTATTTAAAAATTGAACAAGACGCTCCACTTGTGCTTTGGTGGCAAGTAAATGAATGTCAGAAATGAAGACTGCGCGGTAACGGTGTTTTGTGCCTTCACCATTATCGTCATGAATGGCTTGCGCGTTACCGTTGGCATGTGCGCGGCGTGCTTGAATGAGGAGTTCGGATTGCATTTATCGTCTATCGTTATGTGAAAACCAAAGGGCAGATGCGCGGCGCAACGCCGATGGGCGGGGCGGAAGTTGCGTTCCTTTGTGTGAGGTAAAAATCTGGTCAAGCATCACCGGAATTTCAAAAACTGCTTTGTTTTCCAGCTTCAAGGCGCGTTCGCGGTATGCCTCGAACCGATCACTGGCTAATAAATAGCGCGTGGCTTTTCCAATATCGGCAAACGTGGGAATGGAAACGCCTAACCCCTGTTCTTCAGCCCAGATAATATTATACCGCTCCTGAATCATAGTTTTGGCGTTGCCTTCCACAATCACGGGTAATCCAATTTTTAATGCTTCGCTCATGCTGCCGGGGCCGGGCTTACCTACAAACACATCGGCAAGTCGCATGTAATCGGCAACCTTATCGGTGAAGCCAACGGCGTGGCATCCCGGTTTACCTTGCAGGCTTTTTAGAAGTTCTGTATCGCGTCCACACATCACAATGCTTTGCACGCCTTCAGCATGCAGACGTTCAGCAATTTTAGCAGATACTTTCGAACCATTACCGCCAAACATGATAATGGCCGTTGGCTTGCCTGCTTCAAGGCCGATACTTTCACGTGTGAGTGCAGTTGTGCTTGGTTGATTGTAAAATGAGGGACGTAAAATCATCCCCGATGTCTGGAAGATGCGTTCGGGGCGATAGAAACCCGAAAGGTGCGCTTGGATAAGTGCTTTGCGGCTACCGCAAATCATGTATTGGTCTTGGTTTGCCATCCAGAAGTTGGGCGGGGAATCCGCAACATCCGTCATAATCGTGACATAGGGTTTATCGGGATGAACCATTTGCAACGCATCGAACATGATACGATTGAAATTGGGCACAACCGAAACAACCATGTCGGGGTTTGAATGCTGCCAATGTTTAATCAAAACCCGCTTCATCGGATTTGCGTTCAGTGCGATGGCTTTTTGCAAGGTGCGTAGGAATGGGCGAGAGCCATAGGTCCAGCCACGGCGAATGGCCGCGTTATAAACATTTTCCGATTGTAATCCCGTCAGCTGATATATGGGGTCGGATGGCTCCAGCATCTTTTGCAGGTTAATCAGCTTGATATCCCATTCGGGATAAGATGCGGTGATGCTTTCAATCAACGCATTGGCTGCGCTGCGATGGCCGCCACCTGCATCAAAAAAGAAGAGCTCAAGGATGCGTTTTCGGGTTGGTGGTGTGCATGGCTCCGCACGCTGTAGCAAAGTGGTTTGCTCAGGCATATATATTCCGGCAGTTTGGCCAGTGTGCGGGACGCAAAAGCCCTATTTAGAAAGCGCGTGTGCAATCTATGAGGTGCCCTTTAGTGGGCTTGTTATTTATATTTCCGAAGGGGATTTTGATATTCCGTCACTGACTAGGTTGTTGGTGTTAGCAATGCGGAATGTAACAAAACGGTTTGAATCGTCCAGCGATTTATTTGGCTTTGGATTTAATTTACAGGGGTGACAAGAACTACGAATTAGCTTACTTATTCAAACTTCGTACTGAGTAGATGGGGTGCTTAAAAGTTCTCTATCTCTTTTGTTCTCGCAGATTGCAACACGCAAAATATCAACCAATGTTTTCGGACAAGTATGATCTGGTCGTCGTTGGCGCGGGTATCGCAGGATTAGCAACCGCCTATTTTTATAAAGAACGTTTTCCTGAGCACAATATATTGGTGCTGGAACGTAAAGGCCCCGGGCGTAGCAAAGGGCTTGGTGGTGTTGGCGGCGGGCTCACGGGCCGTTCCGGTGGTCACCGTATGCCGGGCTTTGAAGCCGACCATAGTGAAGTTGTAAAACTAATTGGAGAACAAGCAGCGTTACATCTGTATCAAGAAACGCTCCGCATCTCTGAAATCACTGACCAGATTATCGAGCGCGAACGGATTGATTGTGGGTCACGGCGTGGTTACTGGATTGTCGATGAACATTCCCGTGAATTTTCCAAGCTGGATGAATTCATGCGGCCACGTAAGGCATTAGGATTACCCGACCCTGAATATGTTATTGGGGCCGCGTTAAAGAAACACATTGATTTTGCTGGTTATAACGCAGGTTTGTATTTTCCCGATATTGCAACCTTTGATACACCAAAATTTATCTATGGCCTTGCCGAAGCATTACAACGCCGCGGCGTGGAAATTGCAGAAGGGTATGAATACCGTGAACATAAACCAGCGCATGTTTCTGCAAAGGGCGGATGTGAAATTCGTTTAGCAGGTGGTCAAGTATTGCAAGCCAAGCGTCTTGTTTTAGCGGGCGGGGATATTCTATCACGCAAGATACCGTTTTTGCATAAGCGCACAGCTACAGTTTACACGGGGCGCATTGGCGTAAAACTGCGCGGTGAAGACTTTGCGCGTCTCTCCCCATCGCGTAAACCACTTGCTGGTTGCGATAGCGATTTAAAGAGCAATCAAAATCCATTGGAAGGTGATTTCCTGTGGTTCAGCCTTCGCAGTGACGGATATCTCGCTATGGGGTTTGGGGGATGTTTTGGGAGTGTCTCGCCCAACGCTACTCGCGATGTCATCGATAAAATGGTGGAGGATGTACGTAGAGAGCTTCATGAACGCTTGCCTTTCCTAAAAAATGGTAATTATCGCATTAAGCCAACGGTGGGAGGCCTAAATACGTCCAGTAATCTGCTGCCAATCTTGGGGCATATTGATCATCAAGAGCAGGTGTATGCCATTGCTGCACAATCAGGCGTGGGGCTTAACCAAAGCATGCTGCTTGCCAAGGCATTAGTAGATAAGTTTGCGGGTGATACCCGTGTCTATGACATGGTCGCAAAGTTTGAGCATGGTCAGGTGATTATACCAACGCCAACACTCTTGCGTCGTGCCGCTATAGAAATAGGGGTATTGGAAAAGACATCGCCATTAGCGCCTGTAAGGCTGGCATGTCGTACCGCGCATGGTATAGCGGGGTTATATACCCGTGTCCGAACACCTTTTGAACGTTCCGAGCCTTAGGCGGAGTTGGTTGGGGGACGTGGATTCGAACCACGGTAAACAGAGTCAGAGTCTGTTGTCCTACCGCTAGACGATCCCCCAGCAGGAACTGCGTAAGCTTAGTTATCTGCCTGAAAGCCCTTAAAATCAATGGTTTTTGTGTGGTGCTGCTATTTGGCGGTGTAATTTACACCTGAATTGGGCTATGACTTGCCACATCATTTTAAGAAATGCGGATGCACGTTATGGCAGATAAGCCCCCTAAAAAAACCGGATCAAAGAGCAAGGGCAGCCAAGGCAAGGGAAGCCTGGGCAAGCTCGGCACGAATTCCGGCCGCCAACTCACGGTGCGTGTGAAGAAGGCCAAGAAGATCAGCAAATCATCGGCGCAGTGGTTATCGCGCCAATTGAATGATCCTTATGTGCATGCAGCAAAGCGTGATGGGTATCGTTCTCGCGCAGCTTATAAACTCATCCAGTTGGACGAAAAATTCTCGCTCATCAAACCCGGCATGCGTATCGTCGATTTGGGCGCTGCGCCAGGTGGATGGAGCCAAGTGTTATCACAAATCGTTTTCAAGCAGAATAAGCCGGATAAGGTCAGCCAGATTATCGCACTCGACATTCTGCCGATGGAGCCATTGACGCATGTCACCGTATTCCATGCGGATTTCACGGCAGATGAAGCGCCAAAGCAAATCCGCGATGCATTGAATGGCAAAGCCGATTTGGTATTAAGCGATATGGCTGCGCCCACCACGGGGCATAATGCGACCGACCATTTACGTATCATTGGTCTAGCTGAACTCGCTTATGATTTTGCGCGTTCCATCCTTGCGCCAAAAGGCGCGTTTGTGTGCAAGCTGTTTCAAGGCGGCGCGGATAAGGATTTATTGGCCGTGTTAAAAAAAGAATTCGTATCCGTGAAACACGCAAAACCAGCAGCATCACGCAGCGACAGCGCGGAAACATATGTTGTAGCGCAAGGGTTTAGAGGCCCATAAACCCACCGCGGCGTTGGCTTTTTGCCGCTTTCCTACGCTTCCGGTACGCGCGTACAAATGTATGCTTACGTTCCGGTTCTCGAAAATCATCAAAAATCCTTAGCCACAGGGGGTTTATGATGAGTTTCAAATACTTGGTTTCAGCCTGCTTTTTCGCTTTTACTTTCGTTTAAACTCGCTATATTCGCCGAGGATATGGAGATATTTAAATGACTGCTGTATCCAATTCCCCCCAATTCCGTGAAGCCCTAACCTTCGATGACGTGTTGCTTGTGCCAAAAGCCTCGCAAGTGCTTCCGGCTGAAGTGAACATTTCAACAAGGCTTACCCGCACCATCACCCTTGGCATCCCGCTGCTGTCTGCTGCGATGGACACTGTTTCGGAACATGCTATGGCCATTGCACTGGCGCAGGCTGGTGGTATGGGCGTTATTCACCGTAACCTTTCGATGAACGATCAGGCGGAAGAAGTTCGCCGCGTTAAACGCTTTGAATCGGGCATGGTCGTTAACCCCATCACCATCACTCCTGATGCGACATTGGCCGATGCATTGGCCATCATGGCGCGCGAACGCATCTCCGGTATTCCTGTTGTTGAACAGCCATCCGGCAAACTGGTTGGCATTTTAACGCACCGCGATGTGCGTTTTGCAAACCAGCCAACCCAGCCCGTGCGTGAATTGATGACCCATAAAAATCTGGTCACTGTCCGTGAAGGTGTTGAACAAGCCGAAGCCAAGAAATTATTGCACCAACACCGCATCGAAAAATTGCTGGTGGTGGATGAAGCCTATCGTTGCATCGGTTTGGTGACGGTGAAGGATATCGAAAAATCAACCGCACATCCCCATGCATGCAAGGATGAAAAAGGTCGCCTTCGTGTTGCTGCCGCTGTTGGCACTGGCGATAACGGTTTTAGTAGAGCAAAAGCACTGATTGAAGCAGGCGTAGACGTGGTGGTGATTGATACCGCGCATGGTCATAGCTTCAAGGTCATTGAACAAGTGAAAGCCGTACGTGCGCTTGATAACAAAACACAAATCGTTGCTGGCAATGTTGCAACGGGTGATGCAGCAGACGCATTGATTGCAGCTGGCGCAGATGGCATCAAAGTGGGTATTGGCCCAGGTTCGATTTGTACAACGCGCATGGTAGCTGGTGTTGGCGTTCCGCAACTCACCGCAATCATGGATGTATCGGCAGCAGCACGTAAACATAATGTGCCGGTGATTGCCGATGGCGGCATTAAATATTCCGGCGATTTTGCCAAGGCGATTGCCGCTGGCGCAGAAAGCGCGATGCTTGGTTCATTGCTGGCTGGCAGTGACGAAGCACCGGGTGAAGTTATTTTATTTCAAGGCCGTTCCTATAAAACCTATCGCGGTATGGGTTCATTGGGCGCGATGGCCGGTGGTTCAGCTGACCGTTATTTCCAAGGCGGCGTTACCGAAACTCAAAAACTGGTTCCTGAAGGCGTTGAAGGCCGTGTGCCGCATAAAGGCCCTGTATCGAATATCATCCATCAATTGATGGGCGGGCTTCGTGCATCGATGGGCTATACTGGCGCAAATGACATTAAGGCATTCCAAAAGAATGCAGAATTTGTACGCATCACCGGCGCAGGGCTTCATGAAAGCCATGTGCATGATATTCAGGTAACGGCAGAAGCGCCCAATTACCGCCGCGATATGTAATAATCTCTAACTGCGGCGTTGGCTTTTTGCCGTTTTCTGCGCTTCCGGTGCTCACGTACTTAAATGTACGCTGCGCTCCGGTTCTCAAAAACAACAAAAATCCTTAGCCGCAGCGAGATTCTAAATAGAATTTTGAAGGAAGAATTATGAAAGACGGCGCCCAACTCCAAGCCATCATGGATGTGCTTTTGGAAATAAACGAAGCTGCCCAACCAGCAGATGCAGTGATTGCCAAGTATTTTCGTGGCCATCGCTACATTGGCTCGAAGGATCGTGCGGCGATTTCCGGCGCGCTGTATTATATTTTGCGCCATATGTACCGTTTGAACTGGTGGGTGGACGAACTGGCGGGCACCAAATTATCTGCCGAAGAGCGCATCCGCCTGACTATCATTCTGTTTTTATCGCTGCTCAAGAAATATCCGGCTGATGCGATAACTGCCGTTTTTTCTGGCGGGAAATATGCCCCTGCCGCATTGGAAGATGATGAAGTCGCATTTTTAAAGAAGCTGGAAGGCCGTACGCTTATTCATCCCAATATGAATGACAGCATCCGTCTGGAATGCCCGCCTTGGGCGTATAGCCTTATGAAGCCGTTTTATGGCGAAACGCTCGATAGCGAAATGCGCGCCATGCAGGAAGCGGCAAGCCTTGATATCCGCATCAATCCATTGAAAACAACCCGCGATGATATTCTAGAAGAATTGGAAAAAGCGGAAATAAAAGGCAAAGCAACGCCGTTCTCCCCCTATGGTATCCGTATTGATGGCCGCCCGCCGCTATCGCAAATGGCAATGTTCAAGGATGGCCGTATCGAAGTGCAGGATGAAGGTTCACAAATTCTATCCCTGATGCTGGATGCAAAAAGCGGCATGAGCGTCGTAGATTTTTGTGCAGGTGCAGGCGGTAAAACATTGGCGATTGCAGCAGGTATGAATAATAAAGGCCGCGTCGTGGCATGCGATGTGGCTGGTGGGCGTTTGGAAAAAGCCAAATTACGTTTCCGCCGTGCCGGATTGCATAATATCGAAACTCATGAATTGAAGAACGAGAACGACCAATGGGTCAAACATAACGCCGGAAAATATGACCGCGTCATCATCGATGCGCCATGCAGCGGTACCGGCACATGGCGCCGCAACCCCGATGCGCGCTGGAAACAACTAGGCCCAAGCCTTGATGAATTATTGGGTATGCAGACACGGATTTTAAATTCAGCATCACGACTTGTGAAAGCGGGTGGACGCATGGTTTACGCGACCTGTTCGATGTTGCAGGAGGAAAACCAAAGCCAAATCACAGCATTCCTTGAAAAGAATCCATCATTCAAACTGGTGCCATTGGATGCTGCTATGCCCGCACAGCTGAAGAAACTGGCGAAAGGCGAGATGCTAGTACTCACGCCATCCCGACATAAAACCGACGGGTTTTTTGCCGTAGTTTTGGAAAAAATCCAATAAAATCCAATAAATAGACCGAAAGTAATTAAGCGATATGGCTTGGGGTGTTTGGCAAATAATATCCGTGCAGAACATTTTTTAAGAGATATTGTATGACGACTATTCACCCACTGCATGCGCTTGCGCGCCTCAAATTAAAGTTAGCCAACCTTTTTGGTGATAATCTTGCCGCATATTCCTTGGGCTATGCAAATTTACATCCTGAATCGGATACCTATTTAGATGCCACAGCGAAGGCATGGGAAAATATCAATCAAATCGTATCAAAAGACGGGAGCACCGGCTTTCTTCCAAGTCAGGTAATCGCACTGACAAATCCTAAACCGTCAGTTATGCAGCTGGCTTTGTTGTTGGATGATAAATCAAGTCCGTCCGGATATTCTGTCCGTTTAATTGAACACGATTTTGAATCAGCCGCAGAAGACCTTGTGATGATGGATGTTGAATTAATCGATGAATCAAGCTCTGTTGTTCTTGCTGCAGATAATCGCTCTGAAACTTTTGACTTGAGATGGCTCAATCAAGAACAAAGCGTGCCGCGCATCATGCAGCGGGCATATGATGCTACGGAAGAATATAAATTCCAAAACATAAGCGATGTTGCGAACTGTTTTGGTCGCTATGGTTTTGATATCAGTGATATTGGGATGGTAGCGCAAGCACCGTTTAGCCCAACTGAACATAGTTTGCTTTTAATGGCTATTCCTGACCAAAAGTATCCAGAGACATTTATTATCTATGCTCCGTATGATGCGGTACTGCAGGAACTATCTACGCATGCCGTTGAAATGGTAGAGCTGCCCGCAGAACAAGAAGCATCGGCCAATGCCGGATATCGATTGGCTGCTAGCCGCCATTTTTTAGGCGAGAGGTTGCTAAAGGCATTAAGGCCAGATGTCAGCCTTCAGGCACCCAGATTTCCCGATAATGTTTTCTAACGCGATTAAGCTGTCATAATGGGCGCGCGCAACAAAAAACACCCCTGAGGTTATCAGGGGTGTTTTGCAATTCTAGATATACAGACTATTTGTGCTTGTCGGCAACTTCTGCACATTCCTTGGATAATTCAGCGTGATGTTTTTGAAGGCATGCATCAATTTCATGATCACCCTTGACATCTTTGCAGTTCTTTTCGATTTCGGCTTTGCAATGGCTCCAGTCAACGGCTTTATGTTCATTTGCAAAAGCAGGTACGGCAAGCATCGCAACAGCAACTAAAGCCAACATCATCATCTTGTTCATTTTTAAAATCTCCATTGTCAAAGGTATGCCACGGAATATGGCAATCCGACCTTAAAATCCGATAATTAAACAAAAGTTAAACCGCTTCCTACGCCGCTAACGCATCTTCTGCAGTTTGATAATTCTTGTTCAGGGCTTCTGCCACTTCCTTATGGGTAATCTTGCCCTTGGAAACGTTCAGACCCTTACGGAATCCTACATTTTCCAACAACGCCTTCTTATAACCCTTATCGGCTAATGCCAGAACATATGGCAGCGTTGCATTGTTCAATGCAAAGGTCGATGTGCGCGCAACCGCGCCAGGCATATTGGCAACACAATAATGAATGACGCCATCAATGGTATAGATGGGGTCGGCATGAGTTGTTGCTTTTGATGTTTCAAAGCAACCGCCTTGGTCGATGGAAACGTCAACCAACACGCTGCCTTTCTTCATATTGCCAATCATATCGCGGGTGATAAGACGCGGCGCCGCTGCGCCAGGAACTAATACCGCGCCAATCACGAGGTCTGCTTCCAATGCATAACGTTCAATAGCATGGTCGGTTGCATATACGGTGCTGATGGATGCGCCAAAGAACATATCCAGCTCCTTCATGCGTTCGTTGGATTTTTCAATCACAGTCACATGCGCGCCCATACCAATCGCAACCTTGGCCGCATTGGTTCCAACGACACCGCCGCCCAATACCACAACGTTACCAGCATTCACGCCCGGTACGCCGGACAGCAATACACCACGGCCACCATAGGTTTTTTCAAGGTAATGCGCGCCTGCCTGAATGCTCATACGGCCAGCAACTTCCGACATAGGTGCTAAGAGGGGTAAGCGACCTCGCTCGTCAGTCACGGTTTCATAAGCAATGGCAATCGCACCCGATTG
Organism: uncultured Rhodospirillales bacterium; assembly: GCA_964568585.1. Taxonomy (GTDB): domain Bacteria; phylum Pseudomonadota; class Alphaproteobacteria; order UBA9219; family RGZA01; genus RGZA01. Next base: position 38,417 of record CAZMQI010000003.1, read on the forward strand.
CATCAGCAACTCGGTCTGTGTTGGATCGGGTGCCAAGTGCAAATAGGTGAACAGGATTTGCCCTTCGCGCAGCATCTTGCATTCTGCTGGCTGTGGTTCCTTCACCTTCACGATCATATCGGCGCGTTTGAAGATTTCGGCGGCTGTCGCCACCATCTCCGCGCCTGCTTTTTGGTATTCAGTGTTATCAAGCCCGATGGACGTACCGGCATCCTGCTGCACCATCACCTTATGGCCATGCTTGCATAGTTCACGTACCGCAGCAGGGGTAAGGCCAACACGGTATTCATGGTTCTTGATCTCTTTTGGAACGCCAATAAGCATGGTCAGTCTCTCCTATTACTTCTTTTGTTTTTGAGGGATGAAGTTCAGAACGAACTTAATCATGGTTGGCATAAGGGTAGGGCGGATTAACCGTGCATCAAACGGCGCCATGCGCTTATCATTTTCTGATAGGCACAATTCCAGAAATTCGCGCACATTGAAATCTGCGGCAAAGTTTTGCCCGCCTGCGGCCACGAAATTATCCCCACTTGAATTTGAATTGCCGCTTGCGGCATCGCCGGCAATATCCAAACGGCCAAAGGCATTCAGCAATAATGCGCCGATGCAGCGGATGCGGAAGATAACTTTATCAAGCATATTCGTCTTGTTTGCAGATTGCCATGCCACCCAGTTCACGAAGAACAGGATATGGCGGCCTTCTTCACGGATAACGGGCTCGAACGTATCGACCAAAGCTGGCGGGAAAAATCCGGAACGCTTCGCCAGTTCAAATAGACCAAATGCAAAAAAACTGTCGAAGCATTCACCGTAACCCGTACGCAAAAACGCCCATTCGGGGTCCTTATCTGCCTGATACACAGGCTCGGGTTTTAATTTAATACCATAGGCATTGATCATGTGTTCTAACACATGTTTATGCCGTGCTTCTTCGAATGCATTCAGCGCAACGGCTTCCTTTAGCAAGGTATCATTGAGTGTATCAGCAAGGCGCTGTACGCGGATGGAGGCATAGCCTTCGGTCTGTACCGCGACATCCCAAAAGGGCAGGGAAGTGATGCGTTGTAACGCATCAGGTTCCAACTGCGGCCATTCGATGACGGCAGGCTTATACGCATCAAAGGTATCAAGCAGCATATGGCAGAATGCATGCTTGTGTTCGGGAGAACCGATTTTTAATGGGGGCAGTGATGCAGGAATGTCAGAAGCTGAATACGCGGCATGGGTCATATCAAAAACCTTGGGTAAAACCTCGTCAGTATGTGTGGGCGAATTAAGGCCAATTCGCTTTTAATTGCAATGATTAATGCATAAAGTTAATTGGGGGGCTTGCTAATTAACGGTTTGATTGCCACATAATAATGCATGACAACACGCCTATCCATATTCAGCAGCCCGCTATTACTGGGCTTTGACCAGTTCGAACGTACCCTTGAACGGTGTACCAAGGGCAGTGATAGCTATCCGCCATATAACATCGAGCAGACGGGTGACAATACCTTGCGTATCACCTTGGCGGTTGCCGGATTTACGATGGATGATTTATCGGTGCATACCGAAGACAGCCAGTTGGTTATTCGTGGTAGAGCACGAGAAGAATGCAGCCAAGAACAGCAACGTATTTTCCTGCACAAGGGAATCGCCGCACGGCAGTTCCAGCGAATCTTCGTGCTGGCTGAAGGCATCGAAATCGGCTCCGCTTATTTGGACAACGGGCTTTTAAATATCGATTTGCGCCGTCCGGTGGTTGAACCAAAAATCCAATCCATTCCTATCACCAAGGGAAAAGTGCCACAAAACAACAGCATTTCAATCAAATCAGAACGCGATTAGCCATTCTGGTTTCCACATCGATGGGTGTGTGGCTGCGTCATAATTAATCATCTGTTAAGAATACTGAAATCGGCTTTAATCATTCATTATCTTCTGTGGGCTTACACTGAACCTTCCACACAATGAGGGTGTTCATGAGCCGTGATTTGCCAAACAAGAACAACGAATTGAAGAAGACCATTTCAACCCAAGACTTCAACAGTTTTGGTCTTGAAGATATGGCTTATGTCAAAACCGTTAGTGTTGAAGGGCAGAAATTACACGCGGTACATGCAGCGGATGGTACGCCGCTTACGGTCATCAATACACGCGATTTGGCATTCGCAACCGTGCGTCAGCACGAGATGGAACCGCTTAGCGTCCACTAAGTCAGTTCACTAAATCCCAACTATTGATTCGTCACTAGCGCAGCGCCTGGCACGTTGTAGTGGAAATTTGGCGCCGTTAAACATGTGCCAAGGTCAATTTTGAAACGTTTTGCCAGCTTCATATTTTCTTTCAGGCTCATTTCAGTCCAATAGACGCCGCCATTCATATCCACCGCGACCGCGATGAACGGAATGCTGTTCACTTCGCGCTTTAAAAAATCTGTGATGAAGGTTTCACGGTCAAAGCGGATGTAAGTCTTGGTTGTGTTATAGGGCTTATACATGCTGGAGCGTTCAAAAATACCATTTTCGTGGCTAAGGCATATGTAGCCCGCAGCACCTGCATTGACCAGCTCGTAAAAGTTAGATTTGCGCTCCCAGCTCGGCATCTCAATCGCCAGATAGGTGATGGCGGCGATGATTGCAATCCACACCAACGGTTTTTTTGCGTATGTCAGGCCGATGCGTTTGCTGTTCTCAATCAGCTTGTCTTTGTTGATGTCGAACTTTGGTAATTCACTTAAAAGTGGCTTCTTGGGTGCAACAGGTTTACTCGCGGGTTTTTTCTGCACGGGCTTTTTGGAACCTATTTTTTGTGCATCAGGTTTTTTTTCACCTGAAGGTGGCTGATTAGTTGGCGGCTTCCACATTCTTTTCGCCTTCCGAAAGCAGCGCGTAGAGGGCTTTGGCATCGTTAGCAGCGCGTAGTTTTTCGCAGAATGCTTTTTCGCGGAACATACGGCTTATTTTAGCCAGGGCTTTAAGATGGTCTGCGCCTGCATCATGGGGCGCAAGGAGCATGAACAATAAATCAACGGGCTTTTCATCAATCGCTTCAAAATCAATCGGCTGTGAAAGTCGTGCAAAAAAGCCGAATACCTTATCGGTATTTTCAATCTTACCGTGCGGGATGGCAATGCCATGACCTACGCCAGTTGTGCCCAGTTTTTCACGGGCGAACAGCACATCAAATACCACATGTTCGGAAAGGCCGGTGATGGGGGCCGCGAGTTTTGCAAGTTCATGCAACGCTTGTTTCTTATTATCGACCTTAAGGTCTGCGATAATATGCCCTTCACGAATGAGGCCGGCAGTTGTTTCACGTTTAGTCATGGGTTTATATTCCGGTGTTTTGTTTTCGGAGGATTTAATTGATTGAGGTTTGCGCGCTAACATGATGCACCCTTTTTCCTGGGCTTATTTCTTTGGTGATGCATTGGTGGGGTCAACCCAGCCAATGTGACCATCCGCACGGCGATAGACCATGTTCAAATTACCATGTGTGCGGTTGTTGAACAAAAGTGCAGGAAGCTCAGCAAAATCCAGCATCATCACTGCTTCGCTTACCGTCAGGTTTTCGATGCGGGTGGTGGTTTCAGCAACAATCAACGGCGCGTGCGCTTCATTTGCGGCGCCTGCGGCCTCGTTTTCAGGATTGAGAACATATTTACGTGCAGTCATCGCTTCGAATGCTGCGTGCTTGTCATTACCTTGGTGGTGATGCATATCGAGTAGGCGTTTTTTATGACGGCTCAGGCGTTTTGCAATACGGCCTGCGGCTTCATCGAATGCAGGGTAGGGGTCGTTTGCGGAGAAATTACTTTGCAGGATAATGCCACGTGCAGCATGCACGGAGATGTCGGCGCGGAACTGATGCGCTTCTTTGGAGAACACGACGGTGGCATCTAAAGGGGTTGTAAAATACTTGCTGACGACATCGGAAAGGTGTTGCTGGACATGGGCACGAAGGCTGTCCCCTACATCAAGTTGCTTACCCTTGATCTGAATCTTCATTTCTGCGGGGGCAGCGTCATTATTTGGCACTTGTGCATGTGTAGTCATTGGTTTTTAAAACCCTTCTGTATGGAAAAATTGGGATGATTGGTTGGATTGACCCCCGCCTGCTTTTTAAAATTGGCAACCTGTGAGGTTGTGGTAAGCGGCCGGGTTCGAGGATAGTGAGGTCAATGATGTTTTCATCGAGTTATGATGCTGCGATTGCGAAATACTGTCAAGAAAACTATCTTTTTTCGGGCATTTTTGAGCTTAATGATTAGAACAAAAGCGGATAATTCGCCCATGATTACTGTGGATTACTCGGTGATTATTGGGGGATTATTGGGGGATTAATCAAAAGTATTAAATTTTGATGCGTTTTTCACGGCGACGTTGTGCGGAGGTCGCGATGTGCATCGCTTCGCGATATTTTGCAACAGTACGGCGTGCGATTTCAACGCCTTCACGTTTCAGGATTTTTACCAAATCTTCATCTGATAATACGGCTGCAGGCGTTTCGCCTTCAATCAATGCTTTGATGCGGTGGCGCACAGATTCGGCTGAATGCGCGCTTAACCCCGAGCATCCATTGATGGATACGGAGAAGAAGTATTTCAATTCAAACATGCCGCGCGGTGTCGCAATGTACTTGTTGCTGGTTACGCGGCTGACGGTGGATTCGTGCATGCCGATGATATTAGCAATATCGCGAAGGGTCATGGGCTTTAAAAATTCAACGCCGTGCTGAAAGAACATATCCTGCTGGCGCACGATTTCGCTGGCCACTTTCAAAATGGTGGTGGCACGTTGGTGTAACGCGCGTACCAGCCAATTGGCCGATTGAACGCGGTCTGACAGATAATCCTTTTCCTGTTTCTTGACGACTTGGCCTTGTACTTTTGATAAATAACTTTCGTTGATAAGCACACGCGGTAATGTTTCCTGGTTCAGTTCAATGATCCAGCCCTTGGCGGCAGAACCACGCATCAATACATCCGGGATGATGGTTGGCGCGGTATCATGATCGAATGCCAAAGCTGGCTTTGGGTTCAGGCAGCGGATTTCGCTGACCATATCTGCGAAATCTTCGGCATCAACACCGCACAATTTCATCAATTTATCTTTTTCGCGGGCGGCCAATAAATCAAGGTGTTCGACCATCGCCTGCATCGCAGGATCAAAACGGCCTTTTTCCTTCAGTTGCAGGGAAAGACATTCTTTCAAATTGCGTGCAAAAATTCCAACTGGCTCCAGTTTTTGTAAACGAAGCAATATGCCTTCGATTATGGAAGCATCACAGCCAAGTTTTTCAGCCATCACGCTAATATCGGCGGTCATATAGCCCGCTTCATCAAGGCTATCCATCAACATCAAGGCAATGATGCGTTCTTTTGCATCGACAACATCGAGTTGCATCTGACCCATCAAATGGTCACGAAGGCTTACGCCGTGGGAAAGGGTGCTTTCCTGTTCGCCTGCATCTTCATTGCGCCCATCATGGCCACCGCTGCGGCTGCTGGATGACAGGTTCCATGAACCTTCATCGCTGCTGTCTTCGCCGCTGCTTTCATAATTGCCTTGGTCGCTGGCTTTATCTGCGGCAACCATTTTTCCATCATCGGGTAGTTCTTCATTTGCGTCACGGTCGCGTGCATCGGTTTCGAATGCGTTGTCATCCAACTTTTCCAATAATGGATTTTTTTCCATTTCGGTTTCGAGGTAGCTAGATAATTCGATGTTGGACATTTGCAACAGCTTGATGGCTTGTTGCAGTTGCGGGGTCATAACCAGGTTTTGCTGCAGCGCCTGACTGCCGCGCATTTCCATACGTGGGTTTGATGCTTGGGGGTTTGGTGTGCCAGCCATGGTGATTTCGTCTTCTATGCAAGAATTGTTCCAACTCGGGAAATCTTACAGACGAAACCTTTCTCCAAGGTAAACACGACGAACATCGTCATGGGCAATAATTGCCGATGGAGTGCCTTCCATCAGCACTTTTCCATCATGGATAATTGTCGCACGATCAACTAAATCAAGGGTTTCTCGTACATTGTGGTCGGTGATGAGTACGCCGATACCCCGTGCCTTTAAATGCAAAATAAGTTCACGAATATCTGAAATCGCGATGGGGTCGATTCCCGCCAACGGTTCATCCAGCAGGATGAAGCTGGGGCGCGTGGCAAGCGCCCGCGCGATTTCAACGCGGCGGCGTTCACCGCCCGAAAGTGCGAGTGCTGGGGCACGGCGAAGATGGGTGATGGAGAATTCGGCGAGTAGACTATCCAGCATCGCTTCACGGCGGTGTTGGTCTTTTTCGTGAATCTCCAGAACGGAGCGCAGATTATTTTCGACATTCATGCCGCGGAAAATCGATGCTTCCTGCGGAAGATAGCTGATGCCCAAACGCGCACGGCGATACATCGGAAGACTGGTAATATCGTGACCATCAAGGGTCATGATGCCTGCATCGGCGTTAATCAGGCCTGTCAGGATATAAAAGAACGTCGTCTTGCCGGCACCGTTTGGGCCCAGTAGGCCAACAATCTCCCCGCGCTGAACATCAAGGCTGACGTCGCGCAATACCGGGCGGTTCTTGTAATGCTTAGCGATGTTGAATGCAGCAAGGCCCGGCGTATCGCTGACAATCGGAAGCGCATCGGTTGTAATCTCGCCGTGCTTATCCTTTAAATATATCGGTTTGATTTTCATGCTTATTGCTTATCTGTCTTATCACTGGGGGCGGGTTTGCCCTTGGCAGAACGAATAAGTGCATGTACGCGGCCTTTACCGGTATTCATGATTTTACTTGTACCGGTTTTGAAATTCGCTTCGACCTTATCGCCTTTTAGCTGATTGGTGCCTTGGGTAATGAATACATTTCCCGTAAGGGTCGCGGTGTTGGGCGTTACATGATAAATTGCCTGATCGCAGATCACGACATCCTTGGCGGAGGTAATATGCACATTGCCATTCGCGGTCATGGTGTCTGCTACCAAATCGCCCTTCGCGCTTTTCTTGAATTGGGAGATAAGTTCATTCGCGCGAACCTGGCGACCTTCGCGCACGGCCAATGCATGTCCTTTGGCAATCGCCCTGTTCTCGTTTTCCCAATATTCAAGACTATCAGTTGCGGTAACGGTGTCTGTTGCGGTCATGAATTTCAGATTATCGCCGCGTAAAATTGCTTTTTTGGTATCGATATCATATTCAGCTGTCTGGCCGGTTGCGGTCTGGGTCTTGCCCGTTACCTTCACACCGCCTTCTGCTGTTAAACGCCATACTTCGCTGCTGCCATCGGGTTTTTTGCGGTCATACGCCTTAAGGGTTTCGGCTTCAATCACCACGTCACCTTTTTTGGCTTTGGCGTGACCCGATGCGATATAGACGCGTTCCTGTTCATGCCATTCAAGGCTTTTATCTGCGGTGATATCAATGGCATCTTCACCCGCCTTACCGCCAAAGATACCTGGTGCAGCTTTGCTTTCAGTTTGTGATGAAGGCGCTGGTACTGGCGCGCCAGCTTCAGCTGGTACAGGGATGAATGCGGCATCGGGCGATGTGCTTGACGCGCTGTGTTCTTGGCCTTTAACCGGCGGTAATGTTTCAGCGCTTAAGGGAAGCGTGGCCGACATCAAAATGCTAGCTATCAAAAGAGGGAATAAAAAATTCGTCATGCAGCGTTATGGTTTTGATGGCTGTGGTTGTGTAGGTAGAGCAGGCGGGGTAGCAGCGCCATTTTGCCCCGCATTCGATACAGAAGGCAAGCCAACACCTGGTTTTCCGGCACCCATTTTCAAGGTTGCGGATGATTGGCCAGTAAAAATAATGGTTTTACCGCCATCTATCGCTTTAAAGCCTTCGCCGCGCACTTCGCCGAAATTTCCCTGTAACAGAACCGGTTTGTTACCTTCGGCATTCTTGCTGTTCATATCAATGCGGGCTTCATCGGTGGTAAAGGTGGTCCCATCGCTATGGCGCAGCACAACACCTTTTTGAACGTTGAGGGTGCCATCTTTTTCATTATAAACAGCGCCTTTGCCTTCAGCATCCAGTTTGGTGCCATTATTCAAATCAATGGACGCTTTCGGGTTGGATAAATCCGTCACGCCTGCGGCATTGGGTTGTTGTTTTGCCGCATCCGCTTTGACTTCATAGGGGCGGTTTTGTGCATCATGGCTGGTGAAGACCGGCGATACCATGGTTGCATCAATAGCGCTTAATTTTTTTGGCTCCGCATTGCTGCCATTCACATTGGGCAGCACGACCAACACCAACAAAATGCATGCAGCGGAAATCGGCAGAATGAGTTTAAGGCTGCCCACGATGCGGCTGTAACGCGTGATGGCGCCAGCGGTCACGATGCGTTTTTCCGGCATCAACCAGTCCGTTTCATGACCTGTCCTATGTTCGCCCTGTTCAGCCATATCAGCCAACGCCTGCTTTTAATAAATCATGCATGCGGATGATACCTTGCACGACATTCTTGTCATCCAGCACGAAAAAGCTGGTGACTTTCTTTTCATTCATTTTACCTAAGGCTTCTGCGGCAAGCGCCTGCGGGCCGATGGTCTTTGGCGCACGCGTCATGATGGTTTCTGCGGTTAGAGTTAGCAGATTATCTTTCATATGACGTCTTAAATCGCCGTCGGTGATGATGCCTTGCAGAATGTTGTTTGCATCAACAATTCCGCAGCAGCCAAAGGTTTTATTGGTCATAATTAGAATGATTTCGCCAACCTTGGTGTTTGGCGTCGCAACGGGAACTGCATCGCCCTTATGCATCAAATCGCGCACCAGTAATAATTTGGTGCCAAGCTTACCGCCCGGATGGAACACTTTATAATCGCTGGAGGTAAAGCCATTGCGGTGTAACAGCGCAACCGCCAAGGCATCACCCAGCGCCATCATCATCGTTGTCGAGCTGGTGGGAGCAAGACCCATCGGGCAGGCTTCGGCCGCTTTTGGAACTTCCAGAACTAAATCGGCTTGTCCGCCAAGATTGGAATCTTTGCCACTGGTCATGGCAATCAATGGAATACTGAAGCGGCGGGTATAGGAAATGATGTCGGATAATTCGCTGGCTTCGCCAGAATTGGATAGCGCAATCACGCAATCATCACGCGTAATCATGCCCATATCGCCATGACTGGCTTCAGCAGGGTGTACAAAGAATGCAGGTGTTCCTGTGGATGCCATCGTGGCAGAAATCTTGCGTGCCACATGGCCGCTTTTGCCGATACCAGTGACTGCCACGCGGCCTTTTATCGCGCTGACGATTTCAACGGCTTTAGTGAAGCGTTCATCAAGGCTGGAGCTAAGTTCTTGAAGAGCGCGGATTTCGGTCGCCAATACATCCTTGGCGTGTTGAACGGGGTTCATAAGTTGTGCAGGCTCGGCCATTTATCTTCCTTATTAGGGCGGATCGCGACCAAAGAGCGCATTCAAAAAAGTGTTGGTCGCGTGAATCTGCCCGATACCATTAAGTGAAGGATAAAATGGGCTAATGCCCTTAATAAGGCAACTTGAAAGAATTGAGTTAAAACAGGGGATTAATGCGCGAAAATGTCTGTTTCTGGCCAGCCCGCAAGGTCAAGCGCGGCACGTACCGGCAGGAACGCAAAACAGGCGTCTGCCACATCCTTGCGGCCTTCACGTACCAGCATCACATCCAGCTTGGCTTTCAGGGCATGCAAATGCATCACATCGGATGCCGCATATTCCAATTGTTCCTTGGACAGTTCGGCATTACCCCAATCGGAGCTTTGCTGCTGCTTGGAAATTTCAACGCCCAGCAAATCACGTGTTAAATCTTTTAGACCATGGCGGTCGGTGAAGGTGCGCGCAAGTCGTGATGCAATTTTGGTGCAATAGACAGGACCTGTCATCACGCCCAAGTAAGCCATCATCGATGCGATATCAAAGCGCGCGAAATGGAACAACTTGGTTACATTCGCATCGGTCAGTAATTTCTTCAAATTCGGTGCGGCGTATTCACCTTTGGCGAATTGCACAAGATGCGCGTCGCCCTTGCCATCGGATAGTTGCACAAGACACAACCGATCACGCTGTGGGTTTAATCCCATGGTTTCGGTATCCATCGCAACGATGTTGCCGAGATTGAGATTTGCAGGAAGATCGTTTTTGTGCAGATGGATCATGGTGCCACTTATCTATGCTATAATTGTTAAAATGTAATAAAGACAAGCTTGCAGCACTTGTCCAGCATTACCGCTGACATGCTGAATTCTATCAGGAATTCTAGCGGTTTTCGTCAATCAGCTTTTTAATTTTGGCAAAGGCGATGTCGCGGTTTTCCATGGTATCGATGGTGCTGACCAGTTTGCGGTTCTTGTCATACAGATAAATGCTCGCGCTATGATCGACCATGTAACCGCCGTCCTCCATCGGTGACATCTTCTTATAATAAATGCCATACGCTTTGGTCATTGCTGCAACTTGTTCCGGCGTTCCGGTTAACCCGATGATGCGTTTGTCATAGGATTTTAAAAATGACTTCATGCGTTTGATGTCATCACGTTCAGGGTCAACTGAAACAAAAATTGAATTAATGTGCGATGCATCCGCGCCAAGTTTATCAAGCCATATTCCCATATCCGCCATCGCACCTGGGCAAATGGCCGGGCAATGCGAAAAACCAAAGAACATCATGCTGGGTTTTCCGATGACAAACCCTTCGGTAACTGTTTTGCCATTCTGGCTGATTAGCGTGAAGGGTTGCGTGGCATGTGTGACAAGCGCAGGGGCTTCCTGCGTTGTGTTGGTCGTGGGTGGCTTTACTAAAAAATAAATGCCAAGCACGGCAATTATCAGCCATGCAATCATCCGTATTGTTTTAAGTTTGTTCATTGGATAGTTTTCATAAAAGATGGTGCCCAGAAGAGGACTTGAACCTCCACGATCTTGCAACCGCTAGCACCTGAAGCTAGTGCGTCTACCAATTCCGCCATCTGGGCACTATAGTAATGGTATGGGGCGGCAACCTAAAGCGAGGCTTTGCAAAAAGCAAGTGAGTAGAGAATGCGTATAATTGAACAGATAAAGCAATGCCGGGAGATTGTGGCGGCATGGCGTGCTGAACGCGCAACCATCGGTTTTGTGCCGACCATGGGCGCATTGCATGAAGGACATTTAAGCCTGGTCAAGAAAAGCTTGGATGCTGGTCATAAAACCATCGTTAGCATTTTCGTGAACCCCAAACAATTCGGCCCCAACGAAGATTTCGCGAAATACCCCCGCGTCTTGGATGTCGATGCACAATTATTAAAAGATGCGGGCGCGCATATGCTGTATGCGCCGATTGCCACGCAAATGTACCCCGATGGATTTGCGACATCCGTTCATGTAGCAGGGCTCACTGATTATTTATGCGGCCCGTTCCGCCCCGGGCATTTTGAAGGCGTCGCCACCATCGTCACCAAATTATTGAATCAGGTACAAGCGAATGAAGCATTCTTTGGTGATAAGGATTGGCAACAATTACAAGTCATCAAACGTTTAGCTGGTGATTTGGATATTCGTACGCGCATCACCGGTGTGCCGATTGTGCGCGAAGAAGATGGTCTCGCATTATCATCGCGCAACCGGTACCTCAGTGTGGAAGACCGCGCGAAAGCATCCTTGCTGAACATTACCCTTCGCAGTTTGGCCGATGAAATCATGGCAGGCGATGATATTGACGCAGCCTTAAAAACCGCGCGTGTTGGGTTGACCGAGAACGGATTTGCAGTTGATTATCTAGAACTGGCAGATGCCAGCACGCTGCAACCCGCCCGCAAGCTGGATAAACCCGCGCGGGTTTTTGTGGCCGCAAGGCTTGGCGGAACACGCCTGATTGATAATATGGCGGTTAATTAGAACGCGCATTAAACCCTCTTGCAAAGGGTGGTGAAAATCATCATATTGCCCCCACCAAGAATAAGCCTATTGATGCATAAGATGCACAACAGGGCCCTTAGCTCAGCTGGGAGAGCGCTACGATGGCATTGTAGAGGTCAGCGGTTCGATCCCGCTAGGGTCCACCAGTTTTTCAATACAATTCAAGATAGCGGGTGAATCGAACCGCTTATTTATATCAGCCTGCGAAGCAGGCGGGTTCGATCCCGCTAGGGTCCACCAGTTTCACAAAATAATCTAAACAGAACTAATCCGGTTGATTGTCAATCCGCGTGGTGGAGTTGTTGGCGTTGCTGCAGCAACGGCGTTGGGGCGCGGTGTCGGGTTTGCAATTCCCGCTGCAATGTGTTCGGAAATAATGCCGCGGCCAAGGTCACTTAAATGTAACCCATCACTGGTACGTGACGCTCTGTTTTGCAATTCGCGGTTATCCAGCATGGGAATGAACGATACGCCTAACCGCTTACTTAAATTCTCAAGTTCATGGGATAGCGTGGGAATACGGTCCACCGCCGCTTGATGATGCCGTTCCAAAAACGGTGATGTGCCCGCATCTGGCCGCAGATAGGGAACAGGACCCGCCACCACAACCTTTGCACCGCTTTGCTGGAATGCACGGATGAGCGTTTCATAATTTTTGAGAAACGTCGCTTTGTCCATATAGCGATTATCATTCAGGAACGAATTATCCCAACCGTTTTTTTGGCCCATCGTATAGAAATCATTATGCCCGATATTAAATAATACGACATCGCCGGGCTTTGTTCCTGCGGCAATCAACGGGCCATCGCGCAACCAATTGCGATCCGTACGATTATAGGAAATGGCGCTGCCGCCCACGGCGTGATTATCAACACGCAAATTTGAACCATGGCGTTGCAATGCGCGCTGCAAATCAGTGGTGGATTGCGCCAAAATGGAATCGCCCAGCACCACTAATCGTGGGCCGTTGCTACGCGTCTGGCGATTATCTGGTGTTTGTAATGCCACTCTTGATAGTTCTCCTGCTAAATATACTAATCCTGCTGCATTGCTAATCGCTTAATCGCACATGATTTCAGGCATAACGATTTGATTTATTTGAATATTGAATGTTGGTTTTGCTTTCCAGATTGCTGCAATGCGAACCAGAATAGGAACGGCGCATCGGTTCTTTCTTGTTCACAACCCCAATCACATGCACGCTGAAAATCCCACCTTAAGTGACCACCAACTCCGGAGTGACCCCATGCAATATTCATCCCCACAAAAACTGTTAGCAGAATTTTTTGGAACGTTCCTACTCGTGCTTGGCGGTTGCGGCAGCGCTGTTCTGGCCGCTGGCGTTCCAACGCTTGGTATCGGCTTTGCCGGTGTATCCCTCGCATTCGGGTTGACTGTATTATGTGGCGCTTATGCATTCGGCCCCATCTCTGGTGGTCACTTTAATCCGGCGGTATCATTCGGTTTAGCAGTTGCTGGCCGTTTTGCATGGAAGGATTTTGTGCCCTACGTGATTTCACAAACGCTGGGCGCATGCGCGGCAGCTGGCGTTATCTATTTGGTTGCAACTGGTAAAGCGGAAGCATCCATTGGCGGTTTTGCAGCGAACGGTTTTGGCGAACATTCCCCCGGCGGTTACACGCTGGAAGCTGGCGTGATTATTGAAGTGGTGTTGACTGCGCTATTCCTGCTTGTCATCCTTGGTGCAACCGAAAGCCGCGTGCCTGCCGGTTTTGCGCCAATCGCGATTGGTCTTGCGCTTACGCTCATCCATTTAATCTCCATTCCTGTCACCAACACATCCGTCAACCCTGCACGTTCAACGGGTCAGGCATTATTCGTGGGCGGCTGGGCGATTGAACAGCTTTGGGTATTCTGGGTTGCGCCACTTGTTGGCGGCCTAATCGGCGGATTGTTGCACAAGCAATTCTTTGCTCAGAAATAAATCGGCAAAAATAATTGATAAGACAATAAACAAGCCCTGAGGGAGAAATCCTTCAGGGCTTTTTTTATGTCTGGTGTGGTTAGCGGCTTTGGTGAACTTTGGTGATGCCAGGATGGCTTTCTTCCAAAATTTCCAAACGCTGGTTGACGATTTCCATGGTACGGCCATCGCAGCTATCGGTCACGCGTTGATATTCTTCTTTGCTATCAACTTCTTTTTGGCGTTCTTTTAAATCATCTTCGATTTGGCGGCTTATCTTATCGACCGCTTGGTTGAAGGCTGAATTGAGCTGATCGTCAATGACTGACGCGGATGATGATTGCACAACACCAATCTTTTTGGCTGCATCGCGAAATGCGATACGCATTTTGTCGGTGTATTCATCGAGGATAGCACGGTCGACGGCTTTGTGTTTTTCTTCATGACCTAAAATTTCTTTGAACGGGCAGGAGCGTTTCGGGAATTCCTTGGCGACATAAATCTTGTTATCTTTAAACCCGAATTCCACATGAATGGCTTTAATCTGGCCGCAGGTGGTCTGGCTGTATCCCGTACGCATCTTCATGATGTCACTGGTGACGCTGAAGAACATCTCGCCGGTTGAAAGGCCTACGGGCCATGCTTCGCTGTGCAGATTATCTTTGCCTTTGCCGCGTTCGGATAAATCGCGGATTTTTAACATCGGCTGGGTAAAATCGTATAGCACTTCATCATAGTCGGTTTTTACATCTACTTCAGTCGGGACATAAGTGTTGCACCCTTCCGCATCGGAGGAGGCGAAGGCTTGCGGCGCATGAACAGTAATGGAAAAAACGATGGCAACGAGAAGGAGAAGGTTTTGCATTTTGCTTCGAAGAATCTTGGAAATTGAAATGTGATGCCGACACTCTATTGGTCACATAAACACCTTAATAACCTCTAAATATGATTTATTTGTAAGGCAGCCCCTGTTCTTTAGGTGATGTTATTGGCATGATATGCAGATATTGATTCGACAGGTCACACAGTGCACGACGACAACCCATATATTGAGCCATCACAGCCAGCGGCAGACGATACTGCAGGCGATGAATTAAGGCTGCGTCAAAGTGATTTACGGCTGCACCGGCGGCAATTCATGGGATTGGCCGCAGGCGGCGCGATGGCGCTTACCTCCTGCCTTATTTTGCCAAAACCTGTCTTTGCCCAAACATTTGCAGCGCTGAATAAGAATTCTGGTCAGGTATCTGGCGGGGTTCCCGGCCGCAAGCCAAAACCGCCGCGTCTCATTATGATTGATCCAGGGCATGGTGGCCGTGATCCCGGGGCGATTGGCAAGCATGGCACCTATGAAAAAGATGTAACGCTGGATATCGCACGTCGTCTGGTCGATAATTTAAGCCAAGGGTCGGGCGTGATAGCCAAGATGACGCGCCGTACGGATGTGTTCTTGCCGCTTAAGGAGCGTGTGAGTATTGCTCGTGATGCTAAAGCAGATTTGTTTATTTCCATTCATGCCGATAGTGCGCCTACCCAAGCCGCGCGGGGGTTGTCCGCTTACTCCCTTTCCGAAAAGGGCACCGATAAATTCGCACGTGAATTGGCGGATCGCGAAAACAGTGTCGATGAAATCGGCGGCGTTGATTTAAAAGACACAGAACCGGATGTCGCCGCAATTCTGATGGATTTAACCGCACGTCATACGCGTAATGCTGCCTTAAAAGCCAAAAAACAAATCGTGCGCGGGATGCGCGGCAAATGGCAGTTGCTGGATAACCCTATACGTGCTGCCAATTTCGCGGTGTTGCGCGCGCCGGATATCCCATCCATTCTTTTGGAAACGGGCTTTCTTTCCAGCATCAAGGATGAGGCCTTATTGCGTGATGCCGCCCAGCGGCAACGCATAGCGGCTCTCCTTTCCAAAGAAATGATATCGCTACTTTCCAGCCCGCCCTTCGCTTAAGCCCTTATTATCATTGAGGGGCATTATGAAAGCAGGCTTTCTGGGCTCTTGCCTTTGGCCACTTGCTTTCAAATGGGGAAAACTTTACTTTACGGGCGTTCCCCTCATAGCTTGGTTATACCCTTGTTCCGGTTACTCGTCCTGCTTTGTCTTAATGTGTTTTTGGCTTTGTCTGTAATGGCGCCCGCCCTTGCAGATGACCCAAACCAACAGGCCAACCGTACCTTCACCGAAGCAATGCAGCTTATTCGCCGTGCAGGCGCAACCTATGATACGCGCGAAGCAGTACGCTTGCTGCGCGGTGCGGATAAATCATTGAAGAAAATCGTCAATGATTATCCTGAAAGCACGATTGCGGTGCAGCTCATCACCAATCAATTCATCGGCGATTTCGATATTATGGATTTCCGCAGCCGTATCCGCAGCCTGTCATGCGAACGCGGTAATTATGTAGAGGATTTCTTGGCTGAGCACGGCATTGCGACAGCAACCGGCCCATCGACCGATGCGTGTTTCCTTTACCGCATCGAAACCCTGCTGCCACCTTTGGAACACCCCATCGTCAATGCACGCTGGGATTGGCTTTCATTGGGTGTTTCCTATCATATCCTTGGCCAGCCAGATCGCGCCCGCGATATCATCCTTCCATTCCTCAACGCACTTATGACCAAGAACAAGGTGAATGACAATCAAGAGTCACTCATGTTTCTTGCTAGGGCAATGATGCTGATTGGAGAAAAGGATCAGGCGTACAAGATTTCACAACGCATCAGCGATTGTTCATCCAAGCTTTATAACCTGATGGATATGACCAAGCAGGCAATATGGAATAATAACATGGTAGGGGCGCGCCAATACGCGGATCAGGCGCGCGATTACGTCGAAGACAACCAATGCAGCTGGCAAAAAGGCATTGTTGCGCAGGCACTGAAACTGACCGATCGCGAAGCGGAAGGTAAGAAGATTTATGACGCAATCGAAGCCGAGCAATTCACCAATGTGAAAACTGAAAACCGTGATGAAAGTACACCGCCTGAGTTGGCCGTAGCTGCCGCAGCGATGGGCGACCCTGAAACTGCGTTCAATATGCTGCGTATTGTGATGGAACAAAACCCATGGACGATTTCAGCAGCAATTGAAGAATTGGGTAAGCGCGGGGAATTCGACGTAACCGAAACCTTCATCAACGATTTAAGGGGCATTGACCAAAAAGCCGAAGCCTATGCAACCCTGGTTGAAATGGCTGTGCGCCGTAACGATATCAAGCGTGCGATAGCAGTAATCGGCAAATTGAATAATCTGCGTGTCAGCCCAAGCCAACCGGATCAGCAAGCGCTTATTCTGGCGATGCGTGCAAGAGCCGAAAAAGATTTATATAAGGACGAGCGTTGGCGCGATACGATGCAGACCACGCTTAACACCGCTGACCTTGTCGATGAAAGCAAGCGCAGCCAAGTGGCATTGCCGCTCATAGCGACGCTTGCCTATATCAAGAGTGGCAACCCGCTGCTTGACTAAGAGCCGCACGTTTTAACCATGCTCGTGTGCAATATAGCTGATATTCCCCATATAAATCAGAGTGCTAATTAAGCCCCGCCGTTAACCAGCTTCCTTAATTCATACTTAACCAGTATGGAATATAGTAGGCGCATAAAAACTATAAAAAACTTTATGTATTTTGGAGGGCTTATGTATATCGAACAAGAAGAGAAAACAGGGCTTCAGAAAACACTCATTGCTTTGAATGCCGCCTGCGCCACCATCTTCCGCGTATCAGGAAAAACTATAAAGTTCTTGGTTCGCTTCCTTGCTGGCGAGCCAAACCAGAACAGCCGCAGCCATAGAGACGTGAACTCGTAACTAGGCACGTATGCGGTAATAAAAAAACCCTGCCGGAATGTGGCAGGGTTTTGTGTTTTTGGGATTAAGGAAAGACCTTAATGTAAGTCACGCCACAGGCTGCGTTTCGCGGCATAGAAAATACCAGCCATCACGAGTAAGAAGATGATTGCGCGTGCGCCCAGACGTTTTCTGTCTTCCATATGTGGTTCTGCCGCCCATGCGAGGAACTGCGTAACGTCCTTGGACATTTGTTCCTTGGTTGCCTTGGTACCGTCGCTATAGCTCACCAAATCATCACCTGAAAGGGGGGATGGCATTGCAATTTGATAGCCAGGAAACACGTCATTGTAACTCATGCCCGACATCAATTTAATGTCTTCTGGCGCAGTGCCATAGCCTGTGAGGAGGGAGTAGATATAATCTTCACCGCTGTGGCGTGCCTTCACGATAAGCGATAAATCCGGCGGGTATGCGCCATTATTAGCTGCACGTGCAGCCTTTTCATTGGCGAATGGTGCCTTGAAGCGATCGGATGGTAATGCGGGGCGTTCGAACATCGCACCTTCATCATTTGGGCCATCGGTCACGGTATATTCGGAAGCAATCGCCTTCACTTCGGCTTCGTTATAGCCGATGGATGCGAGATTGCGATAGCTGAGCAGGTTCATGGAATGGCATGCTGCACATACTTGCTTGTACACAAGGAAGCCGCGTTGCAATGCGCCGCGGTCATAGGTTCCAAAAAGTCCTGATTGCGGCCAGCCGCCTTCAGGGGTGCGAAGATGATGTCCTTCTTCTGCCCATGCAGGTGCTGATACCAAAGTTATCGCTAATGCGAAGACTGCAAATACACGTTTCATAATTCTCAAACTCCAGATCTTATTTTTTATCAGCTAAAATGGCTTCGTGGATGCTGGGTGGCAGCGGCAAGGTTTTTTCATGCTTGTTCAGCAACGGCAGCACGATGAGGTAATGCGCGAAGTACAAGAAGGTGCATACCTGGCTGGTGATGGTGTACCAACCTTCAGGTGGTTTTGCGCCCATAAACCCAAGCGTGATGCACACTGCCATATGTAGCCAGAAAAATTTCTGATACAGCGGGCGGAAACGCGCCGAGCGAACAGGGGATGTATCAAGCCAAGGCAGGATGAACAGCATCGCGATTGAACCAAACATCAACAACACGCCACCAAGCTTGGAAGAGATGATGATGATGTCCGTGAATGGAATGACGATGTCGATGGTGAAGGAACGCAAAATTGCGTAGAAGGGCAGGAAGTACCATTCTGGAACGATGTGCGCTGGTGTTACCATCGGGTTGGCTGGCGTATAGTTATCAGGATGACCCATATAGTTTGGTGCGTAGAATACGAACGCCGCGTACACGATTAAGAATACGCACAGACCAAACAAATCCTTCACGGTGTAATACGGGCTGAACGGAACGGTGTCTTTGTCCGATTTTGGTTCAATGCCCAGCGGGTTGTTAGAACCCGATACGTGCAAGGCCGCGATATGCAGGAACACAACGCCAAGGATAACGAATGGCATCAGGAAATGCAGCGCAAAGAAGCGGGTCAGGGTTGGATTATCAACCGAAAAACCGCCCCACAGCCATGTCACAATGGTATCGCCCACCAGTGGAATAGCACTGAACAGATTGGTAATAACGGTTGCGCCCCAAAAGCTCATTTGGCCCCAAGGTAGCACATAACCCATGAACGCGGTTGCCATCATCAGCAGCAAAATCAACACGCCCAAAATCCACAATAATTCGCGTGGCTGTTTATATGATCCGTAATACAGGCCGCGGAAGATGTGGATGTAAACGGCAATGAAGAACATGGATGCACCGTTCATGTGGATGTAACGGATGAGCCATCCGTAATCCACATCGCGCATGATGCGTTCAACGATATTGAAGGACAGTTTGGTGTCTGCCGTGTAATGCATCGCCAGCACAAGTCCGGATGCAATCATCACCATCAGCATCACCATGGCAATCGCGCCAAAGTTCCACAGGTAATTGAAATTGCGCGGTGTTGGGAATACGCCGTATTCCTTTTGCATCATGGTGAAAACGGGCAGGCGACGATCAATCCAGTTGATGACGGGATTGCCAAAATCGGTTGGAGTTGTGTTACCGGACATAGAAAATTCCTTTAGTGAATTGAAGACTTAACCGATGCGAATGCGGTTTTCTGAAAGAAATGAGTAGGCGGGGATAGCAAGGTTCGTTGGTGCCGGGCCTTTGCGGATGCGGCCTGCGCTGTCATAATGCGAACCATGGCATGGACAGAACCAGCCCTCGAAATCACCATGCATATCGGTTGGTTTTTGACCCATCGGCACGCAACCCAAATGGGTGCACACGCCAACCATTACCAACCATTGCGGCATCTCTTTTCCGCCAAAGGCTGATTGCTTGACGCGTTCGGCATCTTTTTGCTTATCGCGTAGGCCAGCGAATGTAGATGCATCATCATCAACCTTGCGCGCTGATTCAATATCGGCAGCAGTACGGCGGCGAATGAACACAGGCTTGCCGCGCCACATCACGGTGACAGCTTGGCCTTCCTGAATGTGTGATAAATCAACTTCTGTGGTCGACAGCGCAAGGGTGTCTTTGGCAGGGCCTAGTGTTGCAACAAATGGCCAAGCGACCACCCCTGTTCCAACGGCTGCCATTGATGCGGCAGATATGAAGATGAAATCGCGCTTGCTTTGGTCGGTGCTTTCATCGTGGCTATCTTGACCATGATTACAATTTGGACCATGAGAATGTGATCCAGAAGAGGAACTACCCATACGTATTAAACTCCGAAAATCATATATAGTGTGTGATGGCAAATATATGCACGCAAAACGCTTTAATTCCAAGCGCAACATCAATAATATAGGCAAATAAAGCATTATTTGTGCTCGCCGTCGCCTTTATGAAACAACCACACAAGGAAAGACTCGAAATGGCCTCCTCCATCGACCTCGACATTGCCCAGAAAACCCCGCTCGTGCCAATTGAAACAATTGCCGAAAAATTGGGCATACCGATGGATGCGCTTTTTCGTTACGGACATACCAAGGCGAAGATTGACCTTGGCTGGCTCAAAAAAATGCCGGAACGCAAGGCAAAGTTGGTGTTGGTAACGGCGATTAATCCCACGGCTGCGGGCGAAGGCAAAACCACCACAACCATCGGTCTTGGTGATGCGCTGACATTGATTGGTAAAAAGACCGTGATTGCGCTGCGTGAACCATCATTGGGGCCTTGCTTTGGGATGAAGGGCGGGGCAACGGGGGGAGGTTACGCACAAGTCGGCCCGATGGAAGAAATCAATTTGCATTTCACGGGTGATTTTCATGCCATCACTTCTGCCCACAATTTGCTCGCCGCGCTACTCGATAATCACATGTATTGGGGAAATTCCCTGAACGTTGATACGCGCAAAATAAATTTGAAACGTGCGATGGATATGAATGACCGCGCGCTTCGTCAAACCGTGGTGGGGCTTGGTAATAACGGAATTCCGCGCGAAGACGGGTTTGATATCACCGTCGCATCGGAAGTCATGGCGATTTTCTGTCTGGCCAAAGATGCGGATGATTTAAAGGCACGCCTTGACCGAATGGTGGTCGCACAAAAGCAAGGTGGAGGCGTCATTACCGCAGCCGATTTAAAGGCAACTGGCGCCATGGCTGCCCTATTGAAAGACGCATTAAATCCCAATTTAGTGCAGTCTTTGGAAGGTACGCCTGCCTTCATCCATGGTGGGCCATTCGCCAATATCGCGCATGGGTGTAACAGTGCGATTGCAACACATGCCGCGATGAAACTGGGTGATTATGTGGTGACCGAAGCCGGCTTTGGTGCGGATTTGGGCGCAGAAAAATTTCTGGATATCAAATGCAGACAATCGGGTTTGAAACCGGATGCTTGCGTGGTGGTTGCAACCATCCGCGCGCTGAAACTGCATGGCGGCGTTTTAAAAACCGATTTGGGAAGCGAAGATACGGATGCGGTGAAACGTGGCCTTACCAATCTGCAACGTCATGTGGAGAACATGAAGAAATTTGGCCTGCCCGTAGTAGTCGCCATCAATCACTTCACATCCGATACGCCTGCTGAAAGCAAAGTGGTGGAAGATGCATGCAAGGCAATGGGTGTGCCTGTCCATCTGTGCACCCATTGGGGTGATGGCGGGAAGGGCGCTAAAGCATTGGCAGAAACCGTTGTAAAATTGGCCGAAAGCGGCGTAAGCCAATTCAAGCCGATTTATGATGACAGCCTGTCATTAAAGGATAAAATCAAAACCATCGCGCAAACAATCTACCGCGCCAAAGACGTGGCGATTGATGCGAAAGCTGCCAAAAAACTGGAACAGTTTGAAAAAGACGGCTACGGAAAACTGTCCATCTGCATTGCCAAAACGCAATATAGTTTTTCATCCGACCCAACACTCATGGGCGCACCGGAAGGATTCACATTCCCCATTCGTGATGTACGATTAAGCGCAGGCGCAGGATTTGTGGTTGCATTGGCGGGGGATATTATGACCATGCCCGGCTTGCCGCGCGAACCGGCTGCTGAAAAAATCGGCGTTGGGGCGGACGGAAAAATTTTTGGATTATTCTAATAAGGAGTTGCTATGCCATTCGTGAATGTAAAAATTACCAAGACAGGTGTCACCAAAGACCAGAAACGCGAAATCGTCGAAGGCATCACCGATACCTTGTCGCGCGTTCTCAATAAACGTCCCGAAGCTACCCACATCGTGATTGAAGAAGTAGAGCTCGAAAACTGGGGCGTTAACCGTAAGCTGGTTGCTGATAAGACCTAAACAGCAGCCATCATGCCGCGTAGCACGAATGGAAGAATACCGCCATTAGCGTAGTATTCGACTTCATCTGCGGTATTGATGCGGCATTTGAATAGTGCCTGACGGTTTTGTCGTTTAATCCTTTTTCAACAGCGATGATGAAATTGGCTTTAGTTTTTTCATAGGCGAGTGATGGCTTAGCTGGCGATCCTTTAAAAGGGATAGATAAACTTTAAATGCAGCAATAAAGGCTGCTAATCCACAAACAAAGACGAATATCAAAAATACGTATTGTATAATTTCATTTTCACACAGAATTATATTCATTAGCCATGCACGCCTCCCCATTAGAGGGCAGCTTTGGAATACACTAGTTGAGGCGACAAAAAATAGTGCGGCTGAGCCAGCCAAAAGATAAATTATAGAAAGCTTTTTTCCATATTTGGAGGCGCTGCTATTAAGCTTGTTATTGTAAATAAGAAAAAAATGATACCCTGTGCCTAACAGCAAAAAGCAAATAGTAGCCGATGAAAATACCAGTTTCATCGGCTCTATCGAATATTCCAGCATGCTATTTTAAGCAGCCATCATGCCGCGTAGCACGAAGGGTAGAATACCGCCATTGGCGTAGTATTCGACTTCATCCGCGGTATCGATGCGGCATTTAAGCGGGATTTGACGGTCTTGCGTTCCAGCTTTCGAGATGGTCAGGAATAATTCCATCCCCGCCTTCAAACCTTTTTCGATACCGATGATGGATAAATCTTCCGAACCATCCAGTTTCAAATCAGCACGGGTCATGCCGTTCTTGAATTCAAGCGGCAACACGCCCATACCCACCAAATTGCTGCGGTGAATACGTTCAAAGCTTTCGGCGATTACAGCGCGCACGCCCAGCAGCTTGGTGCCTTTGGCGGCCCAATCGCGGCTAGAACCCGTGCCGTATTCTTTACCAGCAATAATCATCAATGGAACATTGGCGGCGATATAACGCATTGCTGCATCATAAATCGGCATGGTCTCTCCTGTTGGCAGATATTTGGTAATACCGCCTTCGGTGCCCGGCAATAATTCATTCTTGATACGAATATTGGCGAATGTACCTCGCATCATGATTTCGTGATTACCACGGCGTGCACCGTACGAATTGAAATCTTCCTTGGTCACTTTGTGTTCGACCAGATATGCGCCTGCTGGGCTTTTAATCGTGATGTCGCCTGCGGGGGAGATGTGGTCGGTGGTGATGCTATCTGCAAATACCGCTAATGGTTTTGCGCGCAAAATATCCATCACCTTGGTTGGTTGTTTCTGCATGCCTTCGAAAAGTGGCGGATGTTTTACGTATGTTGAAATTGGATCCCATTGATAGGTAAGACCCGTTGCGGTCTTCACTTTTTGCCATTCTTCTGGGCCTTTGAACACATCGGCGTAGCGGTCATGGAACATTTTGGGTGTCAGGCATTTTTCAACGGTTTGTGCAACCTCGGCATTGCTTGGCCAAATATCTTTCAAGAATACCGGCTTGCCATCGCGGCCTGTGCCGATGGGATCTTTTTCAAAATCAATCGTCACGGTTCCAGTCAATGCATACACAACGCAAAGTGGTGGTGATGCAAGATAATTCGCTTTTGTTTGCGGGTTCACGCGGCCTTCGAAATTGCGGTTGCCGGAAAGCACGGCGGCAACAGCCAAGTTACCCTTGGTAATCGCAGCCGACACAGCTTCAGGGAGCGGGCCGGAATTACCGATGCAGGTTGTGCATCCATATCCCACCAAATTAAATCCAAGCATATCCAGCGGCATATCAAGGCCAGCGGCATGCAGATAATCGGTCACGACTTGGCTGCCCGGTGCAAGCGAAGTCTTCACCCATGGCTTGACGGTCAATCCTTTCTCAACGGCTTTTTTCGCAACAAGGCCAGCTGCAACCATCACGCTGGGGTTTGATGTATTGGTGCATGATGTGATGGCGGCAATAACAACGTCACCATGGGTGACGGTGTAATCGGTACCTTCGACTTGGGTCTTCGTATTACGTGCATCGCCTTCGATTTTGTATTTCTTCAAATCGTCTTCAAACGCTGCGGCAACCTTTGATAATGCAACGCGGTCTTGTGGCAAGCGCGGGCCAGCAAGGGATGGTTCAACCGTTGATAAATCAAGCTCCAGCGTATCGGTGAATTCCGGATCTGGTGTGGTTGCATCGCGCCACATGCCTTGTTCCTTGGCATATGCTTCCACCAAAGCAACACGGTCAGCATCACGGCAGGTGAAGTTCAAATAGCGAATGGTTTCTGCATCAATCGGGAAGATACCGCATGTCGCGCCGTATTCTGGCGCCATGTTGGCAATCGTCGCGCGGTCGGCAAGTGGAAGGGTATCAAGGCCAGGGCCAAAGAATTCAACGAATTTATTCACCACGCCTTTTTTACGCAGCATGTTGGTAACCGTCAGTACCAAGTCGGTTGCGGTGCAACCTTCTTTCAATTTGCCTTTCAATTTAAATCCGATAACTTCGGGAATAAGCATCGATGTCGGTTGGCCAAGCATGCATGCTTCTGCTTCAATACCGCCAACGCCCCAACCCAACACGCCAAGTCCGTTGACCATGGTGGTGTGGCTGTCGGTACCAACAAGCGTATCAGGATATGCAATCATCTTGCCGGTTTGGTCCTTATCGGTCCAAACAACTTGGGCAAGATATTCAACGTTTACTTGGTGGCAAATGCCAGTGCCCGGTGGAACCACGCGGAAATTTTCAAATGCTTGTTGGCCCCAACGTAGGAACGCATACCGTTCGCCGTTACGTTCGAATTCTTTGGCAACGTTATATGCAAATGCATTCTTGTCGCCGAATTTATCAACCATCACCGAGTGATCGATGACCAAATCAACGGCGCATAACGGGTTGACCGATTCAACATTGCCGCCAAAACTTTTCACAGCTTCACGCATCGCAGCCAAATCCACCACGGCTGGAACGCCAGTGAAATCCTGCATCAGCACGCGCGCAGGACGGTATGCGATTTCGCGGTCACTCTTTTTAGTTTTGATCCATTCGGCAATCGCCTTAATGTCATCCACGTTCACGGTGGTGCCGTTTTCAAAACGCAGCAAATTTTCCAAAAGGATTTTCAACGAATAGGGAAGGCCAGCGAGGCTGCCGATTTTTTGTTCAGCCGCTTTCAGACTGTAATAGTCATAGGTTTTGCCATTGGCAGTGAGAGTGCGGCGTGTAGCCAGCGTGTCATTTCCAGTGCGAAGAGCCATGAGAGAGCAACCTTTTGATGAGTGAGAGGCGGGATAATGAAGCCTCACATATAGTAGACGCGCGTTAAAGAGAGGTGAACGCCCGGCATATCGCTATGAAATCACTGGCATTCGTTCCGTTTGCGGTATTTGCAACTTCAGGCTGAAACCTTTTTAGGAATCTATTGCAGTATTAGTTTCAATGGCCTATATGAGTACTGCAACTGAATAGAAGGTTTTTAATTGCATGGCCGCTGCTGGCGATCCAGAAGACAATAATGATGGCGGGTTTCGCAACACCCAGCCAACCATGACTCTTTCCTGGACAGAGCAGGATGAGATTTTGACCAACCTTTGGTCAAAGGGCGAAAAACCAGAATCAATCGCTGTTACGTTGAACCGTTCAGTTGCCGCCGTAATGACCAGAGCGGCGCGTCTTGGACTGCAGCGTCGTTTCGCACCCGGACGCAAGCCCAAGAAAACAGGTGATGCTGAAACTGGTCTTGCCAATCTTCGTAATGCCGCACGCCTTTCTGCACAATTGCAAACCACACCCGCACAGCTATCACACCGTATTTGTTTGATGTGTTTAAGCCGTTTCCAATCGCAGGGACGCCATAATCGCATTTGTGGCAATTGCAAAGGCTCACCTGAATATCGTTCCGCAGCCGGATTGCCAGATGTCGACGTTTCATCGGGCGGCGGCGTCTAATTAAGACGCAATTTACTCCTTAAGTTTTCTTAAACGAACCATCGCTAACTTTATTCATATGAATAAACAAGATGCCGTTCAAACCGTTTTAATCCGTAATAGTTTTTACCGCGACGGGTATCGTTCGCTGCTGAAAGTCGCGCTTGTGCAGGGCGGCGTCATCATCGCGCTGATTGCCGCGATTGTGTATCTCGTTTTAGCCAGCGATGTGAAGCATGTGTTTTTTGCGACCAACGTTGATGGCCGCATCATGCCGATTGAACCAATCGCCGAGCCATACTTCCAGGATGACCAGGTCATCACATGGGTTGCGAAAACCGCACGCGAAGTTATGCAGATGGATTATCTCAATTATCGTACCTCGTTGGATAAAGCGAACAGCAAGTTCACACAAGCAGGTCGTATCGACTTCCACGCTGCGCTTAAAGACAGCCGTTTGATTGAAGCGATTGAGAAGAACAAGCTGGTCGTTCAATTGAAAGTTGAAGGTGCGCCGCAAATCTTGAAGAAGGCCATCACGAAGGAAGGCGCGTATGTGTGGTTCCTCTCCATGCCGATCAGCATCGTGTATGACGGACAAGATCCACCGCAACCATTCCACGGAAAACTACAAGTACGCGTTGACCGTATCGACTTCCTTGAAAACCCCGATGGTATCGCATTCGGCCAATGGGTAGTGGGCGAAGAAAATATCCTCAATCGTGTACAAAAGTAATTCTGGCAAAAGTAATTTTGGCAAAAATAATCTGGATTAGTCATGGCAACAAAACGGCCAACTACCGCCATTAAACCCGAACAGGTTTATAAGGTTGTGTTTCATCCATCCGAACCAGCGCCGGTTGGTTCATCGGCGCAGTTCCGTTTCGCCAGAGGGCTGGTGACGATTTTATCATACATCATCGCGATGCTCGTCTTCTGCGTGTTCATGGTATTCTTCATGTTCGCGGATACATATTTCTATCACTTCAGCGTGCTTGATCGTGAACGCATTCCCGAGCGGCTAGTGACGATGCATCCACTAGATAATCCGAACTTGACGCGTACGGGCATCACCAACATGGCGATGAATATTGCGACAGAAGTATTGACCTTTGGCTTCAATAACGCCGATGAACGCTTGCTGAAATCTCGCCGCCTGTTTACCGAAGCTGCGTGGCTGCGTTTTGCCAAGGCATATCTTAAGGAAGGCCGTCTTGATAAAATCAAGCTCAACCAGCAAGTGCTGACCAACATCGCAAGAGATAATGCGGTGATTGTGGAAGAGGGCAAGAATTCATCTGGCGAACTGCAATGGGTCGTACAGGTTCCAACTATTACAACTTACCAAGCCGGTAAAAAAATCGTGCCGGTCCGAAGTGTCCTGCAGATCACGCTCATCAAGGCATCGACCCTTGAGCATCCCGAAGGTGTTGCAATTGATGGTTGGGAACAACTGTAAGGTTCCGCATCGCGCCCAAATCACCTAGAAACTATCCGGCAAATCACCCCGCAAATCAGGGCCCAACTCGGGCATCTTTACTTCTCGTTAACTTCCCAGTCCCTACTCTAACCGTGTTTGATTCTTTCCTGCCATAGGGGCAAGAAAAATAGAATCTAACGCCGGTTGAAGCATTGACGGGAGTCTTGAAGAAGATTCTAGTGAAAACAGATGACGATTCGTGACCTCAAATCATTGATAGGTAGACCTTTACGGCATTTAGCCGTTTCGGGCGGCGTACTCCTTGTGACATTACTATGCACAGGGATTTCCACAGCTTATGCACAGACCATTTTGCCTGCCGCGCTGATGGCAACATCTTCCCCTGCGATATTGCCCCCTCCATCAACATCTCAGGCAACATCCCCGACATTATCAATGGAAGCAAATCTTGCGCCGCCTGCAATGGAAGCGCCTGCGCTCGCTCATCCTGCTTTAGCAATGCCGATTGCATCTGAATCAACCGCGCCACTTCCAACCTCTACGACGACAACCACCACTACAACTACCGATGCACCTCCGCCACTTACCATTTCAACGGATACTACACCGCCACCTGCGCCACCAACTGAAGCGCTTGGAAGAACCGCAAGCGTGGATCGTCCTGCATCCAGCGTGATGCCACTTGATCCACCGCCCTTGCCGCAAGAAAGCCGTTTGGACAATGCCATCCGTAATGAAGCTGAACGTTCATTCTACGATGCCAAAAAACAAAAATATCAATCAACGTTTGAACGCGCTTACGAAGGACTTGTTCCGCTAGGCCCAAATGAAGTGCGCGATACGATGAGCCGTTATGAACGCACGCAGCGCGCATCCGTTCCACCATCTACGGGACAGCCACGCGGCCAAGTCCGCATCAAAACATTATCGCTGGAACCTGGTTCTGAACCACCCACCATCAATATTTCGTCGGGTTATGTAACGACGATTACGATTTTGGATGCAACGGGCGAGCCATGGCCCATTCTTGATTTAGGGATTGGCGGAAATTTTGAAGTGAGCAAAACAGGCGGCGGTAATCACGTTATCCGCGTGATGCCACTGACACGTTTTGGTTATGGTAATCTGTCGGTCTTGTTACAGGATTTATCAACGCCGATTATTTTCAAGCTGGCTTCCGGTGGCGCAACGGTGGATTACCGTTTTGACGCACGCGTTCCGCGTCTTGGCCCCAACGCCAAACTATCGCTGATTGATAAGAAGAACAGATTACAAGCGGGCTCAGCCGACATCATGGGGTTCCTTGATAACGCACCGCCGCCCGAAGCAAAGCGCGTTCGCATCAATGGCGCAGACTCTCGCACCATGGCATGGACGGTAGATCGCCGCATGTTCGTGCGTACACCGCTCACCATGTTATCGCCATCTTGGGATTCCAGTGTGTCATCCGCGGATGGCACCACGGTATATGAATTAACTGAAACGCCCGTCCTTATTATGTCTGATAATGGTGTGCTGGTACGCGCAAGAGTGGCACCCAAGGAAGAAGAATAGTCATGACCAACAACAACGCAGATGATTTTGATCAGGATTTTTCGGACGCAACGGTACAACGTGCGCCTGCTGCAAAGCCAACTATGGCGAACAACATCGCCGCTGCGTGGCAAGGCAGCCCGTTGTTCAAAATGTTTGTGTTGGTGGTGATTGTTGGTGCACTCGCTGCTGCTGCCATCGCGATTTTCTCCGGCAATGAAAAGGATATTCCTGGTTCATCCGTGCGTTCCGCTCCCGGGTTGACCGAAGCACCAGGTGCCAAAGCGCCGCCAGCTTATGTGGATGCTGTGAACGACGCATCCGTCAAACGTGCGGAAGAAGCATTGCAACAAGGCAAGAGCGCCATTCCAACGCCTGTGTCGGGCGATGAAACAAAAGCGGGTCTTGGCGATCAAGGTGATGAATCGCAATATGATCCTTTGGCAGAATTCCGTCCCAATACTCCGCAAGATGCAGCGCCATCCGAGCAGCAAGACCAAACACCTGTTGAAACCATCGACAGCGAATTGCTGAGCAAGATGCAATCGCAAATGACCAATTTGTTTGATAGCTGGCGTCCGGCTGGAATTAAAACCATACAGATTCAAGAAATGTCAGCGCGGCAAGCGACACCGGTTTCAACCACCACCCAGCAGAATGCAAAAACCCTTGTTGCATCGGGTAGCATTTATTACGGCGAAATGTTGATGGAAGCGAATTCCGATGCGCCTGGCCCGATTGTCGCACAGATTCTATCAGGTCCGTTTGCGGGTGGCCGCGCGATTGGCGCGTTTGAGGTTACACGCGAATACCTGATCATCCGTTTCACAAAGATCAGCTACAAGAAAAAAGACTATGCAGCTGATATTCTTGCGGTTGACCCGAATACAACCTTGGGCGCACTGGTAACCGAAAAAGATAACCGATATTTTACGCGCGTTCTTTTGCCGGCAGCTGCGGCATTCCTTGAAGGGTTCGGTCAGGCATTAGGCACACCATCCAATAGTATTATCAGCAATGATGGTCAGACAGTCGTATTGCAGCAATCCAAACAGGGTGTTGAAGACGGGCTCTATCGTGGTCTTGCGGAAGGTGCAACGACCGTTGGTGGTTTCTTCAGGGATGAAGCAGCCGCAACCAAACCGCTTATTCGCGTTGCTGTCGGAACGCCGATGGGACTATTTTTTGTGAATGCAGTAACCGACGGGAACCAGAACGGTCGTAGTGCGAATGTGATTGAAACCCCAATTCAGACACAAGTGCAGCAACCGCCGCCGACTTTTTCCTCATCGGGCGCCTTAATTAATGACAATACCATCCCAAATACAGGATTAACCACGGTTCCCGCTTCATCTCTTGCGAACAGTGGTGTCAACATTATACAATCCGGTACCAAATAATCCGGTTACCCCCATATAGCCAAGACATATAAGTTTTAAGAGGCACATCAATGGATAAAGACGACCCGTTCAATCGTCCTGCAAACCCACAGGGGGGCGGAGAAAATGATTTTGAAGATGATGCGCGCTATGATGACGCGATAACACCTTCCGTGCGCGAAGAAGAATACGCAGCAGGTCAGGAAGAATGGGATCAGCCAATCGACGAGCTTGCTGAAGATGACCAGCACATGGAAGCTCAGCCACAACCACGTAAAGACCCATTCGCCGCAGATGATGAAGGCCCGCTGGAAGATGATTTTTCTGAGCATTCGCACGAAGCTCATGAGCATGATGGCGAACATGATGCAGAACATCATGACGGCGATGAAGGTCTTGAGCATGACCCAGAGGTAGATGGTTCCGAAATGCAAGCACCGCCACGCGCTGCGGGCGGGATGAAATTGCCATCCAATATTATGAAATACGTTCCCTATGTCGGCGGTGGTATCGCCGCATTGGTGATTGCATTCTTTGGCTATCAAATGTTTGCAGGTGGTTCGTCGTCTGAACCAACACAGCCTTCGCTAGAAAACCAGAATACATGGGATTTGCAGCCTGCACCAACACAAGCGCAACCTGAATTAACCGCGAATAATACACAGCCAGCCCCAGCATCATCAGGCAGTAATGTCATAACGCCTGTTACCACCCCCATGGAACAGCAACCCCAACAGGCGCCATTACCAGTTGCAACCGCACCTAATCCGCTTGAAAGCCGTGTTGCAGAATTAACCGCGCAGCTTGATCAGATGAGACAAACCCAAGATGATTTGACGCAAAAATTGCAAGCAGCACAGCAAGCCGCGCAGCAGGCAGCACAACAGCCGCCATCCATGGATGAAAATTCCAAAGCTGCGACTGCTGCGTTGAATGCACGCATTGCCGAGCTGGAACAAAAACTAGCAACCGCTTCAACTGGTGCACAAACGACAACCTCAACCACCACCACGTCGTCTGGTGTGGATGCGCCGTTGAGTAAAGCTGCAGCGCGTAAAGCGGCACGTGATGCGGCAAGAGCAGCACGTCAGGCAGCAGCAGATGCCGCGCCTGCTGAAACCACAACCCGCAAAAGCAAACAAGCTAGCACCGATTTTATGGCAGCCAAGAAAAGCAAAGCTGCCAAGAAACGCAAAGCTGCTGAAGCCAACGAAGATACAGGCTTTGAGCCAGTCGCACGTTCATCCTTCCAAGGTTGGATTTTGCGTTCGGCACAACCTGGTTCGGCATGGTTATCCCAAGGACCTTATAGCAGCGATCTTCGCCGCGTAGTTCCGGGCGATAAAGTGCAGGGACTTGGCACCGTGACCTCCATCCACCAAATCGCGGGGCGATGGGTTGTTGAAGGTACGCAAGGCGCGGTTCGCTAGACCGTTTTCGTCATTCCTCAGAATAATAGTAAGATATGGTTAATGATTTTTAACCAATGGGAATTTCTTCCTTTGAAATCAAAGAAAGAAAGTAATTTTTTATATACTTTTAATGAATCCTTGGAATACTCGGATGATGGGGAAAAGCCTTTTACTGTCATCCAATCATATGGGATGTAATCCATGGGGTTGGGTTGTTTTAGGATATTGCGAATGAAGCATGCCAAGAAACAAAACCGCCTGTTCAGTTTCATTTCTGGAGTTGATGTGACGCGCTTACTTTTGGCTGCGCTCATTGTAATTTTATATCCGACATCGGGGTTTGCACAAACAATAGATCCGAATAATGGAACAACGGTTGGAAGCATGTTCTGCAATGTCTTGCAGAACTCCGGTTCGTTCCCGCCACTTTTTTCAGGCATAGCTTACATCACCGGCGCATGGATTGTGGTGCGCGGTCTATTCGATATGATGAAGCGCAGTTCCGATCCGACCAATAAGCCATTTAAAGATGGTATTCTTGGCGTGATGATGGGCGGTATGGTGGCATCACTTCCAAACCTCATCAACTGGCTGCATAAATCACTTCTACGTGACACTGTAAAAGGTGACGGCATCCGTTGCTCGGCCGCAGAATCGGTAGCCACCGATAGTGCTGTTCCGCTTGACGTGATGCTCAGCAATTTCGTTGGCAATATCACCCCTGGCATCCTTGCGCTGATTAGCGGCATGGCGGTAATCTTTGGTATTGTGATGATTTTCTATAACATGGTGAAGCTGTCGAAATTCGGTTCTGACGCTAAAACCAGCACACTGACACCCATCATCGGCAGCTTGATTATCGGTGCGCTTTTGGTCGCGGTTGGTCAAACCATGGATGTGAGCTTAAGCACCATCTTTGGTAACAACACGTCGATGACGACGCTGACAAAATATTCAGGCGTGGCCTATGTGCCTGGCGGCAGTTTTGATATGACGCGTTTCAATAATGCGATGTCGGCAGTGTTCACATTCCTTCGAATCGTCGGCAGTTTGAGTTTTGTGCGTGGATTCTTCGTGATGAAGAATGCATTGGAAGGACAAGGGCAGGCGACCAAGGGTCAGGCCTATACCCATATCATCGGTGGCGCGCTGTTGGTGAACATGCCAGCTTTTATCCAATACATCGAACAGTCAGTCGGGTTCAAAGTTTTGGCTGGCTAAAAAAAACCAAATTTTTGAAATAGGATGGTTAATAAAGGGTAAATAGGTAAACCTTTATACAATTTTTAATAATTGCTTTGTTATTATTACTTACATCCAAAGGCCATAATTTTTGTTACACTGAGTTGTTCATCAGTAAATGATGTAAGTTTTTGAAGGAAACTTAGGAATGAAGTTTGGTAGCGTAATGAATACAGCAGTTAAGAGCGCGATGATCGCGGGTATTCTTGCAGCAGCATGGCCTGAAATGGCACATGCACAGAATTTTCAGGCTACATCTGCCGCGTTGGTAGACGCGCTAAAAGATATGCCAGTTATTATTTCGGGCGTCTCTTATATGTTTGGTGGGTTGCTGGTTTTGGGCGGCGCAAACAAATTGAAGATGCATGCGGAAAATCCGCAGCAGACTCCGATGTCTCACGGCCTTGTTCGTATTGGCGTGGGCGGGATGATTGCAGGCTTGCCACCGTTTATGGGTTGGGTGAACAACTCGTTGTCGATTGGCGGCGGCACGATGAAGTTCAAGAAGCTTGATAGAATTTCTGACCTAATTACTTTCAGTGGTGTGTGTTAGAATTAACTTAGAAGTTTAACAGCGAAGGAGAGGGAAAATATGAAACGTGAATTGTTTGAAAATGTACTTAAGACCGGTCTCGTTGCAGCAGTGATTGCAATTGCTTGCCCTGATTTAGCATCCGCACAAGCACTTCAAAACTCTGTAACCGAAGTGAAAGCCGGTATTGCGAATATGCCGATGCTTGTATCAGGCTTTGCATATATCGCAGGCGGTGCAGCGATGTTAAGCGGCGCCGGTATGCTCAAGAAACATGCTGATAATCCTCAACAAAACCCACTTGCACCAGGCGTGACCCGCATGGCATTGGGCGGCGTGGTAGCAGCGATGCCATCATTCCTCAGCTACGTAAACGGTACGCTGAAAAGCAATACCGAAGGGCCATTGCAGTACAAAGGACTTCAAACCGTTGGTGAATTGAAGTTGAATTTGATGCATCAAATTACCAGTCTCTTCTCATAAGATTGGTTTGATGAATTAATGTCCCTCCTCCCGATTACGCTGGGCGTCAAGCGCAACCTTGATGCCCAGCAATCCGGAGCAGCCGGTAAACCAAAACGTCGCAAACCACTTTCGAAGTCTGAGCTTTCTAAACTCGTCCAACACACCTTCGAAAAAGATTCCTTCACCTGCTGCTACTGCGGATTCAAAGCTAAACAATTTCAAAAGGCGATACCCAAAGATTGGGCGGTAACTGACCCGCGCGATTCTGAAATGGTCACCGCATGCATTTTCTGCGAGCAATGCTTTGCGCTAGAAACTGTGGGTCCTATGGCGTCCGGCACGCTCATCTGGCTTCCCGAAATCAGCCAGGCTGCGCTGCATCACATCATGCGCGCCGTCTATGCCTCACGCGCACAAATGGATATTGCGCCAGATAACATCAAAAATTGTGCCGACCGGACATTCGAAGTCCTGTTTAACCGCAGAGGTGAAGCCAAACGCCGTATCGGTACCGATGACCCGATGGTTTTGGCTGCTGCCTTACTTGAAAATGTGACCGAAGAAACGTTTCGAGGCCGCGAAGATAAATTCAGTGGGATTCGCCTAATGCCGCTGGATAAACGCATGATCCCAAGTGCTTCCGGCAAAGATAACGATCAATTCCCGCGGATTATCGAATATTGGGTCTCTGATGAAGGGCCTTTAGGCAAGATGCCCCCAGCCACTTGGGAAGCCATGCAACTCGGCATTACCAAAGTTGCCAGCTAAGTGATTTTAGCGATTTGTTCATTTTCAGTTAAGGCTTTGTCTTTACTCTAGATTCTGGCCCTAACCGTTCTATCTCAAGAAGGGCTGGGCAGGGGGCTAATCACATCCTTCTGTTCATTACACCCCTAATTTAAATTGCACCGCATGCTGGGTTTTCTAGACGAATTTTTTGCCGGAATCTTGCTGCTGTTTAAGCAGCCGGTGGAATCGTTCATCAATCTTGAAACGGCCGATGATGATACGACGCTGGTATCCAATGATGGATCATTGCTGAGTTATTTGAAAATCAGTGGCGCGCGCCAGATGATTGGCGGCGAAGAATATAACTGGATTATCGATCAGGCAACGTTGAAGCTTGGTGCGCGTTTCGATCGCCCCGGCCAAGCGATGCAATTCTATTTCTACCGCGATCCTGACCGTATTGGCCGCACGCTGCACAAGATGATGACGCCGAACCGTATGTCGGCAGCAGCGATAGGTATTGATCTGGATGATTTGCTCAAAGAACGTCAGCGCAATCTTTCAAATTATTTGGCGCTTGAAGAAATGTATCTGGTGCTGTGGACGCGTCCATCAGGCTTAACACCGAATGAATACAAACGCGCGCAAGAAACCCGCAAGGATGTGAAATGGCATGCGGCAAAAAATGCACAAATGCCATTTGCCGCGCTTGAACCATTGCGGTTGAAGCACAAAGCGTTTGTATCGAACATCTCTGAATCACTGTTCGAGCTTGGCATCGTTTCCAACGTAATGGAAGTACATGATGCATTGCGTGCGGTGCGTGCCAGCATCTATCCAAATCTGGATAACGATAAATGGAAAGCATGTTTGCCCGGCGACCCGATTGCGCCGCGCCGCCCACGTTATAAACGCGATTGGTCAGATTTGTTATGGCCGCCGATTTCACAACAGCTTTGCCCGATGGATGCCGAAGTACTCGGCCCTAGCACGGTGCGTGTTGGTGATTTGGCATGGGCGGCAACCGACATGTCGCTTGGACCATCCGATGCGTCACCATTTCCGCAATTACTCAACCGCTTAATCGAAGCGAACATGCCATTCCGCATTTCGTTCATGATTGAAAGCGGCGGCGTGACGGGTGAAAATTTCCGTAAGCTTGCGGCGTCATTGCTCGCATTTTCCAACGGCATCAATCGCCAGATTAAAGATACGTTGAACGAGTTGATTGCGTTGTCGCAAAGTGATCCGGTTGTAAAACTCAGAATCTCCTATGCGACCTATGCGCCTGCGGGCGATAAAAAACTCATCGAAACGCGCCTTGCGAATTTAATGCAAGCCGCCGAATCATGGGGCTATTGTCAGGTTGCGAATATCTGCGGCGATCCGCTCGAAGCGGTGATGTCGTCCGTGCTTGGTATTTCGTGTTCCGCAACGGCGCCCCCCGGTGTTGCACCACTTCGTGAAGTTGTGAAGATGTTGCCATGGCAACGGTCATGTTCACCGTTCAATGATGGTGCGGTGATTTTGCGTTCCCCTGATGGTCGAATCTGGCCATACCAGATGGGTACGGCGTTGACTACCACATGGTTCGATTTGATTTTCGCACAACCTGGTTCTGGTAAATCGGTTCTCATGAACGCGAAAAATCTTGGCTGCTGTTTATCAGCAGGTATGAGCAAATTGCCGTTCATCGCCATCCTTGATATTGGCCCATCATCATCAGGGCTAATCTCGCTACTTAAAGATGCATTGCCTGCTGACCGCCGCCAAGAAGTTCTGCATTTCAAATTATTGATGACACCGGAATATGCGGTGAACCCGTTTGATACGCAGCTCGGTTGCCGTTACGCATTGCCCGATGAACGCGCCTATCTTTGTGAACTTCTCACATTAATTTGCACACCGCCAGGTCAAGACACGCCCTATGACGGTATGACACAGCTAGTTGGGTTTTGCGTTGATGAAATGTACCGTTGGCGCGATGATGCGGAAGCGAATGCCGAAGCACGCCCATATTTGGAACTCATCGAACCGCGCGTGGATGATGCCATCAAGAAAATGAATTTGGTGCTGCCACCTGAACCCTATTGGTGGGAAGTGGTGGATGCGCTGTATGATGCCGGTGCAAAACATGAAGCAATGCTAGCGCAACGCCATGCTGTCCCGACCTTGGTGGATGCTGTTACTGCTGCGCGCCGCCCGCAAATTAGAGCATTCTTGGATGAAACCGCCATCGGCCCCAGCGCAGAAGGTGTTATCCATGCGTTTGAACGTATGATTGCATCGGCTATTCGTGAGTTTCCAATTCTTGCTGGCGTAACGCGGTTCGATACCGGTACGGCGCGCGTGGCATCGGTAGATTTACAGGAAGTATCCCCGCAAGGCGATGCATCCGCTGACCGTCAAACCGCTATTATGTACATGCTTGCACGCCATACACTTATTCGTGCGTGGTGGCTCAATCCCGATAGCCTTCGTAACGTAACCCCGCGTTATCGTCCGCATCATGACGAACGTTTGAAAGAAATTCGCGAAATTCCAAAACGTCTTTGCTATGACGAATTCCATCGTACCGCGAACAGTTTTGCTGTGCGCGCGCAGCTCATCCGCGACGTGCGCGAAGGCCGTAAATGGGGTGTACAAATCGTCCTTGCATCCCAATTGCTTAATGACTTCACCGCAGACATGATTGATTTGGCGACGGGTATCTGGGTGTGCGGTTCAACCGCATCGGAACGCGCGATTAATGATTTGGGCGAAAAATTCTCCCTTTCCGAAACAGCACGCTGGGTTGTGCGTTATCGTTTGACGGGTCCAAAGCCGAGCGGTTCGCCCGTATTGCTAATTCTGTCAACGACCGAAGGTCGCTATGAGCAGCATCTTGTGAACACCCTTGGCCCGATTGAGTTATGGGCACTGTCCACATCTGCCGAAGACGTGGTTATCCGTAGCAAGCTGTATGAAAAGGTAGGGGCAACCAAGGCGCGACGACTTTTAGCAACCCTATTCCCCGGCGGTACCGCCCGCCATGAAATCCGCCGCCGCGTGGTCATCCGTACCGAACGCGGTGAACTAACCACCAACGCCCAACAGGCCGTTATGCAGGAAATGGTGGATGAATTAGCAGCTTATGTGACCAGAGAGGTGCTGGACGGCGTGCTTGAAGTTGAAAAACGCGCAGCCGCCGAAAAGGCCAAGGAAGCCGAAGCAAATAAAGTTACTAAAAAACGTGATTTTTCGGGTTCAAGTTCGCGTGCATCCGGCACGCCCCGCTAATATAATATGCTGATGTAATGATTCGAGTAGTTATAACGAGAAGTAGCAATGGCTCAACAACCCAAAGCAGATGATGTAGAAATCACAATGGTGCTGATTGTCGCCATGGGATTCCTATTCATGTGGGGATTATGGTCGTATGCCAAGCAGCCGATGGTCGAAGCCATCCGCTGGGTAAAGTGGACAGAAGTTTCCGTGTTTCAATTGATTGATCCGAAATTGGCACGTGACCGCGAACTTCTGGAAACATTAAAGAACGATCAAGCGCTCATCAAACAGATGAGCGAAGAAATGGATTTACAAAAAAAGAAATACACCGTCGAAGGATGGATTGCTAACAAACTGCTGGCGCCGGAAGTATTGTGGGATATTTCGAACCGTGTGGGTGTTTATTCGCGCGTGCCGATTATCATGGGATTGATGGCGGGCGCAATTTTTTATATGTTCTTCTCGTTCCGCACAAAATACAAAACCGCCTATGATCTGGAAGGGCTTATCCGTATCCAGTCAAAACAATGGCCTGTTATATCGCCAATTGAAAACTTCAGCCCGACGGATGCGAATGCGCGCAAACCCGGCGAGCCGGTTCCTGCTGATTTACCGTTGTTTTCCGAAGCATTATCACCTGAAGAATGGGTCGCGCATCAGCGCATTCCCATCGTCAATAAAATCCCTGATAAGGATGCATTGCGCCGCGCCTATCTGGCGCAGCTAGGCCCGCGCTGGACTGGCATGAGTTGTATGACACCTGCACAACGTTGTCTGATGGCATCTTTTGCATTAAAGGGCGCACAAAAACGCCGCGACAGCGATAACCTTTTGGGACGCGTGGCGACGCACTGGAACCATAAAACGGATTTCACGCCTTCCGTCGAATTGATGGCTGAGGTTGATAAGGTGCTTGCCGATCCAAAAGTTGGCGGCGAGGCGATGAAGGTGGCTAGCCGTTTTGCGTATCGCACCACGGCGTTGATTGGCGTGTTGAAATGGGCGCGTGAACGTGGCGGTGTGCTTGCACCGGCAACCTTTATCTGGCTGCGCGGTCATGACCGCGCATTATGGTATCCACTCAATAATTTTGGTCGCAGAGCGTATCATGCCGAAGCTGCTGGCGCGATGGCGCATTTCATGGCTGAAAAAATCGCCGGAAAACCATTACCCATTCCGCGCTTGGAAACAGCCATTCTTACCATTACCCAATACTGGGGCATTAATAATCCTGTGGTTCCACCGCTTGAAGAAAACACCAAAAAAATCACTAAAACATAAGGAAGTAAGTGTATGACCAAATTTCTACGTTCCAAACGCAACCGCGGCCATTTCGTAGTAGTTAGCGATGATGTACTCGTGGCTGATCTGCGTCAGGCAAAGACATCAGGTGTTGTCCGTTTGAAACTTGCCGATTTGACCTTCGCGCATTTCCATGTACGCAGCGATGATCAGGGATCAAAACTTGGTTTTACCACAGGCCGTGATGATTTTGTGGTACTTGGTGTATTCAATGATCGCGGCGATGCCGATAATCTGCTGAAAGAAATCCGCAATGAAATGCTGCAGATTGAAAAGTTGCACCGGGTCTTCAGCCTTCGCACCTTCCTGACCGCGATGTCAGTCATCATCACATTGGTATTCCTTATCTGGTTTTATGGAAAAGCCACGCAGCAAAATCTTCCGCAACTCAATGAACCACTCGCTCTTGAAGAACCGTTCCGTGAACCAGGTCCTGCAGCTGAACCCGGCAGGCCCATGGATGCGGATAGTAAGTTAACTGCCCCTGAATAACATTTTTGGAAAAGATTGACACATAAGCCATGGCCGTCATCCCCGTAAAATACCGAGTTCATCGATCGCGGCGCTACCGCGATGCACGCCCCACGGGCGAGCGTATTGCCGAGTCCATGGGTTCGACAAATACCATCAGCTATGTGTATTTCTCGCTCGCGATGGCGATGATTATTCTGCCGATGGTGGGCTTGAACTTTGCATTGGCAATTGCCGATGTACTGGCAGTGGTGGCGTGGCTTTATGCACGCTGGTTCAACGCGCAGAAGTTTAGTCTGCCGCTCAAGATGCCATCTTATTCCGAACGCAAGGATCCTAAAAATCCTATTCCAGGTACCGACGGTGTCGCAGGAAAATCGGAAGGTATTCTGTTTCTTGGCAACGAACGCGATCCGAAGACGGGTAAGGAATTATGGCTGACGAACAGCGATGCGCGCACCCATACATTATTCCTTGGTACAACGGGTACCGGTAAAACC
This sequence comes from uncultured Rhodospirillales bacterium, assembly GCA_964568585.1. Lineage (GTDB taxonomy): Bacteria > Pseudomonadota > Alphaproteobacteria > UBA9219 > RGZA01 > RGZA01. The sequence goes on from CAZMQI010000003.1 coordinate 79,052, forward strand.
GAAGGTTTGAAATCGCTGGTTAGCAATGCGCTGAGTTGGGGTTCGGGCTTCGTATATGTGGATGGTAAAGCCGATACCGATTTGTGGGCAGGTCTGTACGGTTTGGCGCGCCGCTTTGGCCGCGAAGATGATTTGCTTGTTCTGAATTATATTACTGGTAACTCCGATGATGCGTCGGTTTCCAATACGATGAATCCGTTCGCCAATGGCTCATCCTCCTTCCTTTCCAATATGATCACCAGTTTGATGCCGGATGCTGGCGGCGATAACGCGATGTGGAAAGAGCGTGCGGTGGCGCTCATGTTCGCGTTGATGCCTGCGCTAACCTTCAAGCGCGATAAGCAAGGCCTGCTGATGGATATCGGCACGGTGCGTGAATTCATCGAGTTGAAGCCGATTGTGCGCCTATCACGCGATACGACGATGCCGGAACGCATCATCCGTGGTTTGCAGGGCTATCTATCAACCTTGCCAGGTTACGTGGATGAAGCATTTGATGATGATGGTAATGAAAAACCACCAAGCCCCGATGCGCCGATGTACGATTTGCAGATTGCGCGTCAGCAGCACGGCTATCTCTCAATGCAGTTTACCCGCGCGTTCCAATCGCTCGCTGATGAATATGGTTTTATCTTTAGAGCGCAGCTTGCCGATATTGATACCATCGACGTGGTGTTGAACCGCCGCATGCTGATCGGTCTTATCCCGTCACTTGAAAAGTCAGGCGATGAAGCGGCGAACTTGGGTAAAATCATCGCCGCATCCTTGAAGGGCATGATGGGTTCTACCCTTGGCGCGTCCGTGGAAGGTTCGTGGGAAGATACGATTGAAAGCAAGCAGACACGCTCGCCATCACCTTACATGACCGTATTCGACGAAGTCGGTTACTATACCGCGCAAGGTATGGCGGTGATGGCCGCGCAGGCTCGTTCGCTCGGCTTCGCTCTTGTGTTTGCCGCGCAGGATATTCCCGCGATGGAAAAGCGCGTGAAGCAGGAAGCTCACTCCATCTTGGGTAACTGCAACTTGAAAATTTTCGGTAAACTCGAAGATCCTTTGGAAACCAAAAAGTTCTTCGATGACCATGTGGGAACCGTGTGGCTTTATGAAAGTACCGGTTTTAATGCGCCGACCAATTTGATGTCGTCATTCTTCGTCAACAACCCCTACATTGATAACCGTCAAACGGGTACCTTGCAGGAACGTAAACGTACCAACTATGACTGGCTACGCGAAATGCGCGAAGGTCAGGTCATCATGATGTTCCACGATTTCATCGTCTCAGCTCAGTTATTCCATGCCGAACCTAAAAAAGTCAGGGCGATGCGGGTGCAACGTTTGCTTCCTGTCCCCGGCTTTACTACCAGCACGCAGGCCAAGGAACGTATGGTGGCTGATTTATCGCGCAAACTGGATGATCCGGAATGGATTGCGGCAAAGGCGATGTCACCAGCACAAGTGCAACCGGAGATTAAAGCACTTAGCGTTGGTTATGAAACGGCGCAAGCAGCAGGCCTTGATCCGATTAAATCGGCAATGGCGGCTCTTGCCGGACTATCCGAACTTGCTGAAAAAGCCAAAGAAGAAGAAAAGGCCAGCGGTGGGTCGGGTCGCGGCAAAATCAATATGGACGAGCTGGATAATGTAGAGGAAGTGCAGCAGCAAGAACAAGCCGCGCAACCACAACAGCAACGCATGCAAATAGCGCCATCTTACCAAGACCCAGATACAGTCCAGGCCCAATACAATACTGATAATGGCAGCGGTAACGGCCAGCAGACCAATACGCGCGCAGGCTTTGGAGATGATTTTGATTATCGTCCGCGTGCTACCAGCAAGCTCAAGAAGATGGGCGTTGGTCTTGAAGACATCGCAGCCATCAAAGCTAAAGATCTCGTTGGTAAAAACGCAGAAAGCGTTGCGCTCAAAGACGTGTCGCCTGAAATCGCTGCGCTTCTGCAAAAAGGCGCGCAGAATATTTCACAAACGCTGTTCCACGATGTCCGTGGCACCGGCGGCGATGCCGAGTGAGTTGTTAGCGGAGGATACCAGTGATTGATCTAAAAAGTTGGCTGCCTTCTTCACTGGTTGATAGTTTAAAAGGCTTTGCCGTCACTCCTGGAGGTGACGATAAGAATGTGGACCCAGGCAAGGGTGGATGCTGCTTGGTGATCTTCGGATTTATTGTCCTTATGGTGTCGGGTGGATTGCCATTGTTGCTTGGCATGATTAAAAAATAAAATTGTGATTGTACAATTCTGCCTTCGCGCCCTACCAAGTTAACCTTTCCTTATCAGAAAATTAAACTTTACTTCATATAATCTTAAAGGTGTTTTTACTATAATGATGCTTGTAATAGCTTGAATGGTATTAGGTTTTTGAGCGCTATGTTTGAACGCTCTTAACCACAAAAATTTTACCAAGAGGATTTAAAAGCGTGACAAACCAAACAGCTTTTTTTGAACGCAAAACAATCCATAAGCTTTTCTCAGCTGTGTTCGTTCTGTTGGTTTCACTGTTGTTCATATCAGCTGCACATGCTGATCTTTACTGCGATCCACAAATTAAAGCCAAAGCGCAACAAGACCGCCAAAATGCTATCATGAAAGATATCGCGCGGTTTGAAGGATCGTATGGTCAACCCAACAGTTTCGATGGTTTATTCTGCGGCGCTCAAATCACGTCTGGCTTTGACAAAATAGGCCAGAATTTGGTGGGCAATCTCACTAATCAGGTTAACAATCTTATCACCCAGTTATTTCAGCAAGCATGTAAGGCTGCAATCGCGCCCATTCAAAACCTCGCTGCACAAACCTGCGTTCCTAATTTTGCAAATGTGTATTTTGATACAAGCTTCCTGAACTTTAATTTGAATAAAAATAACTACTGTCCTGGCACGCAGCTTATTCAGGTAACGCCAGTGATGGGTGGTTCTACCGGACAGGGTGGCGGTAATTACAGCGTTCCAGATTTATATTGGTGATGAATATGAAACCCTTATCACGTATAAAAACGAACTTAAAACCATCTACATGCATCATGGCGCTCGTACTGCTGTTGGCACCCACGCCATCGCATGCCGACATTCCTTCAAGTTTAATTACGGCCATTTTCGGTTCAGGATTTATGAATGGCGGCCAGCTTCCCAGCAATGCAGGAACAACCGTTAAAGACCAAGTCATTCCATTGCTTCAACAGCTTGCAATTCTAAATAATGATGCTGCCGGGGTAAACAATCAAGGTCAGCGTTTGATGACCGAGACGGATATTAAACGTTCAACCTACGAACAACAAGTCGCGTGGGAACGTGAACGCAAACTGCGTGATGATGAAATCGCCCGCAGCTATCCTGAAATGTCGAACCTTTCCTGTGCTCTTGCGACTGCAAATAAAAGTGTGCCGGCGATTGAAGTAGGGGTCGATAACGTTGTAGGCCAAGTGGTCGCCCTGTTATCAAGCTCCATGTACCGCAGTTTGGTATTGGATAGTGAAATTTCAGCCACCAAGAAAGCAAAGATTTGGTGCGCGCTGGGGGCAACCGGTAAAATCGGTGCATGTAAGACTGAAGCCGATGCTTTGGTAGAGGGATCGGATAGAGGTCGCCACGCTGCTATTACACGCAAGGTTTCCATTCCATGCGATATGCGAAGTGTTGTACAAGATTTCTCGAAAATGAATAACGATAACTGGGCACCAAGCTCACGCAGCAATAAAGAATGTATTGCTGCAATTCTTGCAATCGCTAACGAATTCCCTATATCCACATCACTGCAAACCGAAGAAGAAGTGAATAGCTTTTCGGGCAGAAAAAAATGGGATTTAAAAGTCAACCAGATTGCACAAGCCGCAGCGACCAAAGGTGGCGTATTCCAGCAATTCGCGGATCGCGTATCGGTAGCAAAAACTTCGCAACCTAACTGTGATGACGGATTGAAAGGTGGCAGCGAAGATGTTTATTCACTGCTGGAAAGAGTATATCAAAATTTCAGCCGCAGCACCGAAGTAGCACCATTCGGATTGCCACCGAACGAATTCTGCCTTAGCAAACGGTTAATACGGCAAGGCAAGCGTTTGTTGATGAACCGTTATGCTCAGAACGAACGCGGTAAAGATAATATGGCCGCAAAGCTTGATGCGTTGGTTGATATCAGTATCGAAAATTATGGAACATCCAACCAGCTTGCCATTTTCACCAGCGATGCCCCAGTTGCAAATACCTATGGGCCAATGGATGGCACGCTTGCCGATCGCGGCGTGAAGGGTGCAGAGAATGACCATAACGAGGAGCTGCTCGGTGCCATCCGCCAATTGACCAGCGCTATTCAAACCATGAACACCGGTGTCTATGCAGGCAAACCGCAGGAAGTGCGTTTAAAGAAGCGTGCCCCTTCCACGAAGCCAGCAGTTGCTGGACAAGCAGCCGAAATTACCGACGCCCTAAAAGAAATGGGGCTCAAGGTGAGTTCACCTATGGCGCCATCGAATGGAATTTTGGGTCCCTTGACCCAAGAGTTCCCTGTGCTTCCGCCGCGATAATCCATCACAATATCTGCACATCATTTTGCTTTTCCGGTTACCTTGGTTAAGCAAAAATTACTTTTGCGCGCGCCAATCTGTGCCACAAACTCATCATATCGATATTGAAATACTCACAGCTATTTCAGGTGTTCCAGCTCGAATCAACGCATGGCGTGATGAAAGTAAATTAAGCCTCTGTTAAGAATCTAGGAGCAAATTAGGCTAAATTTATTAAGAATTTTAGGGAGTTTCCTATGCGTATCGATTTTCGCAAGCTTTTAGCAGTTGGAGTATTGGCAGCAATATGTGCCATGCCAAGTCATTCCCAAGCTGACACCTATGACCAAGAAGACTTTCAGGGCGCCACCCAAGCCTTTGAGCAAAAAATGAAAGAGCAGGCAGACGAAAAGATGAAGGACGCCTTCAAGCAAATCAAATGTTACGAAAAACGAATGAATGCCGACGCAGCCAGAAAAAAACAAAAGGAAGCCGGTCAAAAAGGTACGCCATTTACACAAGATACATGGCCTGATTTTGAAAGCGCAAAAGGCATGACCGACAAATTGGGCAGCGATTTGTTCGATAAATGCGAATAATTTGATTTGAATGGTGTTGGGAGTACAAGCATGAAAAAAATAAATTATCTACTATTGGCGGCGGGATTTACATTCTTATTCGCGCTGGAAAGACCAATCATCCTTCACGCTGCACTTCCCCCAATGGAGGCGGAACAAGAAGAAGAAAAAGAGAAAAAGCTTGTCGAACAGAAAAAAGCTGGAAAGACCGATAAACAAAAAGGTCAAGGCAAGCAAAATAAATCATCAAAAGACCCTGAGAAGTGTAATTCTTCTTGGGATAATCTAAAATGTTAGGGGGACACATGAAAAACTTTCAATCCTTTTTTGCGATGGTAGCAAAAGGCACAGCGGTTGCAGGTGTAGTGTTCACGGTTGCGCTGTTCTCCGTACACGGTAATGCGGCGTTTGATACTCAAATGCTTACGGCTCCCAAGGGACTTGGTGGGCCGCCTGCATCCGATATCGGGCTTTTGAAAATTCAAGAAGGGCTGCAAACGATAACCACAGCCATCAACAATCTTGAAAAGAGAATGGAACGGCTTTCCGGTACACAAACTTCCCAAACAGCGCAAAGTGACCAGTTGAGAATGCGTTTAGCTGAAGCACAGGCTCGCGATAATCGGGCTGGCGAAATGCAATCCGCAAACGTCGCGATTGCGATGGCAAACCAAGCACCGCGTGTTGCTGCAGCATATGAATTAATGGGTGCAACTGGCTGGTCGGAAGCAGATACCAACGCAACGGGTATGTGGGTACGACAAGTATCAGAAATGGCGGAAAACATAAATCCGCCTAATAAAGATATGACCAAGAATGAATATATGGAAAAGATTGTTGCCGCAGGTTGCGAGTCTGGTTCGATGACCAAGACCGAAGCAGAACGTGCAGGTTGTTCATCTAGCGGAAAATATGCTGGCACATTCTGCAATCCAGCAAAATGGTCAACAGTAAAAGGCATTGAAACAAAACCTGGCAGCCCAGGCGCAAATGCGATGATGGCTACGGTGGCGTGCACATCATCCCGTTTTGCCGAAGTGCTTCCAACGGGTGACTTGCTGCGTAATCCGTCACGCACCAGCGAGCTGAATAAAAGAGGCTTAAAGCAATTGGCCAAATATTATGAAATCGACCCTGCTTATCTTGAACAGGCCGCATATGGTAACTTCGTTGCGGGTGTGACTAGAGCGACTAATAACTTTGCAGCGATAGGTTGCATCGCAAATGGTTCTGCTTCCCGCACATCGCGCCCTGACGGTGATTGGGGTGCTGATTATAAGGCATGCCGCAATATCCTTAAGGAAGAAGGCAAGGCAGGACCTCAAGAAGGCGAAATGACACGCGACGATGTTTTGAAATGCCGTGAAATGGTCGCCCGCAGAACCATGAAGGATGCACCAAAGCAACCAGGGGTGAATGGTGGCAATATGTTGCAATTGGGCCTTTCTGCAAATCAGGCTAGCCGCGGTGAGCGCGACCAGCTCGGTTCATCGCAAGGCAATTCAAGTTGCCAAGGCGATGCCGCGATGCAGGAAAGCATCAGTCAGGTTGCGCTATACATGCAAAGTCCGATTTTCTTGGCACGTGTTAAGGATGGCTCGTTCATGAAAACGCGTCTGGCATGGCGTGAAGAGCTGAAGGGCATCAACAAGCAATTGGAAGTCCAATACGCAGAAATGATTAGGGAATATAAACTTGGTGCCGCCTATTCGTTGTATGCGTTCAATGAACCAGAACCAGGCCCAACAACACTTGCCGAATTATTCGCAGATGTTGGTGTGGATATGAAAACGCTTATCCCGACCAAGGGCGATATGCGCTTTTCGGGCATGACTGCGTTGCTGTCACCTGAACAGATTGATTCAGTGACCGGCGCTGCGGTTCAGCTGGCATTACGCGATGGCTTACCAGTTCCCGGTAAGTCGGTGGATGCTGCGCCGCTTGCCACACAAACACTGCTTGTCTCGGCTAAATAAGGCCTGAGTTTACTTTTTAAAGCCCGCCCCGACCGTTAAATGTTGGGGCGGGTTTTTTTATGCTTATCTGCTTGTTTTTTGGTCTTAAATCGGGCATTCATGCGCGAATTTAGCGTTCAGACCATTTTTTAAAGCAGTGCCGATAAGCTTCTATCAACGAATACTCTTTATGATTTATGACTTGCCTAGCAATTAGGACGACATTTTAACCAATTTTTTAACCCTTAAGGCCATACCCTGTACCCCTGATGAGTGACGCAGCCGCTTTAAAAACCACTGGCTCTGCCGCCCCCAGCAATAATGGGCCAAGCGGTAATCGCATGAAGTTGCATGCGCGCGTCGCCGTGCTCAAACATGTGGTAACGCCGCTGTTACAGGCGATGGCGGAAGTTAAGAACGCTAATAAAGAAAACCCGTCAACGCCAACCCCCGAAGAAGAAGCGCAAACGCTTGGCACTCTGGTTGATGGTGCGATGGCGCTTTCCAAAGCGACAACCGAAAATTTCAACGAAGCAGGCGGCGCGATTGAAGATAGCGTGCGCTGGATGATTGTGCATGCATCAACCCAAACCGTGGCAGCGCGCTACCGCGCAACAGGCACCATCATTGCTGCCGAAGAAGCGGTGAACCTTGCCAAGACTACATTTGAAATCAAAGACAAATTCCAAAGTCAGAGCGTTGCACAGGGCGAGTCAGTTCCCAATACCTTGGGAATATTTCGTGCCAAGATGCTTGAAGCACTGGTTCCAGTTGTTAACGCTGTCGCCCAATATTCGTTTGGCCGTGCCGAACATTTACTTTTGGCGCAAGTCGCCGAACGTTTATTAAAGACCGCAGACCAGGTTACCCGAAGCCTTGCGCCTGCTGGATGTACCCCAAAAGACTGGCGTTTATTGTGTTGGAGCGTGCTTTTGGCTGCGGGTTACCTGTATTCCGATTGCCACTTTGCAGAAGCCGATCGTTTGCTTTATATGGATAAGGAAGAACGCGACGTTTATTTTAAAGAGCACGATAATATGCCACCGCTACATTTTGTATGGCAATCCTTTGACCAACGCATGTCCATGCTAGCCACCCTTATCACTTATCTTGATGTGCCGGAATCCGCACGTCTTGATGAACAGCAGATGGAGTAAGCGATGGCGATGTCAGCACTTCAGGTTTTTGCTTCCTGCCTCATGCTTTCGGCGCAGACCTATGCGGTGCCACCGCAAGTGATGGTCGGCATCCTGCATGTCGAAGGCGGAAAAGTCGGCCAAGAAGTTGGCCCGAATGTGAACGGCACCTACGATTTGGGACCGATGCAGGTCAATACCTTGTGGATACCGCAACTCGCTAAATACTGGCAGGTTGATAACAAGACCGCGCATAAATGGGTGCGTGATAATTCCTGCGTGAACCTGCATGTGTCGGCGTGGATTTTGCGTCAGAAGCTTGATCAGGCTGGCGGAAATTTATTCAACGGCATCGCACGCTATCATTCTGCGACTCCAGCATTTGGCCATAATTATGCGTATAAAGTTATCAAAGCTATGGATAGGCAGGGTTTGATTGACTATTCTAACAGCGGCAACGGATCGGGTAATTCCTATGCGGGTGATACCGGAAACCGCAAAGGGAAAACCATTCGCGTTGCGGATGTGAACTAGTCGTTTTTTAAATCTCATCGTTTTGTTGGGCCCTTGATGAAACTTGCATATGTAAAATCTGTTATGGCTGCGCTTATGGTAAGCGCGCTTATTGCTGTCCCTGCTTTTGCTGCTCAAAAAAAGGAAGCCGCTCATAAAGAGGCTGCCAAAGAAACAGTTGTTCCCTTGGCGGCTTCACCATCTGCAAAAGAGCCTGCGACAGAACCATCACCTGCCACCGCTGTTCCAGCAGATGCTGCTGCGATACCTGCCGCGCCAGTAAATGTTCCCGATACATCCAATATCTTGTTTATGCAGAATATGCGTAAGATTGGGGCGACCATTTATTATCTTGGCGAGAATTTAGGTCTGCATGGCTGGTTTGTGGTCAAGGATGGACAAGTACAAATCATCTACACAACGCCGGATCAAAAAGCGTTACTGGTCGGCGCGTTGCTATCTCCTGAAGGCGCGAATGTATCGCAGCAACAAGTGATGGTGCTGGCCAATAACAATCCTGAAATTCAAAAAATCTTAAGGGGTTCTGCTGCCGTTACAGGCCAGCCACCAAAACCTGCGCCAGCTGTAGCAAATGATGTGCTGCATGCCGCAACGGGTGTTGCGCCAGCCCCAGCAAAAGCACCGCAAGAGTCGCCCAGTGAGAAATTCTTTGGTGAGCTTCTCAAGGCTACCAATGTAACATTCGGCAAAGAAGGCGCGCCGCAATTGCTGATGATTATGGATGTGAATTGCCCGCATTGTCATAACGCATGGAAGAATATGCAGCCATTGGTTGATGGCGGAAAATTGCGCGTGACGATGATTCCTATCAAAGCACTTGGCCCTCAATCGGAGTTGGAAGGCGCGAATTGGCTTTCTAAAAAAGATCCATACGAAGCATGGAAGAAGCGCATTGCAGGTGACGAAACCGTTTTCAGAAGCGGCCAACAGGATACTGAAAAAGAAAAAGGTGTCTTTGCAAATACAGTGCTAGTCAAACATTGGGGTGTAATGCAAACGCCATACATTCTATATCGCGGTAAAAACGACAAAATCCGGTTGATTGAAGGTGAGCCAAAAAGCATCGACGAAATCATGTCGGATATAAAGTAAGAGTGAACACGTAACCAAGGTGACGCTATGGCTAATATGTTAGACAAGTTTAAGGAAAAGATTTCCGGCACACCGCCAAAGAAAAGCGGTGTCACGGTCTATACATCTGGCCCGCTTGCAAGACCTGTTGAGCGTCAAGCAGCACCGGAATCAACATTACCACATGCCGCCGCCATTTATGGCGCTGCTGCCGCCATATTTGCCGTGTTGACCGTTTATTATCTGATTAAGGGACATTGGTTCACCGGTACGGTGATGATTCTTCCAACCTTGTGCCTGGGTGGATTTGCATATCACCACATGAAAAACTAAGCCATCCGCTTAGCCAGCATTTTGCCGGAAAGTTTTGTCCTGCTGTTTTACCGTCGCAAATATGACACAGGCGGTGTCACGATTCAGCACAGACTCTTGTAACAAATCACCGACCAAGTCATAGTTTTTCATTAAGCGAATCAGTTGGTTAGAGTTTTGGCCAATCGGCTCGTTTTGAATGGATGACTTGAACCGGAATACTCATGGCGATACATCGCGCATCTTTTTACAAAGTCACTTGTTTAGAAAATGCGGGCCGCTTTTTACGCGTTTGCATCTTGCTTGGGTTGATAACTGTTTCCACCATTACCCTGACAGGGTGCGCGGATGATGATATTGAAAATCCGGCCATGCTTCCTGTGTATGCAACCCCTGTTGACCCCGATCCGGTTGGTCTGCGCTTAGCACAAGCAGCGGAGCGCGCGACCCAGGCACAAAACAAAATGGCGCAAATTGAATCATTCCGCACGCCGTTGCCAACGCAAGATGGCCTTGGCACATCACTTCCCGGCACCGCGCAAATCACCAGCGTGACATGGACTGGCCCCATCGATCAGATTACCCGCACGCTTTCTGAAATGGCTGGTTTGAGCTTTAAGGTAACTGGAAAAGAACCGCCTTTGCCAATGATAGTAAGTGTCAATGCGCACCAGGAGCCCATAAGCAAAATTCTACAGGATATTGGTGCGCAGGCTGGGCGGCGGGCTGACTTGATTATCGACCCCACGAATAGAACGCTTGATCTGCATTATGCACCGACCGATGGACTCAATTATTACTAATCATCGCGCACCTTTAAAAAAGCCGCGCAGGTTCATGGCCGCGTTGCTTGCCTGCGCGTTGATGATTGGAATAAGTCACGCTGCATTCGCTGACAATGAAGAAAACCGTGATGCGCCAGCGCCGCCACCGCCCAATTTCAATCAGATGCAATCGTGGCTGAAGATTAAAGATGATGATGCGGAAGAACACGAAGAACAAGCCAAGAAAAAAATCGGTGTACAAATCCGTGTTGATGCGTTGAAAGAAGCTGCGCTGTCGTATGGCGCACGCGGCGGTCTTGCATGGCGCACATTCCAAATTCAACGTCGCCTAGCGGAGAACGAAGGCAATATCACCAAGATTTTCAATTTCGGTAATTTGCTGATTGCCGCGCCATCTGGATTGATGATTGAACCACCCGTGGTGACCGAAGCACAAAAAGCGGTCATCGTCGCCAATGGCGGACAAAATGCTGCCGTGGCTGACCGTGTCTATCGTATCAATCGCAATGCCCGCATTGTGACCGCAGCTAAAAACTGGCGTGCTTATCTGGAGCGTGATTGGGGCAGGGTGGAACCGCCCCCTAACGCTTTGGTTCCCAAGAACGAAGAAGAGCTCGCCCATTGGCGTCGCCAGCTGGCTTTGGGCTGGCAAGAAGGAATTCGTCAGGCAGATGACATATTTCAGGCCGATTTGGACCGTTTAAACACAGATTATTTAGGAATGGTAAGGTATCGTGAGTTGTTGGCTCAGGGCATCATTACACCGCCCTATGCCACGCAAGAAGATAGAGGCGTAACCGGTGGTGGCAGCGAAATGCGTATTGGCGATCGCGGCCTCGTCATTACCGGACCGTCGCAGTTTAACCCGAAGAGTGAACGATGGATCACGGCTCCGCGCTAGCATCTGGTCAAGGCCTTGTCGTCGGTTCTGCCGAAATGGATTTTTGGCCGGATGAGCCACCGCGTATTCGCGTCGAGCTGGTTGATGATCTGATCCTGTGGTGCGTGATGCAGCGCGCCAGCGATATCACCATTCAATCCGACCGCCCGACCTATATCGAAGTTGACGGAAAATTATTTCCTGTAACGCGTCGTTCCATCGACAGCGCCGACATCGCGGCCTTCGTCACCAAAATGTATGGGCTTGATGCCATGGCCGCATTGACGGCGGGTAAAGATCTGGATTTATCCTACGAAATCCGCGTCGATCGAAATACACGCTTCCGTTTCCGTGTGAACATCACCGCGATTTTAAGTAAAGGACGCGATGGCGTTTCCATTACCATGCGCGTGCTTCCGAATGTCCCGCCGCGTATGAGCGATCTTGGAATTGAAAAGGAATTGATTGATGCGTGGGCACCGCGCCAGGGTCTTGTGTTCGTAACGGGACCAACGGGTTCTGGTAAGACAACGCTGTTAGCCGCTGGTACACGCATGCTCATCGAACGTCCTGAAGGCGCAGGAAAGATGCTCACTTATGAAGCGCCGATTGAATATGTGTATGACCAGATTGTCGGCCCGCACAGTGTAATCGCGCAAAGTGAAATCCCGCGCAATCTGCCAAGCTTTGCTGCGGGAGTTCGTAACTCGTTGCGCCGCAAACCGAACATCATTCTGGTGGGTGAAGCCCGTGACCGCGAAACGGTTTCTGCCGCGATTGAAGCGGGGCAGACGGGTCACTTGGTATATGCCACAACCCATACCATCGGTGTGGCGGCAACGGTTCGCCGTCTTGTGTCTGTATTTGATTCAGGCGAACGTTTGGAGCGCGCCTATGCATTGATCGAAACAACGCGTTTAATCGTCACGCAGGCACTTGTACCACGTGTGGGCGGTGGACGTATCGCGCTTCGTGAATATCTGATTTTCGATGAACATGTGCGCGAGCATCTGTTGGAAACACCACTTGAAAACTGGACATCCGAAACGCAGAACATGCTCGAGAAGTATGGCCGCACGATGCAGAAATCGGCCAACGAGATTTATAGCCAAGGCTTGATTGATCGCCGCCATTACCTATTATTGTCGCGTGGCTTTGGCGATGAAAATGTTGATGAAAAACCTGCTGGCCACGCTCAATAGTCCAGACGTATCTATCCAATCTATAACGCGTGCGTAATGCGTCAGTAATGCTTGTAATTATTATATAAATTGCAGTGGTAAGGTGTCGTTAGCAAATACACTTTATGCTGAATCCTGTTTCAACGTAACCACCGTATAACACTCAATCATGGAACCACGCATTGGATACACACTGGCGAAATAGTATGAAGCCCGCGCGCTTTTTTATGCTTGATGCACGCGCTGCATGGCCAGTGCTTGTCATGCTGTTGCACATGCGTTTTTATACGATGATTTTTGCTGTGTTCGTGATGGTTGTATTCTATTTTCTGGAGCAACGCGGTCTGAGTTTTTTTGCAGCGCTTCGTGCATTCAGAGTTTGGATTGTTACCAAGAAGCGACCCAATTATCGCCCCAGTGACATGACGCGCATGGTCGACTTCGCATTCGAACCATTGCCACAAAGGTTTATTAACGAGAAGCCCGCTCCAAAGACCGGATTTGCACCGGGCGGAAAAACTGTGAACGGCGAATCAGTTGCACCCAGCCACAATAAGGCAACGGTGCCTCCTGCCAAAAAATCTCAATAGAAAATCAACCAAAAATTAATACATTCGAAACAATTTAGGCTCTGCTTTGGCTGTAAGGCGAGAAAATTGTTGCACAACCATCACACTTGCTGTTCTCTCGCTGTCGCGACGCGGCTAAACGTTTGGTGAATAAGAATCTTCTTCCCTAAGATGCGTAAGCCAATTGAGTACCCTCACGATAGTCGTGCGTCGATTTTTGGTGCAAGAGGGGATTTTTTAAAGGCAGGAATGAACATGAAAAGAAGTCATATGGGACTATTTTATAAGGCTATTACCATCGTTTCTTTTTTATCGATTGCGTTGATAGGCCACGACTTGCAAGCCGTCACGCTAGGGACATCATCAGCAAAGCAAATCGGTTTTAGAGTTGCAAATTCAGGCGCCACCAATGGCGCCACACAAAATCAAGGCATCATTGATCAGCCACCTGTCGTTATTCAGGGTCGTTCAGGAAACGCCCAGCAGCAATCCCAACAACAAGCCCCGCAAAATCAGAATACTGCGCGCGCGCCAAATGGTTACGCGCAAGCTGGCGCTCCATCCATGGCGATGGAACCGGTTGTTGAAGGGTTTGGTGACAAGGTTCCGCTCACCGTTGCCATCCAGCAAATTCTTCCACAAGGTTATGGCTACACATTAGGCGACGGCGTTGATGCAGGTCAGCTTGTTAGCTGGCGCGGTGGTCGTTCGTGGTCAGCTGTGTTGCAGGACATGCTTGGTCAGGCCGGTCTTGCTTATTCGGTAAATGGACGTTCTGTTGCGATTAATGGCAATGGTGCATCCCCAACCATCGTAACTGGTACGCCTTCGATGCGTGTTCAGCCGCAACCTGTTATCCAGCCTGTTCAATCAGCCCCGGTTGTTGTTCAACAGCCAGTGATGATGGATCCAGTGCCTGTCATGCAACCACAACCACAAATGGTCATGCAGCAACCTCAAATGCAACCAATGATGCAGGTGCAGCCGCAGATGCAGCCAGTGATGATGCAGCCGCAGCCGCAAATGGTTATGCAGCAACCCCAGATGCAACCAATGGTGCAGTCACAGCCAATGATGATGCAGCCGCAAGGTCAGCAACAAGTAGTGATGATGCAGCAGCAGCCACAAATGATGATGGTCGATCCACTAGGTCAACCCATGATGATGCAGCAGATGGCGCCGGCACAACAAGTTGTGCCAGCTTCAACGGCACCTCAGCCATTGCAAATCGAAAATCCATTAGTGTTCCAATCGCAAACATGGACCGCTGCTCCTGGTCAAACGCTTCGCACATTGCTTCAAAACTGGTGTGCACGCGTTGGTGTCGAACTGAACTGGACTGCGGAATTCGATTACCCAATTATGGCGACGATGAATATGACGGGCACGTTTGAAGAAGCGGTTCGCGTATTGCTCATAGGATTTGATGGCGCAAAACCAACGCCACGCGGACGTTTGCACTACAACCCGGCAGCCGGACAATCGATTTTGATTGTTGAAGCTGACGGCAATCATTATGGGGACTAAACTATGGCGTTGTTGACGTTGTTGCCATCACAGTTTCGCGAAAAAGCGGTTTCGTTTTTCGGCGTGTTCATCTTAGCTGCTGCACTTTGTGGCTGCCAATCCGAAGACTACCGCAATACCATTAGTGAACGTCAACAAGTAGCCGAACAGCGCGTTGATGAAGCACGCATTCCAGCATCTGCCAAACGGTTTAACCCATTGACAGTGACCGATAGCATTTGGACTGGTGGTAAAGCCATACGCATGCGTCATGGCATTCCATTGCCGTCACGCGTTGAAAGCAATCGCTCGGTTGCATTGATTTCGCCTTCACCAATGTCCGTTCGCGCTATTGCAAACGCTATTTCACAACAGACGGGTATTCCAGTTCGTTTTGGAAAAGATGTGGATGATGGCAGTGGTGAAGACGATGACGCGCCGAGCAGCTCATCTTCCAGCTCTTCGACCGCCAAAAAGCCAGCCCCATCCGCCAAAGTGGTGGCAAAAACCCCGCAAGTCGGTATGCGTGTTGCCTATGAAGGCCCGCTCTCCGGACTACTTGATCGTGTTGCAAGCCATTTTGGTGTAAACTGGAAATATGATGGCAGCGCACTTTCCGTTACCCGTTATGAAACGCGCACCTTTGTTATGGATGCATTGCCAGGTACCCAAAAAGTTAAAGACGGTATGAAAGAGCAGACCGATAATAATGCGTCTGCTTCGGGTAATACACAGGTTACCAGCGTAAGCCAGCAAGCTGGCGAACAAACATCCAGCATGGAAGTTGATTTCAAGTTCTGGGATGAAATTGGCAAAACACTTGAAACTATTTTAGGTGGCGTTGGAAGCTATTCGATGTCTCCGTCATCCGGCACAATTACGGTTATGACGACGCCTGATGTCATGCGCGGTGTTTCCGATTTCATCAATCAGGAAAATGATCGTCTTGGTCGTCAGGTTGCCATCAACGTGGAAGTGTACACAGTTGATATGAATGAAGGTGAAGACTTTAATATGAGGTTTGATACAGCGTTGCGTCGTCTCACCAACATTGGCGGTAACTTCACATCGGCTGGCGGACCATCATCCACCAGCACGGGGTTAGGACAGCTCGCTGTTTCTGTGCTCAATCCTGAAACCATTGGTAGTGTTACCAGCATCTTTAACCTGCTTTCAAACGTAGGTAAGACGGCGCGCGTTGCACAGTTTCCGTTGACCACGCTGAACAATCGTCCTGTGTCACGCCGCATTGGCCGCGATATTGCGTACCTTGCTTCGGTACAAACCAATACCAGCCAGACATTCCAAAACACCACGCTAACGCCAGGTATTATTAAGGATGGTTTCTCCATCCAAGTAACGCCACGCTTGCTGGGTGAAGGACGTATTCTCTTGCAATACTCCTTGTCCTTAATTGATTTGGTCGGTGCTCCGAGAACATTTACGTCGGGTGATAACCAGATTCAGCTTCCTGAAACCGCGACACGCTTCTTTGTACAGCAATCGATGTTGCGTAGTGGATCGACCCTTGTGCTTGCCGGATTTGACCAAGATCAGGCTTCACAAAGTTCACAGGGTGTAGGCAATCCTTATAACTATCTACTTGGTGGGGGCGTAACCAATTCACGCACACGTCAAATCCTGTTTATTGCAATGACGCCGCAGGAGATTACCCTACCGAGGACGGAGAATGAGTAATGGTTTCTGGCGTTGTCAAAGTTGGCAGGCAAATTTATGCTGTCGGCCTGTTATGGCAGCCGTCGCCTAGTGGGCGTATTGCTCAGGCGGCACGCGAAGCAGCGGCGCAACCTGGCCAACAATCCGACTACTATTGCGTACGTGCTGCAAGTAAATCAGTTGCAATCCCTCAATATGGCCTAGCGCAAAGTACGCAAGGTCACAAAGCAGGCATGGCTACGCTTGCGGCATCGCTTGCCAATGCACAGCCGGGTTCTTGGGCGGGTGCGTTTCGTTTACGCGAAGGCACATGGGTTGTTGTTGTCAGAGATGATTTAATTGCGCCAGATGGCGACGTTTTATTTGATAATGATGAAGCCGCACGTGACCGCTTACTGCAGGAAGTAAGCCTTGGCGGTGTACAACGTATTTATGCCCCAGATGGCTGGGCCGTACCGGGTTCTGATCCGACGCCATTGCCGTTATTATTACAAGACAAAGCCGAATGCCGTCTGCAACCTGTGCGCTTGCCGATGCGCCTCATTATTTACGGGGCTGCAGCAGGCGCGGTAGTGTTACTGGTTATCTTTCTTGCCTTACAATGGCAGGCCGAACAAGAACGCATCGAGCAAGAGCAGACCGCTGCACAGCTTAAAGCGCAACAGGAAGCTATTAAAAATGGCCCTGTCAGCAAGATGATGAACAAGTGGGAATGGCCACCTGCAGACCAATGCTATGAACGTAAATGGGAAAAGGCCGCGACTTCAAGAGAAGTAGTAACTGCCTGTCAGGGTATGATGGCCAAGGTTCAGGCTTCCCAGCTCGGTTGGAAGCGCAGCACCGCAGTGTGTAGCGGCGATAACAAGCTGACGATTACCTGGTTGCGTAATAAAGACATTAATGGTGTCGTCCCTCCTGAATCAATTGTTAAAGAAGATTTAAGCATGGCAACGCAGAATAGCCGTGGTGCGACATGGGTTGCGCGTGGCGTTGAGCCATTGATGCGGGAAATAGACTTATCGGCACTTATGATTCATGATAAGTGGCCAGTGTCAGTCATGCGTCTCCCTGATGATCCGCCGATGGTTCAGCCACCGGCAGATATGAAGGATCCACCACCGCCGCCACCGCCGCCATGGCGCAAGCGCGGGATTAAGTATTCTGGTAAGGTTCCGCCGTGGGAAATGTGGCGCTATTTTGATGGGGTAACGGGTTTGATATTGGATAAAATTACGTGGGACGGATCTACTTGGACGTTTGAAGCAACAATTTATGAAAAGAGAGGTGGGTGACATGAGAAACTACGCCCTTATGACGATAGCCATCACTACAGCCCTTAGCGCATTGCTACTTGGCTTATCATTTTCTGGACAAGCATTTGCACAAGATGCGCTTGCAGATACCTTGCCTGCGCCTGCGTCCGCGACGACGCCATCGGCATCAGCACCTGCTACTGCAACAACTGCGTTGCCAAGCGGTTCTGCAGCCGCACCTGTATTAACGCCTGCTCCCGGCGCTGGAACTACCACCAGCACCACAACGACCACCACCATCGGCACTGTACCGACATCAACCACATCCACATCATCGGTTATTGTTCCTGTAACATCCACGACTTCAACCCTTCCTGTCGGGGGCCCTGTTGGCGGTAAAGTGGATAGCGGTGGCGGTCTGACTATGTCACCAGTAATGCCATCTGCGGTTCAAGATGCGATGACGCGCTTGCAGAAAGTAGATCAAATCAATCTTGATGACATGATCCGCGCGCAAGATGCAATTAATCGCCTTGACCTATTGCTTGAAATCGAAAAGCGTCAAACCGAATTAAAGAAAGTTCGTGATGAGCGTAATAAGCCAGCTGTAACTGCAGCAGCTGCCGCCGCTGCGGCAAGTGGTTTACTTGGTTCTGCAATTCCTGCTTCTGCACTTAATTTGCCAAAGATTGCAGCGACAGAGGCGCCTCCTCCTCCGTCATCATCAAGCAGCAGCAGCTCAAGCTTCACCCCACCAAAACCCAAGAGCAGCGAAGGACCTTCTGAAAAGTTGTCTATTCGGCGCATCTCTGGAACGGATGGTCGTTACTTTGCCGTTATAAACATGGATGATAATTCATCCCGAACAGTAAATGTTGGTGATAAATTGCCTGACGGAACCATAGTAAAAGAGATTACTTTGACAAGCGTCTCATTATTAAAAGACAAAAAAAGTAAAAATTTAACTATTCCGTCGGATTCTTATATCGTTAGGGAATCCGGTAATTCAATACAATAGATGTCTGATTCAGTATTTTCGCGGTTCAAGGATCTTGTAGGTGGTACCAGCTCAAAAGGGACTCCTGAAGATGCCTCACACTCTGCTGGGCAACCGCCGTTGCCTGAAGCGGGGATGCATACCCGAAAACCAGATGCGAATGGCGCGCCTTCCCAGCAACGCCCGTTAGGCGAACGTCCTGCCGCAACCCAGCGTCCTGTTCCTCCTCAAAAGGAAAAAGAGGGTGCGTATGAAGCAACGCCTTCCCAGCAAGCAGCCGATAATGCGCGCGCAAAAAAATCCGAAGAACAGCCGCAACCACCACCACGTAAGCGTGGCCCTATGGCCGCAGCTATCGCACCCTCAGCAGGCGATAAAAAAGCAGCCTCAGAAGATGGTGAACCGCATTCCGAAGAAGAAGCGCCGATTGTCTTTGAGGGTAATTTGCTCACCGCCGTTGGTAGCAACATTAAAATTCCGCAAGAATCCAGAAATCTTTGCGCGTTGTTTGACACGGGCCTTTGGCTGGTTAGCGCAAGTCACAGAAACTCGCCACTCGTAACATCCGTTGCTGCAACCGCGCGCCGCATGGGATTTCATGTTGGCCCGGCACGCCTTGTAACACCGGACGTCATCAAAGCTGCGTATAATTATTTTGAACGCCAGGTTTCAACGCTGCGTCTGGATGAGAACTCCGTTCGCCGTCAAATCGTGCGTACGCTTGCAGCAGCTGCAGAAAGTGGCGCTAACGACGTTCACATCGAAGCCAGCGGTGGCCGTACCAAAGTTGAATTCCGTATCGATGGAACCTTGCGTCTTTGGGAAACATGGACTCAAAAAGAAGGCGAACAATATCTTTCTGCCGTGTATTCGCATTCATCTGGTCAATCCGGTGCAACAGCGAACTGGCTTGAACCACAAGCCGCGATGCTTACCAACGGTTCGGGTCCAGATACCATCGCATTGCCGGAAGGCGTGCTTGCGGTGCGCTGTCAGTGGGTTCCGCTGGCAGACGGTGGCCGCTATCTCAATATGCGTTTGCAATATGACTCATCGCGTATCTTCGGTGAGAACTTCATTCAATCCGACGTCGATAGCCTTGGCTTCAATCAGGAGCAAACGGAGATGGTCCGCTTTTTGCGCCGTGTTCCGGGTGGTATGCGTATTTTCTCAGGCCCAGTGAACCAAGGTAAGACAACGACTTTGCGCGTGGTGCTAAACCGCCATATGGCAGAAACCAACATGGAGCAGAAATGCTACATGATTGAAGATCCCCCCGAAGGCGGCGTTATCGGCGCCAGCCAAATTGGTGTGTCGGCCACGGTTAAGGATGAACAGCGCGATAAAAGCTTCATGGAAATCATGCGCTGTATTTTGCGTCTTGATCCTAACATCGTGATGCTCGGCGAAACCCGAGATTTGCAAACCGCCAAATTCATTTTCCGTCTGGCTTTGACGGGTCGTCAGGTTTATACGACCATCCACGTTTATGCTGCCATCGCTATTCCGCAACGTCTGCGCGATTTGGGTGCTGAACCGTATCTGGTGTATGATCACCATTTGTTGGTGGGCCTTATCTGTCAGCGGTTGTTGCGCGGCCTTTGTCCGCATTGTCGCATTCCTGCCAATGCCGTGCAGAATGATGCCGCGCACGAAACCATTCTGCGCCGTGTGCGCGCCGGTTTAGCGATTATGAAGGCGTCACGTCATCTGCAACGCGAAGATACTGACCCGCTGGATTATCTGGAAGAACCCGATATGCGCGGTGTTTACTTTGTGAACCCGAAAGGCTGCCGTCATTGCTTCCAAGGTCGCCAAGGCCGAAGCATTGTTGCCGAAGTGATCGCAACGGATGCGCGGTTGATGGCGTTATTGTCAGAAAATAAATTGGAAGAAGCCTCCAAATACTGGCTGTCACCATTCGGCCTGAATGGCGTCTCGATGTTGTGGCATGGCCTTGAAAAAATTCGTGATGGTGTTGTGTCACCCTATGACTCCGAACAGGAAGTTGGGCCATGTGCTACCGACCGCGAAGTTCGCATTGTCGAAGAACGTTTAGGAAAAAAAGATAAATGGATGACCTAAGACGCAAATATAATATGTGGATGATGCGTAATAATCGGAAATTACGCTTCCGCATTTACCGCAAGCTGCAAGGTATGCTTGCGATGAATGAAGCATTGTCACGTGCGCTTGAACGTCTGTGGTACAATGCATCTGATATGGGTCGTCAACCCGACCGTCCTGCTGCGATGGCACTACAAGAATGGCTAAAGCGTGATAGGGCAGGGGAAACGCTTTCCGAAGCGATGAATGATTGGGTTCCATCTGCCGAAATTTACATGATCAGAGCAGGTGAAGAATCCGGTCAGGTATCCAATGCGATGCTTGCGATTATGCATGTGGGCGATAGCGCGCAACGTATGCGTAGCGCTATTATTCAAGCGGTATCTTATCCGTTGTTCATGATGGCATTACTGGCCGGCGTGTTCTGGTTGTTCGGTGTGAACTTGATTGAGAACATGCGTAAAGCAGCGCCGAAAAAAGTGCTGGAAGCAATGAGCGGCATTTCTGATGTGTCCGACTTCATTATGCAAAACGGTATTCTTCTGGTGGTCATAATCATTGGCACCATCTTGTTCGTTTCCGGCACCATGCCGTATTGGAAAGGCAAGATGCGCGTGAAGTTCGATAAATATCCGCCATGGGCATGGTACCGTGTATGGCAAGGCAGCTCTTTCCTTTTGGGTCTTTCTGCATTGCTCAAAGCGCAGGTGCCGTTGAAACGTGCTGTGGAAATTCTGGAAGAAGAAGCAACGCCGTGGCTGCGTGAACGCTTGCACTCTGCACGTGAAGAAATTCTTCGTGGTCGCAATATGGGTGAAGCGCTACGTGCCGGTGGGTTTGATTTTCCAGATCCTCAGGTTGCATTGGATTTGGAAATTTTGTCTGAACGTTCTGACGTTGGCTCGATTATCGATGTGGTGACCAAGGAATGGATTGAGGAGCAGATTGAAGTGCTCACAATTCAGGCAGGTCTGGTTCGTACCGTAGGGCTGGTATGTGTGGGCGGTGTCATCGCCTGGGCCATGATGTCCATTCTACGAATCACCACCATCCTTAGCGATATGCAGAATTCTGGCAGTACAGCCTTCTAAAAACAGCGTTTCCGCACATCCCTGCCAGACATGGCTACCAAGCCATTAACCCTAATTACTTTTCATCCAGACTTAGTTAGGCTAGGTTGGTAACACTTAATTAATAAGCGTTGGGTAGGCTCGCTTATACATTTAGAATAATGTTTACGTACATCATGCCTATGCCTAGACCCCTTGCGGAGGAACGAATGCAAACTACTATCGCCAAAAATGAAACCCCTAAACAAGAAATTATGACACGTCCAGCTAAAGAAGCGGGCTTCAACTTGATTGAAGCTGCGATTGTTCTTGGCATCGTAGGGCTTATCGTGGGTGGTATTTGGGCTGCTGCGGCGTCGGCATATGAAAATATGCGCCAACAAACTGCATCCAAGAATTTGCTTGCGTTTGCACAAAACGTTCGCGGCTTTTATGCCAATAGCGGCGCAACTGCAATCGATACCAGCGTGACCAACGCGATTACACAAGGTCTTATCCCTTCCGATATGCGTTCAGGCGCAACCGCTGCAGTTAGCCCTTGGGCAACGGCTGTTACCCTTGATACCGGTGCCATCGGAGGCATCAACACCTTTGGCGTTCTCTTCACTGGTTTGACCAGACAAACCTGCATTAACCTCATCCTTCGTAACACCAACGCATCATCCGGTTCAGGTCTTATTGCTGTGGGCGGTACTGCAACTATCCCGACCACTGAAAGCACCTTTCCGATAACTTCGGCAGCAGCTACCGCGCTATGCTCGACCGCAACGGGTAATGCACCAAGCTTCTGGTTCAGCATCAATTAATATCTACCGTCTTTAGCAACTTATGAGGGGGCCCTAATGCAAACGGCAAAACTGCAATCAAAATTCCGAGCAAACCGAAACGGCGAAGCCGGATTTAATTTGATTGAAGCTGCAATTGTTCTTGGCATCGTAGGGCTTATCGTGGGTGGTATTTGGGCTGCTGCGGCATCGGCATATGAAAATATGCGCCAACAAACCGCTTCCAAGAATTTGCTTGCGTTTGCACAAAACGTTCGCAGTTTTTATGCCAATAGCGGTGTGACTGCAATCGATACCAGCGTTGCCAACGGTATCACGCAGGGGCTTGTTCCTCCCGATATGCGTTCGGGCACTGCTGCAATCAGTCCTTGGGCAACGGCAATTACACTTGATACGGGTACCATCGCTGGTATCAACACCTTTGGCGTTCTCTTCACTGGCTTGACCCGACAAACCTGCATTAACCTTATCCTTCGTAACACCAACGCATCATCCGGTTCAGGTCTTATTGCTGTGGGCGGTACTGCAACCATCCCGACCACTGAAAGCGCGTTTCCAATTACTTCTGCAGCAGCTACCGCGCTTTGCTCGACCGCTACGGGTAATGCACCAAGCTTCTGGTTCAGCATCAACTAGGTTTTTTGCTGATTTAAGGTAAATGATTTTGGGCGCTTCCAACAGGAAGCGCCCATTTTTTTGCTATTATGGCGGCGCAGCACGCTTTTTTATTTCAATGTTAAGGCAAATAAAACATAATCAGCATGCATGTTTATGTTCACCTTCTCAGTAATTACGATCTCGATCGTCGGCCTGTTTTTTCAGGTCGTGCAAGCCATGACAGCGTTCTTGCTGGCACAGCAATTAGCGCTAGGGGAACAAATGTTCAAATGGCACGCCGCAATCTACGGCAACAGCTGCGCGTCACTTGTTGCCAAAGTTTCGGGTGATACTGTTATCGCATCTGAATTACCTGCCCCGTATAGTACGGACTATGCCACCATCTGCCCTTCGGTTGGCGCATGCACATGGCATAGCGAGTTTTTTACAGGCACCTATAACGGTGCGGCATCGACACGGCTTCTGATTACGTATATTGGCCCAACTGAACGACCGTCAGGATTTTCTGCGGCGCTTGTCGCACAGCAGTTATCCAAAATTACGCTTAAACAGCGCTACCATTTTAATCGCGTGAATGGCGGTTCAGTTACCTTTACAACCTATGATTCCAGTAATCCTGGTGGTAATGCAATCACGATTACCGGGTTGCCTGCGCCTGACAATTCAGTTGCGCTTGTAAGCGATGCCAGATGCAATTAGGATAAATTAAACGTCAAAAAGGGTAGATCATGACACACACAACTTCACGTAATACCAAAGCTGGTTTTACTCTTATCGAACTTGTGATCGTCCTGGGTATCACAGGGTTGATTTTCTCCGGCCTCTGGGGGCTTCTCACCAGCGGCAGTACCGCGCTGCAAGCGCAATCGGCTGCACAACAATACCGTCAAGTGATCGAGGCAACCCGTAAATATGCCACCAGCGGTGTGTATGATGGTCAGCCAGCAGGTCTTGTTGCGGCGCCGCCAACCATTGCAACCCTTCAGGGCGCTGGTGTTGATTTATTGCCGGATACGTTTTCGACAACGGATGCGTATGGTAACACCATAACTATAGCCATCGAAATCATCGACTCTGCCAAGCAGCAATTCCGCTTTTTGGTACATGCAGGCGCCAGAGGCGCGGTGCCAACCGTCGCGCTCTCCGACAAGGTCGGCGCGCAGGTTGCCTCTTTAATTGGTAGCGAAGGTGGCTTTGTATACGGCAACGCAACCGATGGCTGCGCCGCGGCTGGTGTAGCTACATCTACTGCTTGCGGTTCTTTCAATTCTTTTGCGTTAACGATAACGGCGGCACCTTTTACGATCACTGCGGGTAGAGGCCGTATTGTTGCAATGGGCTATACCATTGATACCAACGCTGGTACCGCGCCGTGGCTATACCGTAAAGCAGGCGTTACCGCTGAGCAAAATACCATGCAACAAAACATGCTGTTTAATAGTGGTCTGACTCTAAGCATGCAAAGCAGCAGCATCAATATGGGCAATGGTAACATTGTGATGGGTGGTACAGGAAACATTTCCATGGGTGCTTCAAACGGCGCGACGTCAGGTGCTACAGGCATTCTATATATGAGCGGTGCAGGGATACGAAATGTAACCCAGCTCAATCAGTCGCCTGCCTCCTCTCAACCTAATTTAGCAATCTTCGCTAATAACCTCAGCATGACATCAAATACGAGTATCGACGTTACCAGTGGCAGTACGTTCAATGTCAGCACGACCTCCGGTTCGGCAGCAACCCTCGCGATTGTTGGCCGTGGTACCGCGGATACATTCGAAGCAGGCAAGTTCATTTATTCGTCGGATATCAATATGAAGGAAAATATCAGACCGATTATGAATGCGCTTGAACGCGTCTTGATGCTTCGCGGTATGAACTATGACTGGAAGGGTAGCCATACGCATGATGTCGGCTTGCTTGCACAAGATGTGCAAAAGGCCTTTCCTGAACTTGTGACCAAGATTTCGGATACCCGCCTTGGTGTTGACTATCCACGAATGATTGCACCGATTGTTGAAGCCATTCGCCAGTTAAAGATGGAAAACGACGCATTACGTGAAAAGGTCAATATGCTGGAGAAGCAGCAAAAGACCCAATAAGTTCAAGTTGTATCAGGACATAAAAAAACCCCGCTTAGAACAGCGGGGTTTTTAATTGGGTAGCCTAACTTTAACTTAGTTCGGCTTTTGATCTACATAACGTGTGCAGTTCATTTCACACTTGTTCTCATCGCCAGATTTCTTGACGCAGCAAATGGCCCATACATTAAAGCCGCTTTGGTTTTTAACTGGGCGTTCGGAAAGGACGCAGTTTTCATATTCACCGCTCATACGGAAGTTGGACATCACGTTTTCGTTGATATTGAAGCGTTGGCCAATACATTGATTTGCCGCAGCGATGATTTCAGATTGAACGGTTTTCAGTTGTTCACAATCAAAGCTTACATCAGTGCAATAGGATGTACCCATTTGAATGGCGGATTTCGTGAAGTCAGAATCTGCCTTTGCAACGCCGGAAAGACCAAAAAGCAAAGCAAGTGCAAGCAGTAGATGAGTGAAGCGCATAGGAATCTCCAATAAAAGTCTAATAACATATATAAGAACAGATACTTAACAAAATATAAAGGCCAAATGAGGGCGAAAACAGGCTGTTTTATGATGGCTTGCTCATTCCTGATGCGTTGGCTCGCCATGCAACTGCAAATGGTTTTATTTGAAGGCAGTTTATGCCAAACGTTCCGGAGACTATATCCGGTAAAAATCCGGAAAACTGCAAAGAAGTTCAAACGAATGTTTTATTCAAAATGAATCGTTAAACATGTTGCGCCTGTTTTCGCGTTTTGACCGCTTGGTCTGATTGCCAAGGATAGCGTATCGCAGCACAAGCACAATTTTGGTTATGGTGTAAAAACAGTGTGCTAGAGGTTTTTGGGTATAAAGCACACCAAGATTACATAAAATTTTATCAAAAAATCCAACTAATCTGCTGCGAGTTTTTATCGAAAACTGCTTTTGCGATAACCAGTTTCATTTACTGATGCTTAAACGAAGAGGCGCTAAATTTAGTCCATCGCCGGAATATCCCGGTTAGCTTACGGAGGAAGTATATTATGAAAAATTTAATCGCACGCTTTATTAAAAACGAATCTGGCGCAACCGCTATCGAATACGGTCTTATTGCAGCCCTCATTTCAGTTGTGATGGTCAGTGTGCTTGTAACCCTTGGACCTGAAATCAGAGCAACATTCACAGACGTACAAACCAATCTCGCAAGCCGCTCATCGCTATAACCTAGCGAGAAAGCTCTTCCCCGTGTATCCACGTAGGCACCCATCAAGGGTGCCTGCAGGATACCGGGAAGATTGCTTGATACGATTGAAAGGTTTGTCCGGTTATGTCTGATCCCCTCATCATCGCCCCTCTGATTATAGACCAGAGTTTTCTACACGATGGTGTGCTCATCATCGCAGCGATCACGATGTTGATCGCCGCCTTGAGTGATATCAAGAAGCTGGTGATCTCGAACCGCCTATGTCTGTTCCTTGCAGGATTGTTTCCGTTGTACGTGTTGACGGCACCCCATGAAATCATGTGGGTGCATCATGTGTTGATTGCTGGCACGGTGTTGACCATCGGCTTTGCCATGTTCGCGATGAACTTCCTTGGCGGCGGCGATGTGAAGATGCTGGCTGCTGCGTCGCTTTGGGCTGGCCCGAAGATGATTGCGACCTTATTACTGTTTACATCCTTTGCAGGCGGCCTGCTGGCATTGGCGTTTGCTGCAGCAGCGATTTACCGAGCACGCATATTAAAGATTGAGGCAAAGACCGAGAATAATGAAGTGGTGCCGTGGCATAAAACCCCGGTGCCTTATGGTGTGGCGATAGCATGCGGCGGTGTGACCGCATTGTTTTTGATGTCCCAAGCAGTTTAGGCGGGGCTGTCTAGCTGGTGGGGCGTTGCGTTTTTTAGTGAGGATATTATGACCAATCGTCGCACGATATTTCTTGCGCTTGCCATTATTATGGGCCTCGGCACCATGATGATGATGCGTAGCGCGATGAGCCACAAAACAGCCGCCGTGGATAACACCAACCAAATTCTGGTCGCTGCGGCCGATGTACCAGCCGGACAGTTCATCGGGCAGCAACATGTGCGTTGGCAAGCATGGGCACCTGAGCACATCACACAAGCATTCATCAAGAACGCTCCAACCGAAAAAGCGGATGCATATATTGGCGCAGTTGTCCGTCAAGGCATTCGTGCTGGCGAACCGATTTTGAAAGGCCAGTTAGTTAAACCCCAAGAACGTGGTTTCCTTGCCGCTGTGCTGGATGGCGGTAAACGCGCAATTGCTGTGCCGATTACCAATGTAACCGGTATTGCTGGCTTTGTGTTTCCTGGCGATCGCATCGATTTAATCTTAACGCATTCCATCCGTTCACAAGATGATGACAAGGTGAGCCAACGTAGAGCAAGTGTGACAGTCGTAAGAGATGTGCGCGTGCTTGCGTTAGACCAAGATGCAAATGACCAAGGCGAGGCCAAGGCAAAAATCGCCAAGGTTGCAACCTTGGAAGTGAACCCGAAGCAAGCTGAGGTACTAACCCTTGCGCTGCAACTTGGAACCATCTCGCTATCATTGCGTAGTATCGCGACAGAGACAGCTCCTGATGGTAAGCCGCTGGCAGAACCAGTTGCCTTTGCCAAAGAAGCGTTCACGCTGGATAGTGAAGTGAGCCAGATTATCCCGCGCCCTGACGACCATTCGCAGGTGTCGGGTCAAATCGTGCAAGTGCTGCGCGGTAGTAAGACGCGTTCCGAAGAAAACTTCGACGAGTCTAAAAAGAACTAGTTTCTGAAAAATTGTTTCAACATCGACATGCTTATGCATGGTGATGCCGTATGCATGCCTACAAGTGGGGGTGCAACGCGCGCAGAGCACAGCCCTTCAATGCGTAGGTCAGCGTATCATTTTTATCTCAAGGATAGATAAGGCTTGTTACGGCAATAGAACAATACTGGCATAATATAAGTAATGAATTATAGATGAACTGGCATTACATTACCGACCCATGAAACATGCGCTTTGGTCACTATTCTTACTGTTTGCTCTTGTCATCTCTCCTGTCACTGGATTGCGTGCCGAGGAAGACCCTCTGATTCTAAGCATCGACCGCAGCGAAAACATCAAGCTGCCAGAGCCAGCAGATACCGTATTCATTGCCAGCCCCGATATTGCTGATGTTCAAGTGGTCGCACCTACCGTGATTACCATTTATGGCCGCAAGCAAGGTGAAACCACCGTCACCGCTAGCAAAAAAGACGGCACCATCCTGTTGAAACGCAAAATCGTCGTCGATCAGGATTTAGGTAAATTACAAAACGTACTCGGCGGCATGCCAAAGATTAGAGCGCTGCCTGTTCCTGGCGGTATCGTATTAGACGGTCAGGCATCATCTTCTCGTGAAGCAGCCGATGCTCAACGCATCGCACGTCGTTTCCTTGGTAATGACAAAGAAGAAGTCATCAATCATCTTCGTTTGAAGAATGACGAACAAATTCAATTGCGCGTGCGTGTTGCCGAAGTCAGCAAAAATATCAGCAAAACATTCGGTATTAACTGGGATGCGATTAGCCTTGCGGGCGGTATTACCCTTGGCCTCAAGAGCGGTGCAAGCTTCCTTTCTGATACTGTACTGCGTAACAGCGGCGTAAGCGGCGCAGCCGACAGATACACCCGCGATCAAGTAAATAACGGTATCTATGCAAGCTATAATAATGGCAATGGGTATGCGATTAACGGGCTGATTGATGCGCTGGCACAAGATGGCCTCGTGACGTTGCTTGCCGAACCAAATCTCACTGCAAAATCTGGTGAAACCGCAACCTTCTTGGCTGGCGGTGAATTCCCTGTTCCTGTTCCACAGCAGAATGGTTCCATTACGGTCGAATTCAAACCATATGGTGTGTCACTTGCCTTCACTCCAACCGTGTTAGGCAAAGACCGCATCTCCATTCAAGTTCGCCCGGAAGTAAGCGAACTGACGACATCCGGTTCTATCTCGCTTAACAATATTGCTATCCCTGCGCTGCTTACGCGCCGTGCGGAAACAACGGTTGAACTGGGTAGTGGCCAAAGCTTTGCCATCGGTGGCCTTATCCGCAGCTATCAGAACAACGACGTCTCCAAATATCCATTCCTTGGCGATATCCCCGTATTAGGCGCGCTATTCACATCCACCAGATTCCGTAACAGTGAAACCGAACTCGTGATTATCGTAACGCCATATCTGGTGAAGCCTTCATCCGAACAATTAGCCGCGCCGACTGATGGGTATGCACCAGCGAATGACATCGACCGGATTATGCTGGGTAAAACCCATGCAGATGGCGTTATCAACGCTCCCCGTAATATGGGTGAGATGTTGCAAGGCCCTGTTGGCTATAGCGCGGAGTAGGCATGATGATGAAATCAACCATCTCGCTCATCGCACTCAGCATCTTCAGCATCGCACTTGGCGGTTGCATCATTGATGATCCACGCACCTCGCGTCCTGATAACAGTATTTCGGTGATTGCCAATCCTGAAAAGGGCGGCAAGCTCGTGGCCGTTCCAAAGCCATGCCCGATGTGGAGCAAGCATTTGGGTGATGGATTGGATAATCAGTTCAAACCGCAATTCGGTTGTGCGGATATGTACAACCTCGGCAAGATGATTGCCGATCCAAAAGACCTGTTGCATGGACAACCACTCGGCGAAGCGGATGCAGCGTCAGGCGTTCTTGGTATCGAGCGCTATCGCATGGACAAGAAAAAAGAATTAATCAATCCTAAAGAAATCACCGGCACCACCAAGTAATCAGGTGAGTATATTGCCGATTAAGGCAGCTTAGCTGCACATAGTGATAACACACGCGGAATGATAGCCCAGGGCTAAGTGTTTATTAGCAAAAATATGGTGTTTTAAAGGGTAGACGTTGGTTTCCCTTTCCAGAGCAGATCGCAACTAGACTGTGTAATACCAAAAAATTTAGTTGCGTGAATCTGCTCGGTACAAATTTGGTGGTTCGTTTTTTATCATGCATGAAGAGTTTATGGGTTTCGTAAGTGACGAAGCCTCCTATCGCATCGCACGCAGCGTTGCCCAAGCACGAGGATGGCCTTCAGCTGTAGTTCAGCAGGGCGGTCTCGACATGCTTGCGGATATGCTGGAGAACTACGCGCCGCCTAAAATCCTGTTGCTTGATTTAGATGCCGAACCCGATGTGCTCAATGCCGCAACGCGTGCGCTTGGCCTGTGTGGCCCAGACTCGCACATCATCTTTTTGGCAAAGCACAACGACATCTCGCTGTACCGCCAGTTCATCCAATTGGGTGCATCCGATTATCTGGTGAAGCCTTTAAACGAAGATGCTTTAACGCAAGCCATCCTGAATACTTCAAAACCAAAACGCGGCACACAGGAAGCCCCAGAAAAAGAACTCCATACCTGCAAAATTATTCCTGTCATTGGTACACGCGGCGGTGTTGGCGTGACAACCGTGGCCGTGAACCTGTCATGGATTTTATCACAGCAATTGAACCAACACGTTGGTTTGGTCGATTTGGATATGCAATTCGGTAGTACAGCCCTGGCGCTTGATCGTGAACCAGGCCGCGGTATGCGCGCTGCCTTAGAAAACCCGGAACGTCTGGATGGGTTACTGATTGCCAGCTCCATGGTGCAGCATAATGATAAGTTCTCGATCCTGTGTGCCGAGGATACCTTGGACAGCGCGTTCCACTTTGATGGCGATGCAACGCTTGGGCTTTTAAAGCCTATCCGCGGTGATTTTGACATGATGCTGGTGGATATGCCACGTCATCATCTTTCAACCCAGAAGACATTATTGAATGAAGCACAAGCGGTTCTGATTGTCGCTGATTTAACATTGGCATCACTGCGTGATGCACGGCGTATTAAGGCTTACTTGAAAAACCTGCGTCCTGACTTAATGCCACTCCTCATCGTCAATCACGTAGGCGATAGCCCGTATTCAACCCTTGATCAGGCAACGTTTGAAAAAAATCTTGAAGCCAAGATTGATGTATTGTTACCCGAAGATATCAAGACCGCAAAGCAAGCCGCGAATTTAGGAAAACCATTTGTATCGGTTGCAGCGGACGCGCCCATCACCAAAGCATTAGTGACATTGGCGCGTACATTGTCAGGTCAAAAAGAAACCAAGAAACAAGACAGCAAAAGCACATCATTGTTCAAAGGGTTGCTTGGTAGTAAGCCAACCAAACCCGTTAAGGCATAACGCATATGGGAAACACACTGCATACCATGCCAAGTCTTCGGGATAAGTATATGCCCGAACTGGCTGCGCGTATCAGTCACACCGATGCCTTGAAGATGAAACGCGGGGATCTGGCCTTGGCCGTGCGTTCCTTTGTGCATGAATGGCTCACCCGCGATAATGAAGCCGTGGATTTGCTCTTGCAGCGCGATTTGGTAACCGCGCTCATCAATACCATTTTATCGAAGCAAGGCGCATCAGTGACACCGCATGAAGTCTCACATGCGCCAGTGGTAACATCAACACCGGCAGCCATTCCAACCGAAACCATCGCTTACGAAAAACCGGCGATACCCGAAACTGCGCCACGAACCACATCGCTTCGTGCAACAGTGCAGGTGATTAAAGACAGTATCCAGCCATTACTGATGGATCGTATCGATGCATCGGCAGCCG
>CAZMQI010000004.1:0-8628 GCA_964568585.1 uncultured Rhodospirillales bacterium
CCTTCGCCCGCTCCAATGTGAAACAGAGGTTGTTCCCAAGGAACCCTCGACAAATATGTATGTGCCACAAAGTGGCACGGGGTTCGAATCCCTTCGCCCGCTCCAATGTGAAACAGAGGTTGTTCCCAAGGAACCCTCGACAAATCCTCCAGATTACTTGATTACAAGCGTGCTTGCGCCAATACAGGCTGCTGCTCGCTAGGCACGAAGTCAGGTAGCGTTGGCCCAGCCAGTTGCACGCGCGGCCTCACTTTTACCACATGGAATGCACGTAAATCGGATTTCAGTTCGGTCAACGGAATAGCATAACTCAAATCCGGCGCTGGCGTGACATGCCATTCGTTCAATTTATCATTGTCCAGTTGCCGGACGATATCGCCTTCCAGAAAGTGATACGCACTAAGACGCAAACGGCTAATGGGTTCGCTGCTGCATACGCGCCATCTTCCGCCCATTTGCTCCCCTGCCCATGCGTGGCTGGTGCTGAGCCCATTAAAGATGCCATGTGTTTGCGAACGGCTGGTGACCATGGGAAATTTCGTGCCCGATGGGCTGGTTAATGTTATTTGTCCATGTCGCACATCTTTGCCGCGCTTATTCGTGAATTCGGCTTCGATGGTGGTTTTCAACGCATAGCCTTCCGGCAGTTCAATATCATAATAATAATTGCCGTCTTTGGCGACAAAGGATGGCGCATTCTTGATTTTTAATTCAACACGGTGTTCGGTCGGCACCGTGACCAATTCGGGATTTTGCTGCGTCATCGCAACCATATGCGCCAGAATATGATCCGCGCGATGTGCGTTGATTAATCCAAAGCCACCCGGCCCTGAATTATAGGTAAGTCCCGCAGCATTCGGCAGATAGAAAATGCTGTATTCATAGGGTGTTTGCTTGGCGAACGGTTTAACGACGATTGTTTTATCGCAGGTCGCAAGCACAGCGAATAAAATCTGCTCACGCGTTAGATACGAACCATACCGTTTATTAAGCGATGCAAGTACGCCCCCCGCATAAGGGCCAGCAGCAGATGTGCCGATGATATCTTCGGGATCGGATTCCGGTTTCCATTTTATCTTCGCTTTTTGTGCTACAGGTGCAAGGAAGGTAGGGCTGTTGGCCGCGCTATACCCGGGAATATAAAAACCACCCTCACCTTTTTCAGCAGCGCCGACACTTACTGCCAAGGGCGGTGCATGGCTGGATGCCATATGTTTTTGCAATGGCGCATCCATGGTACCATGTTCACCTTTTAACCCTTCATTCCCCGCAGAGCTAACCACGAATGCAGGAACCCGCCAGAAATGATCGAACTGGTCACCGGGCTTATGATCAAACCCCAAATTCAAATCATTCCAACCAACACTGCTCAGCACGACCGGAACACCTTGGTCTTCCAGCAGTGTTTTCAAAGGTTGGTCGAGTGTTTGAGTGAACGCCCTGCGGAATTCCGGGTTCGCATCAGCCTGGATATAGATGGATTGGATACCCGGCCACAACCCCGCGCCCACATGCTCGGAGATAGTGGACATCACCTGCCCATGCAGGCTGGTGGGGTTATTCACATTCATGCTTTCCAGCGCAATGACGGTAGATGCACCTTCATGTTGCAGTGTCGTGGATGACAAGGGGCGAATGCCAAAATTGCGTTCGAATAATTCCTGCAACAACTGGGTTGGTAATACTCTTTCTATGTTGAGCGTCGGCATCACATAGGGGATATCATGCTGGTTGCAATATTGTGCGATTTCTAATGCAGTTTTATATTTGGCGTTATTACTTCGCTCAAGGCGACTTGCAGGTGCCACCACACCTGCGGGAGAGAACGCCAAAACCTTGTCCAAGGGTGCAATCAACCAATAACCCTTTATATGTGCGAATGAATATTAGAAAAAATACCGAACAAGCTTTAAATCGTATTGCTAAAATTGATTTGCACAACGCGTTATTTTGAACAATCACCAAATAAGCTGTGAGTAATTTTATGCTGCACAGCAAACCCACAAAAGAACAGCCCACAGCTAGGCTATTTAGCGTCGATAAGCTGCTCTTTCACAAGGCGCTTGAAATCGGCCATTGATTTCGCGTTAGCGACTGGATTTTCTGTAGACACCACGCCATAAGTCAAACAGCCTTTCAGTGCTTTTTCATACATCGGGCCTTCCAATCCTTTGATACCCTTCACACCGGATTTTTTTTCAATCCATGTATTATCAGCTTGCTGATAGAAGTCACAATCCTTGAAAACTTCGGCTTGTGGATATGCCTCCTCGCCCGGAAAATCCCACCCATGCACCGCATCTTCATAAATAATGGTTTGGATTTTTGCGCCGGTGGCCTTCAATTCATTGGATAGATTGATGCATGGCGTCACACCAGTATAGGTATCCTTCGCTCCCAAGAAGAAGGTGATGGGCGCGCCTGTCGTTAAATTATTGTAATAATGCGTCACACATCCCGGATAGAACGCATAATGCGCTTTGAATTTCAGTTCAGGGTGGATACGCATATCTTGGCGACGTACGTGCATGGCGGCCTGCAATGCCACAATGCCGCCTTTGGAAAAACCGACAACCCCCGCACGCGTGATATCCACCCGCGGTTCGCTACGCAATTTATAAAGTCCACGATATGCATCCAGGATGAAATCACGAATGGAAATCAATCGCTGGTTCTCATGCGTAGTTGCCACGCCACGCGGCGTATAGCTATCAATCACAAACGCCGCTACACCCATTTTGACCAGTTCGCGTGCATAGACATATTCATGCTCAGGTGTTACGCCTCTGCTGCCATGCATGATAAGCATGACCGGCACCTTATGCTTGCCGACAATCAAATTGGGCGGCAGCAGTAAAAACCCTCCGCCCATGATTTTCTTGCCGCGGTCATAGGTCGGAAATGGAATATAGGCGCTTCCTTCAAGCTTTACTTTTTTAGGCAGCTTATCAGGGGCGATTTTTGGCGGTAACACTGTTTTGTCATGCTGCGGGGCGGCAGGCGCAGCAACAGGTTCCGCAGCCGTTTTGGCTAACACAGGGGTAGCAAGCAGCAGACTTATGATAAGGGTGATGAGCGATAAATGATATTTCATGGAAGAAATATACCATCCCTATCCCTGATGAATAGGAAAGAATGGTGCACCCGAAGGAATTCGAATCCCTAACCTTCTGATCCGTAGTCAGATGCTCTATCCAGTTGAGCTACGGGTGCATGCAAAAGAGGCCGCAACCTAATCAAAAAAAAGACGCTTTGCAAGCCAATAAGTTCCACATTAATGCCGCATTACCCCCGCAATCTACTGGCAATTCCTTATTTCAGTAATATATATTGTCCCAAGGAAAATATATGTCGAACAAAACCGCCCCCTTCCAATCCTTAACCAAGCAGCTGAACCGCCCCGGTTTTCCGGCGGCGGCGCAAGACCGTTTGGTATCGGTGGTGATTTCAGTGGCAGATGAAGTAGGTAATATTTTACCGCTGGTGCAGGAACTGACCACCGTCCTCGAAACGCTTCCTGCTACAAAAAATAATTACGAAATTCTTTTTGTCGATGACCACAGCGTCGACCCGACGATTGATGAAATCCAGAACGCGATGCGTCGCTTTCCCAATATACGCCTTATTTGCCATCAGGCACGCTATGGAAAAAGCCAAGGTGTGTGGACAGGCCTTCGTCATGCGCACGGCGAATGGGTTGTTACCATGGATGGTGACGGACAAAACGATCCGGCAGATATTCCGCGCTTGCTTACCGCGGCGCTGGCGGCCAATCCGAAAAAAAATATTCTTGTTTCCGGGGTGCGCGTGAACCGCGCCGCCACCCATGCCAAACGCATGGCCAGCATCTTTGCCAATGCGCTGCGCCGCATGCTGCTGCAGGATGATTGCCCCGATACCGGCTGCGCGCTCAAGGTGTTCCGCCGCGATGCGTATCTGGCGCTCCCTTATTTCGATAACATCCATCGCTATGAACCCACCATGTTCCGACTGTATGGACATGAGGTCATGTACATACCGGTGAACGACCGCGTGCGGAAACATGGCCGATCGAAATACACCAATTTCAAACGGGCGTTGGACGGCATGATGGATTTGTTCGGCGTGATGTGGTTACAGCACCGTTTCAAAGCCCGCAAAGAGCAAAGCGTTGAAATCGTGACCATCGCTGATGCAACGCAAGAACTGCCCCGAGTAGCCCAGAAATAACTCCACCAGAATCTGGTTTTCGTGCCGCACATCGCGGTGTAGTTTAATTCCATGAACCTTTTAGAAGCAGCGATGCAGCTCCACCAAGCAGGGATGATGGATGACGCGGAGAACGCGTATCGTCTGCTGCTGCATCAAGAACCACGCAATGCCGATGGGCTTGCACTGCTTGGCTCCGTACTGTCACACAAAAATCAACACACCGATGCTATCGCACTAATTAAGCAGGCGCTGGTGATTGATGCGAAGGCGCCCCTCTTCTATTTCCATCTCGGCAATGCGTATGAAAAATCCGGCGATTTTGTTCAGGCCGAAGCTGCGTTCAGCAAAGCCACGACCTTTGCACCAAAATGGGATGCCGCACTTTATAATCTGGGTAACGCGCAGCGCAAGTTGAACAAACCGGCCTTTGCACGCGAAAGTTACAAGAAAGCGTTACAACAATCCCCGCGCCACATCCAATGCCACAATAATCTGGCGCAGGTGCATAGCGAGATGGGCGATTATGCGAATGCCAAAACGCAATTACAGATGGCATTGAAAATGGAGCCAACGAATGTGCAATTACTGTTCACCGCACATGATATTGCGCTGGAACATAATGATTTCCTTGGCGCATTCGATGCCGCGCAGCGCGTGGCACGCATCAAACTTGGCGTGCCGGATGGCATCGACATCATCGATTATCTGGAAAGCATTCCGAATTTGAATACGGGTGATGAACTAACACGCAATTGCCTGTTGGCGCTTTCCGCAAGCTACTTCCTAACCGTTGACTTAAAACGCGCCAGTTATGTGCTGCGACTTTTGAACATGCATGAACCCGATATGGATGAAGTACAGTTGATGCTCGGCTCGGTTGCGCTTTCGCGCAACAAGCCGGAACTGGCGGATTGCTATTACGCAGAAACCTTCATGCTTAACCCCGCGCAGATTGATGCGCCGTGGAACCGTTCGATGGCACAACTTATCAGCGGCGATTTGCAGGAAGGCTTCCGCCGTTATGGCTGGCGCTGGTCGGCGATGGAAAAATACAAGGCGATGAAACTGAACGTGGCACGTTGGGATGGTCAAAATCCATCCGGCAAAACCATCGCCGTTCAGGAAGAACAGGGTTTTGGCGACACCTTGCAAATGCTGCGTTTCATGCCGCTGCTGAAGGAACGCGGCGCGAATGTGCTCGCCTATGTTCGTCCTGAACTTTATTCGCTATTGGAAGGGTGGGATGGCCCAAGCGAGGTCGTATCATGGAAAGCGAATGATAAATCAGTTCCAGCCAATGTGGATTGCGCCTGCGGCGTGATGGATTTACCAGCGTTCTTGGACATTACACTTAATAATCTGCCTGCAAACGTGCCCTACATCCCCAATCCAAAAAAAGGCGACCCGAAATACAAGTTGGATGGAGCTGGGCTAAAAATCGGCCTCGTCTGGTCGGGCAATCCGGCGCATAAGCGCAACTTCGCACGCTCCTACTCCTTCGAACTGCTTAAAGGCATTACGGCGATGCAAGGGTTCACATTCTATGGTTTGCAATTCAAGCCAGAGCAAAAAGATGTGCAAGCAATGAAAAACTTTGGCGTTATCAATCTTGCGCCCAAAATCAATACCTTGGCCGATAGTGCTGCGACATTAGCTGAACTCGATTTACTAATTACGGTGGATAGTGCGCCCGCACATTTGGCTGGAGCGCTCGGCCTTCCGGTCTGGACATTGCTGACTGTGGATGCCGATTGGCGTTATTTGCTGGGGCGCAGCGACAGCCCGTGGTACCCATCCATGCGCCTGTTCCGCCAGACGGTTTCGGGCGAATGGGGCAGCGTCTTGCAACAGGTGCAGCAGGCCTTGGTTGAATACCAAAGCAAGGCGAAAGCAGCATGAGCGCAGAAGGCCTACTCAAAAGCGCAACCGCCCTGCATCAATCCGGCAAGCTGGAGGAAGCAGAAAAAGGCTACCGCCTTGTGCTGCGGTTCGAGCCAAAAAACGCCGATGCACTTGCGCTGCTTGGCTCATTGCTATGCGATAAAAAACAATTCGAAGACGCGATTGATTACATCAATCAAGCCATCGCGCTGGATAATAATGCTGGCCTGTTTTATTTCTATCTGGGCAACGCATATGAAAAATCACAGCAGCTTGGTAGAGCGGAAGAAGCTTTCGAACGCGCAGTGCGCCTGATGCCCGATTGGGTCGAAGCGTATTACAATCTTGGCAACGCGCAGCGTGGCCTGAAAAAATATAACGAAGCAAAAGAAAATTATCTAAAAGCACTGAGCATCGATAACGCGCATGCGCTTGTTCACAACAACCTTGCCCATATCTACAGCGCGCTGCTGGATTATAGAAATGCCAAGCTGCAACTCGACAACGCATTGCAAATCCATCCCGAACACCCAGAATTATTGTTCAGCCTGTATGACATTGCGATTGAACATAATGACCAGCTGACGATGTTCGATGCCGCGCAACGCTCCGCGCAGTTGATGCTTGGCTTAAAAGGCGACGAGATAATCGATTATCTCGAAAACAGCGCCGCGATAGACACCAGCGACGAAAAAATACGTAATTGCATTTTCTCCCTCGGCACCAGCTATCTTTTGAAAGGTGATAATGCGAAGGCGAGTTATATTTTAAGAACGCTATTTTCGCTGGAACCCGATTTGGCGGATGTTGCAATCACGCTCGGCTCCCTCTCCCTCAATCAATGCAAATTCGATGATGCGGATAGTTATTACAGCCAGACCTTCATGTTAAACCCCACAGAACTTTCTGCGCCGTGGAACCGTTCCATGAATTTGCTGGTCGCTGGCCAATTGCATGAAGGCTTCCGCCGCTATCGCTGGCGTTGGGCGGCAATGGAAAAATTCAAAGCCATGCGTATGAACGGGACGGTGTGGGATGGCAGCAACCCTGCGGAAAAAACCATATTGGTGCAGGAAGAACAAGGTTTCGGCGACAGTTTGCACATGCTGCGTTATCTGCCAATGCTGAAAGAACAAGGCGCAAAGGTTTATGCCTATGTCCGCCCCGTCCTTTATGCGCTGCTTGAAAACTGGGATGGCGCGACCAAGGTTGTGTCATGGAACGTCGCCGATAAATCCGTCCCGCCGGAAGTTGACGTTGTATGCGGCATGATGGATTTGCCCGGATATTTGGGAACAGGCATCAACACCATTCCGAATAATGTTCCTTATCTACCTAATCCAAAAAAAGGCGACCCGAAATTCAAGCTGGAAGGTAACAGCGTAAAAATCGGTTTGGTTTGGGCGGGTAATCCCATGCATAAACGTGATCATGAACGTTCCATCCCGTTGGAGATGTGGGATGCGATTTTACAAACCAAAGGCGCTGCATTTTATTCGCTGCAATACCAACCCAAAGAAGCCGATGCTGCGCGGATGCAAAAATTCGGCGTGCTTGATTTAGCTCCCAACATCAAAAATCTTGCCGACACTGCCGCAACCTTGGCCGAACTGGATTTGCTCATCACCATCGATTCCGCCCCTGCCCATCTTGCGGGTGCTTTGGGGCTTCCGGTGTGGACGTTAATTACTGAAAACCCCGATTGGCGCTGGTTATTGGCGCGGGATGACAGCCCCTGGTACCCTTCCATGCGCCTGTTCCGCCAGCAAAAGGCAGGCGATTGGGGGCAAGTATTAGCCAATGTTCAGACCGCTTTAGCTGATTTCATTGGTAAAAAAGGCCAAAAATAAAAGGAAAAACCACTATTAACATGTGCTTTTTTGGCTGCTATTTGTTTGACAAGACCCCGCCCCATCCACTACAAAACAGGCCGAACAGCTTTAAACGCCTAGGGGCTCCTTGGACGTAAAGCTGGTTTTTTTATTTTGGAATTAGGAATACGAACATGTTCGCGATTATTCAAACTGGCGGCAAGCAATACAAAGTAGCGCAAGACGATGTTCTGCGCGTTGAAAAGCTGGACGTTGAAGCAGGCAAGACCATTCAGATCAAAGAAGTTCTTCTGGTTGCCGATGCTTCCAAAACCACCGCTGGTAACCCTACGGTAAAGGGCGCAAGCGTTAGCGCCGAAGTTGTGCGCCACGAAAAGGATGACAAGGTCATCGTTTTCAAAAAGAAGCGCCGTCAAAATTACCGCCGCAAGAACGGTCACCGTCAGAACCTCACCGTTCTACGCATCACCGGCATCATCAGCGCGTAATCGTTTTAATCAAGATTAGGAGAATAAGTCATGGCACATAAAAAAGCAGGCGGTAGTTCACGAAATGGCCGCGATTCAGCTGGTCGTCGTCTGGGCGTTAAGCGCTTTGGTAGCGAACTCGCATTGGCTGGCAACATCATTTTGCGTCAACGTGGTACCGAAGTTCACCCAGCAGTAAATGTTGGCATGGGCAAGGATCACACGCTGTTCGCCA
This sequence comes from uncultured Rhodospirillales bacterium, assembly GCA_964568585.1. GTDB lineage: Bacteria > Pseudomonadota > Alphaproteobacteria > UBA9219 > RGZA01 > RGZA01. The sequence continues at coordinate 8,607 of CAZMQI010000004.1, forward strand.
TGATTACTGGCCGCGTAGAATT
>CAZMQI010000004.1:8638-107811 GCA_964568585.1 uncultured Rhodospirillales bacterium
ACACCGGTAAGGGTGGCAAGAAATATGTAAGCGTTAAGGCTGCTTAATCAGCGCCTGAACGTCTATCGTTTAATAATACCCCCGCTGTAATCAGTCGGGGGTATTGTTTTTTAAGAGTTAAGGGCGGCGACCGCCGCCCAGGCTACTAATTATACTCCTGCATATGCAGACGTACTTAAACTAGAGTCTTTTATGAAGTTTTTAGATCAAGCAAAAATCTATGTGAAAAGCGGCGATGGCGGCCCTGGCTGCATCAGTTTTCGCCGTGAAAAATTCATTGAATATGGCGGCCCCGATGGCGGCAATGGCGGCAAGGGCGGTGATGTCTGGGTGGAAGCTGCGGATAATCTCAACACGCTCATCGATTTCCGTTATCAGCAACATTTCAAAGCAGGCAATGGCCATCACGGCGAAGGACGCTTGCGTTCCGGAGCGGATGGCGCGGACATCGTATTGAAAGTTCCCGTCGGCACGCAGATCTATGACGAGTTTGAAGAAAAATGCCTCGCCGATATGCAGGAAGTCGGCCAACGGTTGATTTTGGTCAAGGGCGGCGATGGCGGTTTTGGAAATGATTATTTCAAGACATCCACCAACCGCGCACCGCGTAAAAACACACCGGGCTGGAAAGGCGAAGAACATAAAATCGTCCTACGCCTAAAACTGATTGCTGACGCCGGACTTATCGGGCTGCCCAATGCTGGTAAATCCACCTTCCTTGCATCGTGCACTGCTGCAAAACCAAAGATTGCGGATTACCCCTTCACCACCCTCTCCCCGGGTCTTGGCGTTGTGCGTTTGGGCGCGCCGCAAGACGGCGTTGAATTCGTACTTGCCGATATTCCAGGTTTGATTGAAGGCGCACATGAAGGGCACGGCCTTGGCGACCGTTTCTTGGGTCACGTCGAACGCACCAAAATCTTGCTGCATCTGATTGATGCAACGGCGGATGATGTCGTTGCCAGCTATAAAACCATCCGCAAGGAATTGAAGGCGTATGGCAACGGCCTGATTGAAAAGCCGGAAATCATCGCACTGAATAAATGCGATGCACTGAGCCCGGACGAGATTAAAGACAAAATGGCGAAGTTGAAAAAAGTTGCCAAAAAAACGCCAGTCTATCCAATCTCCGCTGCAACCCAGCAAGGCGTTAAAGATATTCTTTGGGAACTCTTCAAAGTTATCAAAAGCGCACACGAATAAGCAAAGAACGTATACATTATTTATACGCAGGCAGTTACCGTTCTAGCGAACGGAGTAACCTATGCTTGATCTTTTGAAATTCTTTCTTTGGCTCGTGCTGATTTTTAGTGTCGTCTACATCGTCGGCCATGTAAAAAGCTGGACGAATACCGACACCTTCACCGAAATGCGGTCCGAACTTTGTACTGGTGCAGGCTTATCACCGGAAGGCGAAGCATTGTCCCCGCCAACCCGCAAAGAAATCGCGGCGATTTGTGCGGCCTATAATCTTGGCGCATATCAGCTAACAGGGCGCGAAGCCTATATCGACATCTTTCTTACCTATGGAAAAAAATACCGCCTGACCATTCAGGATATCGATGCAGAAACATGGCCCACCTCCTCCACCGAAACATTCCTTTCGGAAATGCAGGGTGCGGGCTATGAACTCATCACCTTGCCCGCTGCGGAAAAAGAAGAACGGTTAATTGCATGGCGCATCATCGCGCAAACCTATTTTAAGGAAGCCTATGATATGGGCGTGCATGTACAGCCAGCAAAACTATTAAAATTGGTGCGTAACGTCGTGAATATCACGAAATAATACGTTTTGACGAAAGTATTACTGATACCTACCATCCCCCCACAGAACCAATTTTTAGGGGATTTTTTATGGTTATCAAAAGCAGAACACGCATTGTTGGTGAAGTGGCTATAGCTGCCGGATTAACAGGGCTTGCAGCGTATTACGCACTTAATACAGCCTATCCCACACCGTTTACAACCTCATCGCCGCAGCACCGTGCGTGCATCGAAGAAACCGCAGTCCGAGTAACAGAAAAGCTCACTGGTCAACCTGCCGAATACAAACCTGCAGAACGTCCCTTGTTATCCCAAATTGGGGCAACCTATGTGATGCTGTCGGGTGCATGTGCACTCAAACTTCACGCAGAAAAACCGCAACCTCCACAATAACATCCAAAAATCTCGCGCATTTTCGTCGAATTGCCGCTTCACCCGCCCTGTTGCGTTATCGGGCGGCAATGGGCATTATTATTGCCTGTCTGAATCATAAGGCTTGAACGTGTTACGCAACGCCCACCGCATCATCATCAAAATCGGCTCCGCACTCATTGCTGACGGCGACGGCAAGGCACGCCTTGCATGGATGAAAGCCTTGGCAAATGATGTCGCCGCGTGGCGCGCGAAAGGCCGCGAAGTTATTATTGTTACATCTGGCGCAGGCGCGCTGGGTCGCAGCCTTGTTGGGCTGTCCCGTGATAAAATAAAACGCGCCTTAAGCATGGAAGAAAAGCAGGCGGCGACTGCCGTTGGCCAACCTATTTTGATGCAAGCATGGGAAGAAGTCTTCAAACCCAGCCAAGTCATCACCGCGCAAGTGCTGTTGACCTTGGATGATACGGAAGACCGCCAGCGTCATTTAACCTGCCGTGGCGCCATCGAAAAAATCCTCAAAATCGGTGCATTACCTATCATTAATGAGAACGATACCGTCAGCACCGCTGAAATCCGCATCGGCGATAATGACCGTTTGGCAGCACGCGTCGCACAGATGATGAGCGCGGACACGCTTATTCTATTGTCGGATATCGATGGATTATATACGGCAGATCCCAAAACCAATCCATCCGCCACCTTCATTCCTGAAGTTAAAGAAATCACCGCCGATATCGAAGCCATGGCCGGTGACCCACAACCGGGCATCAGCAGTGGCGGCATGAAAACCAAAATCATGGCGGCAAAAATCGCCGTCACATCCGGTTGCCGCATGGCTATTTTAAAAGGCACCGAAGAAAATCCGCTACGCAAATTGGATGAAGGCACATTGCGCTGCACATGGTTCACGCCATCCACTACACCACTTGCCGCGCGCAAGCGGTGGATTGCCGCGCATATGAGCATGAAGGGTGCCATCATCATCGATGATGGCGCGGTTAAAGCATTACAAGATGGGCGCAGCCTGTTACCCGCTGGCGTCAAATCCTGCGAAGGCGTGTTTGCATCGGGTGATGCTGTGGCAATCAAAACCTTATCCGGCCAAAGCATTGGTTGCGGGCTCATCGCCTTTGACCGTGATGAGGCCGATAAAATCTGCGGCAAGCGCAGCGATGATATCGAACGCCTGCTGGGCTATGCGGGCCAAGAAGAAATGATCCACCGCGACAATATGGTCATCAATAAATAACGAGCTAAATAACGGAGCACACACATGGATGCAAACACGCTACAGGTTTTACAAAATTTGCAACCTGGGTCAGATGCTCAGTTTTTCAGCGATGCCGTAGCCGTGCAAGCTGGTAAATCCGGTCTTACCATCGCCGCCATTCTTACTGCCACCGCTAGTGTTTATTATTTGTTGTGCAGCCTTGGCGTATTTGGCTCATCCAAGCGTTCTGTATTTGCGATTATCGTCACTGTTATTGCTGGCATCGGCGCATTTTTACTCAATCAAAAGGCTGAAACCTTCCGCGTCATTGATGACAGCCGCCCTATCATCGCGCTCAATGCCACCAAACTGGAATATGATGTGCGCCGCAATGGCTGGATTATTCCGTGGACGTATGTGACATCGGTTGAACTCAAAACCACCACCACACACAAAAAACAATCGGTTGAACAAACGACATACGAAATCCGTGTAAATACCAAGCTCGCCCCGCCCATCACATGGAAATACGAACCATCTGCGGATAACGATGTGGAAACCGTGCAAAAGCTGGTCCAAAGCGAAAATTATCTCGTGATTGACCCAGAACCCCTCGGAATTGACGCAGCAGAACTACAGAAGGCGCTGGAAAAATACCGCCAGGGCCTCTAAATTAGTGGCATGCAAGCAGCACCACAGCAAAACGTGAACTGGATCCAAGAACTCGAAGCGATTGGCCTCAATGCCAAGGCCGCGATGCCTTTGCTTGGCAATGCAACGGCGGCACAACGGACCAAAGCATTGCAGATTTGCGCGCAAAAATTGCGCGACAACAAAGATGCCATTTTAAAAGCCAACGCAGCAGATGTCGCCAAAGGTCAAACGACGATTAGCAAGGCGATGATTGATCGCCTTACCCTCACCCCTGAACGGTTGGAAGCAATCGCCAAAGGTCTGGAAGATGTCGCCAAGCAGCCCGACCCCATTGGCAAAATATTGGAAGAATGGACGCGCCCGAATGGTTTGAAGATTCAACGCGTCTCCGTTCCACTTGGCGTTATCGGCATGATTTACGAAAGTCGCCCGAACGTAACGGCGGAAGCTGCATCCATTGCGCTGCGCGGCGGCAATGCGATCATCCTCCGCTGTGGTTCCGATTGTTTTGAAAGTTCACTAGCGATTGCAAATGCCTTGCAAGACGGCCTTACCGAAAGCGGTTTACCAAAAACCGCCATTCAACTTATTCCAACGACTGACCGCGCCGCTGTCGGCGCACTACTCGGCATGAGCCAATATGTGGACGTGATTGTGCCACGTGGTGGCCGCGAATTGATTGAACGCGTTGAACGCGAAAGCAAAATCCCTTTGCTGCGTCAGTATGAAGGCGTGAACCATATTTATGTGCACGCCAAGGCCGATGCGGAAAAAGCAGAAACGGTCATTCAAAATGCAAAGATGCGCCGCTGCACCATTTGCGGCGCGGTTGAATGCCTGTTGTTCGATGCCTCAACGCTAAAAACCATTGCAACATCTGCCATCAAGAAGCTTTTGGATGCTGGCTGTGAAGTGCGCGGGGATGACTCTATCCAAGCTATCGATGCGCGCGTGAAACCAGCGCAGCAATGCGATTGGGGCAAGGAATTCCTTGAACCCATCGTGGCGGCACGCGTAGTGAATGGTATTCAAGAAGCGATGGAACATATCGAAACCTATTCATCACACCATACCGATTGCATTTTAACGGAAGATAAAGCCGCCGCAGAAACCTTCACCCGTCAGGTGGATAGTGCGATTGTGATGGTCAACGCATCCACCCAATTCGCCGATGGCGGTGAATTTGGCTTTGGCGGTGAAGTGGGCATTGCAACGGGTCGTTTCCATGCACGTGGCCCCATTGGCGCAGCACAACTTACCAGTTATAAATACATCGTCTTGGGTAACGGCCAAACACGGCCCTAGCATCTCGGCCTAAAAGGAATTCGTTTGCTTCCCATTTCCCCGCCTCTACTTTCTGGTCCATCTTACCGAAATCTTCGCATCGGATTATTGGGCGGGTCATTCAACCCCGCGCATGAAGGCCATGTGCATATCAGCATGCTCGCGCTTAAGAACATGAATCTGGATGCTGTGTGGTGGCTGGTCTCCCCGCAAAATCCGCTCAAAAGCGATAAGGGCATGGCCAGCTTCGAACAGCGGTTTGAAGGCGCGCGGCTCATCACCCGCAATTGCCCGAATATCATCGTCAGCGATTTGGAAACACGATTAGGCACGCGCTATACCGCCGATACCCTAAAACGCCTGACCCAGTACTTCCCGCAGACACACTTTATCTGGATGATGGGCGCAGATAACCTCATTCAAATCCCCCGTTGGCAGCGTTGGCAGGACATTTTCAAGCTTTGCGATGTTGCTGTTTATCGCCGCCCGCCCTATGCTGTGGGGGTCTTGCGCGGCAAAGCGGCACAGCGGTTCTGTTTGAACCGTATTCCGCCAGCTAAAGCAAAACAGATGGGCCAAAAAAACAATGGCCTTTCTAAAAAGAAAAAATGGATCTTATTCAGTAACCGTTTGAATGCTGAATCCGCGACGCAAATTCGTGCCAAAAACATTATGTACTCTATTCTCTAAAAGGATATCACGTGGCTAAACCTACCAACAAAAAAACAACAGCTCAGAAACCAGTAGCTAAAAAATCAGCTGGCAAAGCAAAACCCGCTGCCAAAAAAGTTGCGCCTAAAAAGGCCGCTGCCAAGCCAGCCGCCAAAGTAGCTGTCAAAGCCCCGATTAAAGTGATTGCACGCAATAGCGCGCCGGCGAAATCCAAAAAGCCTGCCGTGAATGAAAGCCCAAAAGATAAAAAGGTAAAAGACCTTCAAGAGTTCATGCGCGATAAGGTATTGCAGGTATTGGACGACGGTAAGGCCGAAGACACCATGTGCATCGATGTGCGCGGCCAATCCCCCATCTGCGATTTTCTGGTCATCACCACGGGGCGTTCATCAAGAGCTGTGCATGCATTATCCGAAGCCGTTGAAAAAGCATTACGTGAATCCGGCGCAAAGAATGTTCGCAACGAAGGTAAGGCCGCTGGCGATTGGGCGGTTGTAGATGGCGGCGATGTTATCATCCATGTGTTTCGCCCCGAAGTGCGCGCATTCTACCGCCTTGAAGAAGTATGGGGTCTTGAACCGCCGCTTCAACAAACATTCAAAGACCTGTAATTCTTCATACCTTAACTTGGCGAGGACATCATGAGCAGCGACAATTTCAGCATTGATCAAGTGAAGCATTTCTTTGAGCCAGAAAACCTGAAGAACTTTTTCAAACCTGACAATCTGAAAGCCTTTGCCACACGTGCATGGCATGGCGAATTGCCCTTATGGCAGGCGTTTTGGGGGCTGACTGTGCTTCCCAACATCCTCATCAATTTTGTTACACGCATTATTGCTGCGCTTATCCCCATCCCCAGCTTTCTGGTTATCCTTGGCATCCTTGTATTCCTCATCACGCTGCCATTGACCATTTTGCAATTGGTTTCCGTATGGCGCAGCGCAGTGAACTACAACACCGCCAACCCAAGCGTCTATTGGGGCTATGCCGCACAAGCACTGGTGGCGCTCGGCGGATTGATGTTGGCCGTTGGGTTAGTCGGCACCATATTCCGTCATTAAGTTGAAACTGATTTGCCAAACATCCTCATCCTCGCAATTGGTAAAATGAAGCAGGGCCCTATGGCCGATGCGTTGGCGGAATATCAAAAACGCTTACGCTGGAAATTGACCATAAAGGAATTTGATTTCAAAGACCTGAACGCGAACAAGTTGCGTGATAAGGAATCGCAGGCATTGCTTGCAGCAGTTCCCGAAGGCTACCGCATCATTGCATGCGACGAACGCGGCAAGGAAACCAGCAGCATGGATTTTTCCCATAAAATCGAACATTGGCAGGATAACGAATCGCATAACCTTGCCTTCCTAATCGGCGGCGCCAATGGCCATAGCGACTATGTGCGAAAAAAGGCTGACTTTCTCCTCAGTTTTGGCAGAATGACATGGCCACATATGATGGCGCGCGTCATGCTGGTCGAACAGCTTTACCGCGCCCAGCAAATAATGGCGGGTCATCCCTACCACCGTGAATAAGAATAAGGTTTCATTATATTATGTCAGTTCAAAAAACTCGTCCTGTTGTCTTGTGCGTATTTGATGGCTTCGGCCACCGCCCGGATGCGCCTGACAATGCTGTCTCGCTTGCGAATACGCCGAATATCGATCGCTATTTTGCGACCTGCCCACATTCACTGCTTGATGCGAGCGAAGAACATGTTGGCTTGCCACAGGGCCAGATGGGCAATTCCGAAGTCGGCCATATGAATTTAGGCGCAGGCCAAGTGATTTTCCAAGATTTGCCGATGATTGACCGCGCGATTAAGAACGACGAACTGAAATCATCCCCCGCTCTTGTCGATTTAATCAATAAACTGCAAGCATCCAAAGGCACATGCCACATGATGGGTCTTGCATCACCGGGCGGTGTGCATTCGCATCAAGATCATCTAGTTGCTCTGGCCAAAATCCTCAACGCCGCAAATGTGCCCGTTGCCATCCACGCATTTCTTGATGGCCGCGATATGCCGCCGCAAAGCTCCATTGATCAAATCGCCAAATTGCAAAAAGATATTACCGGCTTGCAGCACGTGAAACTGGTCAGCTTATGTGGCCGTTATTACGCGATGGACCGCGATAAGCGCTGGGAACGCGTTGAAAAAGCTTACCGCCTGATTGCAAATGGCGAAGGCAAACAAAGCACTGATGCGCTTGCTGCCATCAAGGAAAGCTACGCTGAAAAAGTATATGATGAATTCGTGCTGCCCGTTGCCTTGAACGGATATACAGGTATTAAGGATGGCGATGGTATCTTGTTTATCAATTTCCGTGCCGACCGCGCCCGCGAGATTTTGCACACACTGATTGATCCATCCTTTGATGGCTTCAAGCGCGACAAGCAAATCACCTTCGCTGCAATCACCGGCATGGTCGAATATTCCGACAAGCTGAAGATGATGATGAGCGCTCTCTTCCCGCCGAAAATCATCAACGACACGCTTGGTGAAATCGTATCGAAAGCGGGCATGAAGCAATTGCGTATCGCAGAGACTGAGAAATATCCGCACGTTACCTTCTTCTTCAATGGCGGACGCGAAGAACCCTATGCTGGCGAAGAACGCATTCTTGTGCCCTCACCCAAGGTCGCGACCTATGATTTACAACCGGAAATGTCCGCGCCAGAAGTGACGGATAAGCTGGTAGATGCTATTAATTCAACTAAATTCGACATGATTGTGGTCAATTACGCCAATGGCGACATGGTGGGGCACACCGGTGATTTGAATGCGGCGATTAAAGCTGTTGAAACATTAGACACATGCATTGGCCGCGTCGAAGCAGCAGTGAAGCAACACGGCGGCGTTATCCTGCTGACTGCCGATCACGGCAATTGTGAACGCATGCATGATCATGAAACGCACGGGCCCCACACAGCGCATACCTTGAACCTTGTGCCTGCTATCCTCATCAATGCACCGGCAGACGTTAAAAAAATCCATGATGGAAAGCTGGCGGATGTCGCCCCCACCTTGTTGCATTTTTTAAATCTGCCGCAACCCAAAACCATGACAGGGAAAACTATTCTGAACGAATGAAACGCCCAGTGAACTATGTTCCGCTTATCATTCTATTCTGCATGCTTGGCTTCAGCGTTCCAGTAAACGCCGCCATACCGCCCGAACTTGCCAAGCTGCAAGAAGACCTCAACCTCAAGCGCCAAAAAGATGCCGAGCTCAAAAAGCAGCTGGATACAACGGAAACCGAGCTTTCCGACCTTCGCGCGAAGCTGGTGAGCGCAGCGCGTGAACAGGAAAACAGCGAAGATATTCTCCTCAACTATCATAAAAAGCTGGAAACTCTGCAACGCGCCGAAACGCAGCAGCAAGCCGATTTAGACAAGCAACGCAAACACATGGAAGAAGTGCTGGTTGCATTATTACGCATGGCACGTACACCTGCGGAATTGATGATTATCCGTCCCGAAAAACCGGTCGATAATATCCGCAGTGCAATCTTGCTGCGCGAAGCATTGCCGCAATACGCGCTGGAAGCGCAACGTCTGTCATCCCAGCTTGATCGATTGCAAATCACCCGTGCAGATATTCTGGATAAACAGGCCGCATTAAAAGACGCGCAAAAAACATTCGCCTCCAAACAGGATGAATTGAATAAACTATTAAACCAACGCCAAGCATGGCTAAAAGCCACCGAAAGCCAGCGCGGCGATTTACAGGCGCAGATTGCCGAACTGACCAAGGAAGCACAAAACGTGCAGGATCTGGTTCAAAAGGTGACCAGCTCCGGCATCATCCCCGTCCCGCAGAAGCTGAAAAAGTCAGGGCATGTTGCTTTTACTGCCCCCGCCAAGGGTAAGATTCTCTATGCATTTGGTGATGCGGATGATGTGGGGAGCTCAAGCCGTGGCCTAACCATGCGGGTCAGAGGCGGCGAAATGATTGTTGCGCCAGCGGATGGGCAGGTGGTCTTTGCCGGGCCATTTAAAGGATACGGCAATATCTTGATTATCCGGCACGGAGACGACTATCATTCCTTCCTAGCTGGTTTTGGCCGGCTTGATTCTGCCGTTGGGCAGGTCGTTAATGCAGGAGAGCCTTTGGGCCGAAGCTCCATGGAGCAAGGCAATAATACGCAGGTCTATTTCGAGTTGCGTTATAAAGGTGCGCCGATTAACCCTGCACAATATGTTAAAGTCACGAATGTCGCCGCAAACTAATACGCCAATCCTTAAGTCCAGTTCTTAATTTTTCTTTCCCATCTTCAAGGAAATGTATCTGATGCCAAATCGCTTTAAAAAATCGCTTTTCGTTTCATTGTTAGCGTTGTTGTTTGCATCCGGTCTTGGTTTTGGTGTCCCTGCCCTGCTTCACGCCGAAGACGGCCCGAAGAAAAAGGAAGAAGAAGAGTCACCCGATGCACGTGACACCTTTAAATATCTAAGCCTGTTCAGCGATGTGATGGAACGCGTTCGTGCCGATTATGTGGATAGCGTAACCGATGAAAAGCTCGTGGAATCCTCGCTAAACGGCATGCTGATGTCACTTGACCCGCATTCGGGTTACATGACCAAGAAAAGCTTTGGCGAAATGCAAACCCAAACCCGCGGTGAATTCGGCGGCCTTGGTATCGAAGTGACGATGGAAGACAATATTGTGAAGGTTGTATCACCAATTGACGATACACCCGCCGCGAAAGCCGGCATGCAACCCGGCGATTTAATTACCCATATCGATGAACATCCGGTAACAGAACTGACCCTGTCCGAAGCCGTTGATAAAATGCGCGGCGTCCCCGGCAGCAAGATTAAACTTACCGTACGTCGTGGTGGCCTTTCCGGCACACCGTTCGATGTAGCAATTATACGCGCCATCATCAAAATCAAATCGGTGAAGTATGAAGTGAAGGATAACCTGATTGGTTACATCCGCATCACCACCTTTAATGAACAAACCCAACTTGGCCTCGATAACGCGCTCGCAGATTTTGAAAAAACTGCTGGTGACAAGCTGATTGGTTATGTGCTCGATTTACGTAACAACCCGGGCGGCTTGCTGGAACAGGCAATTTCAGTTTCCTCAACCTTCCTACCTGCGGGCGTCCCTGTGGTATCGACCAAAGGTCGTCACAGCGAAGACAATCAGGCATTCCTGTCACGTGGCGGCGATAAAACCAACGGCAAGCCGATTGTGCTGATGGTGAATGGTGGCTCTGCATCCGCATCTGAAATTGTTGCTGGCGCTTTGCAAGATCATCATCGCGGCATTGTGATTGGTATGAAGTCCTTTGGTAAAGGTTCTGTGCAAACCATTATTCCGCTGCAAAATGGCGGTGCAATGCGGTTGACCACGGCGCGTTACTTCACACCATCTGGCCGCTCTATTCAGGCCGAAGGCATCAAGCCCGATATCGAAATCCTTCCTGCCAAGGTTGAAGAAATCAAGCCCAAGAAAGGTTTAACCGAAGCCGATTTGAAGGGCGCGCTCGCCAATCCGAATGATAAGAAATCAGCTAACGACAATACGGCTGAAAAGAAAGACGAGAAGAAGGATGATGCCAAGGATAAGAAGAGCGCCAGCGATGGCGCCATGGGACCTGATGGTATTGACGAAGCAGACAAGGATAAGGACGGCAAGGATGGTAAGGAAGTGAAGAAGCCTTACGATTATCAATTGGCGCGTGCTCTTGATATGCTGCGCGGTATTTCACTGTATGAAAAACGTGGCCAAGCAGTGACCCCCGCGCCTCCCGCAGCTGAAAAACCTGCAAAAGCAGCGCAGTAATAATCCTTAGGAGAATGCGTGGACATCAAGCTACCCGATATCTCAGACGCCCTTAAGCCTCTCCCGAGGCTTAAGAGTGTTGTGATAACGGAGCTAGAGAATATCAGCCGCAAAGCACCGATTGACCGCAAAGTATTTGGCATTGCATTCCTTGCAGTGTTCAGCGTTTTACTAATCATCGCCTTCACATTACCAATGCTGAAACCCAAACCCGTGGAAGTCCCGCCACCAGTGGTTGCAGCACCAACCCCGCCGCCCCTCACCGCTGTTCAAATCAGTGCGCTGGAAGAAAACGACAGTCATTGGGGCGAAGCTTTACCGCAAGCGCCAATCGCAGAATTACAAGAGCCTCTGGGCAATGGCTTCATTCCTATCACTGCGCTTGATGGCCGCGCGTCATGGCATTCCTATGCACGCCCCTATAATCAAACTGATGCGCGCCCCCGTATTGTAATCGTGATTGGTGAGTTGGGGCTGTCACAACAAATCAGCCAGGCGGCAATTACTGATTTGCCCGGACCCGTCAGTTTGATTTTCTCGAAATTCAGCGCAGAGCCCGATGCGTGGATGGCCAAAGCGCGTCAGCTAGGCCATGAAACCTTGCTCAGCATTCCAATGGAACCACTGGATTATCCCTCCAGCGATCCGGGGCCAGACACATTGTTGGTTCACAACAACAATGATGAGAACAAAGCCTTGCTGCTCAAATACCTTGTAAATGGCAAAGGGTATATCGGCGTAACCAGCCTTTCCGGTTCGCGCATGAGCACTTCGCCAGATCGTTTAAAACCCATTCTGGAAGAACTGAACAAGCGCGGCCTGATGTGGCTTGATGCCAACCTGACGCCGCTTAGTGCGGGCAATATTATTGCCAAGGAAATCAGCCAGCCCTCCGCCAAAGCCGATATACATATTGACGAAAATATGGGCGAAGCCACGATTACAAAAATATTACAGGACGCGGAAGCGCATGCCTCCAAGAATGGCCACGTGCTGCTCATCATCCAACCATCCCCGCTTTCACTTTCGATGGTGCGTGAATGGATTAAGCAATTGCCAGGTAAGCGCTTCTCGCTTGCGCCATTATCGTCCTTGGCTAAATAACGGGGAAAATATGGAACAGGCAATCCTTCCTTATCGCTCCTGCGTTGGCATCATGCTCATCAATCATGATGGGCGCGTGTTCTGCGGTGAACGCCGCGATACACCAGGCGCATGGCAAATGCCGCAAGGCGGTATCCAAAAAGGCGAAGATCCAAAGGTCGCTGCGCTGCGCGAATTGCATGAAGAAATCGGCGTGAATAAGGCTGAAATCATTGGTCAAACGTCACAAACTTATCGCTATGACTTTCCTGATTTCTTACAGCATCGCTCCGTTTACAAGGGCAAATACCGGGGTCAGGAACAGCATTGGTTCGCCCTTCGCTTTCTAGGCAATGATGACGATATCGATTTGGTCGCACATAATGATGAAGAAGGCCCCGAATTCATCGCATGGAAATGGGTGCACTTACCGGAAGTTGCCCAGCTCATCGTGCCGTTTAAACGTGCGGTATATGAAGGCGTAGCTGCGGAATTCGAACCGCTGATTAATACAATCAAGAAATCCGGCTAACGGCGCGAAGGGTTTTCGCACTCTCGCTATCCAACTCGCCCGTTACCATGTGTTGCACATAATGCCGTTGAAATGCACGCAGCGTCGCGTGTAGATTTTCTTCATCCATCCCGCAATCATAACCGATTGCCGATAATAGTTTTTCTGCTTCAACCAAACTCATTGGCGCATCATCTTGTGATGTTATGTGCGGCCATACACCAATGCCATTTTCCGCCAGCGTTTTCCAATCAAATAACTCCCCTGGGTCTTCCTTACGCAACGGCGCAATGTCGGAATGACCAATGAAAGCAGCCGCTGGCAGCGTGTATCGTGCTTTGATACCTTGGCACAGTTTCAATACTGCCTGCATCTGCACGTCAGGGAATGCGCGGTAGCCAAATTCATGACCCGGGTTCACAATCTCGATACCGATGGAATGGGAATTCACATCCACAATCCCGCACCAGAAACTTTTACCGGCATGCCATGCGCGCTTGTGTTCATCAACCAGTGCGAAGACACGGCCATCCTCTTCGACGACATAGTGTGCGCTGACTTTTGCATTGGCATCACACAGCCGCGCAATCGCCGATGCACCATCCTTCATGCCGGTATAATGCAAAATGACCAAGCTAGGCGTATCGCATCCCTTGCGGTCATCGAAATTGGGCGATGGTGTGCTGATCATACGGCTGTGGCTTTTTTGATTTTGGTATAGGCATCATTGATGAGGACAGTTTTCTCCTGCGCGCGCTGTAACGCAAAGGTATTGCGCCCTTGCCAGCGGTCGGGATGAAATTCCTGAATTAGGCGCTTATACGCCTTGGCCGCTGCGTCAACGCCAGCACCAGTTGGCAGCCCCAATATCTGATACGGATCATATAGCGCATCAGGTAGATAGCCTTTAATCGTAGCTAAAGCTGCAAAATCATCGGGGTCGTAATTCAACTTGGCCGCGATTTGCTCCAGCGTCGCCATCGTTGCGCGGTCAAGGTGATGATGGCCTTCCACCGCTAAATCCAGAAGGCATGCCAGCATCGCGTGAAGTTTTTCGGGTTTGCCTGCGCCTTCAATCCGCAATTGCGTCAATGCATAATTCACTTCGGAAGTCGCCGCAGCATCCGCCGCAACAATACGCCCTATGTAACGCAACGTGGATGCGTTCAGCACATAGGAATTTTTTAAAATAGCGATGGCACGTGCAGGTTTTGAAAGCGCGGGGAATGCATAGGCCTTGGCCAGCATCACCAATGCCACGACTGTCGGCGCATCATGCGTCTTGGGTGGCGCAATGGCTTTAGGAGGTGCTTGGTGTTTACCCGACAATAAAAATCCCCATACATCAAATGCCAAACCAGCGACAATGCCGATGAATGTGCCCCACACGCCCCAGAATGTGAACGCCGCAAGGCCAACGCCAGCGCCAATCAGTTTACCCTTATGATGATGATATGGGAAATTTTTTAAACGAATTGCGTTCACTAAATCAAGCTCGTCAGCTGAATGTGCCAAGGGAACAAAACGGAACGCTTAAACTTCTTTGCTGTAATAGGTGCCGTTGCCGGAATCGAATAATCCGCCATACACCTGATTTAATAGCGCATTGAGACTGCTGCCGCTTTGTGCACCGGCGCTACCATAGGTGGTTTTCACCGCTGGCTTTTCAATGGTGTCGTAATCTTTTTCAAAGTATTTAGTCGAAGCCAACTGGATAGCGTAATTGGGTTTTACGGAATCAAGTGTGCCGGTCGGGCGGGTTACTTTGATAAAGTATTGCCCCTTGGCAAGGTTCAAGGTCTGCGCGCCAGCTTTATCGAAATTGTCTTTCTTTTCGCCAAAGCGCGCTTCGCTATCTGCAATCACGCGGCCTTTGCTATCCAGAATTTGGATGCGTACATCGAAGTCAGTCTTGACCGAGATGCCTAGGTTTTCTTTTTCTGTCGCATTGAACTTGAAGAAATCGACCTTATCGCCAGTCGTCAACGCGCTTACGATATTGAGGCGTGTCTTACCGCGTGTTAAATCGCCAACATTACGTGCGGTGAGTGTACTGTCACCGGTTACGTCGTTTGAATTTTGTTGGAAGTTCTGAATGCGTTTTTCAGAGAGGGGTGTTTTAAGATCGTATGGGTCAACTTCAGTCGTGCCCTGCAAGAGCTTGGTCTTGTTGACCTGATACTCCGCTAAAATCAGCGTCAGGTTCACTTTGACTTGTGCAGCTGTTAATGCTGTCGGCATGTTTCAATTCCTAAAGGTGCGAGATTCCCCGCAAAATCAGCTTTCCCTATTCTTGTATGATTGTGCCTTCAAAAGCTTAACAACGCTTTAAGGGAAAAAGCTGCCTAGTGAACAAAATCAAACACTTAAGACGCCATAAAGCATCTTCGCGGCAATAAACAAAAGAAAAGCACCGAATATCCGGCGCAGCACGTGGCGGCTCAGATAATGCGCGACTTTTGCGCCTACTGGAGCAAGCAAAGCTGTGGTGGGTAATAGCACCACCAACGCCATCAAATTTACGAAACCAAGCGAGTATGGCGGCAATCCTTCATGCCCCCATCCGCTGATGATAAAGCCAGCTGCACCCGGCAAGGCGATGATAACACCAAACGCAGATGATGTGCCCACCGCGCGTTGCATCGGCACATTACATGCGGCCAGTGTCGGCACGCTGAGTGCGCCACCGCCAACACCAACGATGGAGGAGAACGTTCCAATGAACCATGAAATGAAACGTTGCCATCCCACCGATGGCAAGCTTTGGCGCAACACTGCTCCGTCTTTGCCAATCAACATATATAACGCAACAAATATCAGGAACCCGCCAAATGCCAATCGCATATCTGTTCCAGACATCATGCCCGCAATCAGCGCCCCCGTGATGGCACCCACCGCAATCGGCGGACCCCACACTTTCAAAATATCATTATCGACGCTGCCGCGTTTTTCATGTGCACGCGATGATGACAGCGATGTTGCGATGATGGTAGCAAGCGAAGTGCCCACCGATACGTGCATGGCGACTTCGTGCGATATACCCATATGCGTGAACCAGTAAAATAATACTGGAACGGTGATTGTGCCGCCGCCAACGCCAAATAATCCCGCAATAAATCCGCCGAACATGCCAGCACAGATGAGCATAATTAAATCGGGTAAATACTGGGCTAAATCATTCATTTTGTATGGGATGGTTTATTACGCTGCAGAGTTGAACGTGCGTTCAAGATGGAGTCCACAGAGCATTAACACAAGCAACAAACAGCGACTCAAATGATGTTTTAGACAAGGTGTGACGGATAAGACTCTTGCTCAGAACCTCTTCAAAATCTCGCTGTGGCTAAGGATTATGGGTGGGTTCGAGAACCGGAGCGCAGCGTACATTTAAGTACATGAGCACCGGAAGCGGAGAAGCCGCACATAAGCCAACGCCGCAGTTAGAGATTGTGAAAGGTTCTAGGAGATTATGGCATTCGCCACATCGTCAATCAGCCAGCCTTGGTATGAACGTACACCAAGCTTTTGGCCGAACTGCAACGCTTCTTCGTGGTCACAATGGCTGAAGATGATTTTTTCCGATGGCAGCGTTTTAAGTGCTTCCATTACAGCAGGACTATTCATTCCCGCCCATTTCTCTTTTGTTACATTGATTTTATAAAAATCGACATTCATACCTTTAAAATTAATGTACGGCAGCACCGATGCCGTGATGCCATCAATGCCCACATTAAATCCTTCTTCTTTCAATACGTTCAACGCGTTTTGCGTGGTCGTATAATTCAGGAATAATTCGGAGCGATGGATTTCAAAGTTCACCTTGCGCCGCGCAGGCTTAGATACCGCTTGACAAAACTGTGCAAACACCGATGAAAACGCCGTTTCAACCGACAAATTCAAACTGATGTTCTTATTTTCCCATTGCTGGGTAAAACTGCCGAGTTCCAGCAACAACTTGCGATCCAGGGAACTGCATAGTTCAAGAAACAACCGTTCCGGCGTATCCAGAATTAATCTGGGAAAACGTTCACGCTTCAAATCCGCGATGCCGATGAAAAAATCGATTTGCTTTTTTTCCCATACGCCGCGCTCGTCTTGTTTATAAACCGGCTGGGTACGCACATACCGCTTGATATCGATTTTATCGAGCAGCAATTCAACCTGGTTCAAACTCCACGCAGTAAGCGGCCCTTGTACATCATGCGCTTGCAACGCTTGCGTCACCGTTTGAATAGCGCCCATATGTTCGGATGCATTCACCAATTCTACGTATACATTCGCGCGCTGGCGAAGCGCGGTATAATCTTTTGGCAATTCATAAAAGGTGATGACTTTGTCTTGGTCAGCTTCAGTGGTGACTTCCATCGCAGCATAAAGCGCGGCCTTTAAATCCGCCATCTGCTCTGCGTTATGTACTGGCATCACCAGAAACAAATCGCCATTGGCCATGGGATAAACTTCGCCGCTGGATTTTCTGACGATGTTCTTGATTGCCGTTTCCACCATATCGCTGGAAACCACATCATAATCGACCAGTTTGCGGCGCACATTCACAATCGTGTGCGCGGAATTCAACCGGTTGAAGCGACGGATAAGCAGGATGAAATCTTGTTCGGCAATCATGACATCAGGTTAAAAGATGGGCGCAGATACAGCAAAACAAATCGCCCCACTGAGTGTGGAACGATTCATTTAACAATTCATCAAGGCGATTAGCTAATATCAGCTAACCAAAAATATCGCTTCTACTTCAACGGGTGCATTGATCGGTAATGCGGCTACGCCAACGGCGCTGCGGCTATGCTTGCCCTGCTCGCCCAGCACATCAATCAGCAATTGCGAACAGCCATTGATAACCACAGGTTGCTGCGTGAAATCAGGCGTGGAGGCAACAAAGCCCGTTAATTTGATGCATTGCTTAACCTTGTCTAAACCCACAGCCGCATGCACTTGCGCCAGAATATGCAGGCCGCAAAGCTTGGCGCAGGCTTGCGCTTGCTCTAACGTCACGTTCTTGCCCACAAGGCCTTCATGCAGCAATACGCCGTCTTGGCGGGGCAACTGCCCTGATACAAATAGCAAATCTCCTGCTCGCTGCGTTGCAACATAGGCGGCAACAGGGTTGGCTGGGGTTGGCAGTGTGATGCCGAGCGCGGAAAGGCGTTCTAGTGCTGTGGGCATGGTTTGTTCCTATCGGTGAAATTGTCCTCAAAAAAGTAGCCTAACATAACCAAAAGACTTGAGATTTCCTACTCCTGTTGTCATGTTTCATACCTTATTGAGTCCCGACATCAAGTTTGAGGACTAACCCCTTTTCTGAAAAAGGTTTTTGACCGTGAACGCTGCCCGCCCTATCTCAAAAAAATCGACAAAAGAATCCAAATCTGCAGCCGTAAAGGATGCCCCAAAGACCGTGAAGGGCAAGTCGTCGAACCAGACCGTCGCTGCCTCAAAAACCACAAGCGAAATCAAAAAAGTACTCTCGGCACACATCCCTGCCCGTGACCGTACCCAGTTCCACGATCATGATTTATCTGCCATCTCGGAAAGCATGGGTTCATTCATTCACGAACGCAAACGCGGCGTGCCAAAACTGCGCGTCCTAAACCCAACCTTGAAGAAAGACGGCTATGTCAGCCGCCACACTGTCATCATGGTTGCCAATGACGACATGCCATTCTTGGTAGACAGCACGACGGGTGAATTGAACCGCATGGGTCTGGGCATCCATCTTGTCATTCATCCGGTTGTACACATTGTGCGTAATGAGCGTAATCAATTTGAACATTTTGCGGGTAAGACCACCTCCCCCGATGAGCTCAGCGTTGAATCATGGATGTACATCGAAATCGATGAAACCCATGAAGCTGCCAAGCTTGCGGAAATCGCCGCGAACCTTGAACGCGTCCTATATAATGTTCGTTTGGCCGTGCGCGATTGGTCGGGCATGCGTACCAAAATCATGGAAACCATCACCGAATTGCCACGCAATGAAACCGTGGGCCTGCCCGCAGGTGAACGCGAAGAGACCGCGAACTTCCTTGCATGGCTGGAAGCGGATAATTTCACATTCCTTGGCGCGCGCGATTACCACGTCACGGGCACTGGCAAGAATATGCACCTTGTTACCACGCCCGGCAGTGGCCTTGGTATCCTCACCGACGCAGTATCCGTCATGTTCTTTGGCGAAGAAGGCGAAGGTAGCCAGCCAACCGACATCCATCATTTCCTTGAACGCAAACAGCTTGCGCTCATCACCAAGACCTATAAGCACTCGGTGGTTCACCGCACCACGCCAATGGATGCAGTGCTCATCAAACGCTATAACGCCAGCGGCAAATTAATTGGTGAACGGTTGTTCGTCGGCTTGTTTACATCATCGTCGTATAATCGTCTTGCCAAGGATGTTCCGCTCATCCGCGAAAAGATTTCGTATGCGATTGACCATGCTGGCCTTGATCCGCGCAGCTATAACGGAAAAGTATTCACGCATATTCTCAATTCCTATCCGCGTGATGAATTGTTCCAAATCTCGGCCGCTGAATTGTTGGAAACCGCAATTGGCATTCTGGATTTACAGGAACGCCAACGCCTTGCGCTATTTATCCGTCATGATGCGTTCGAACGTTTTGTGAATTGTTTGATTTATGTGCCACGTGATTTGTACATCACCAAATTGCGTAAGGAATTCCAGCGCATTCTGATGAACACGTTCAAAGGTGCCCATAGCGATTATAATGTGAAGATTACCAATGAATCCTTGGCGCAGATCTTCATCGTCGTGCGTACCTCCAAGGGTCAAATCCCTACGTACGACCGCGCCAAACTGGAACACGAACTGGAAGATGCAAGCCGCGGCTGGTCTGGCCGTCTTCGCAATGAATTGATTGCAGCCTTTGGTGAAAACCAAGGCTTGAAGCATGCCGAAAAATACTCGGAAAGCTTCCCGGATGCATATTGCGATACCGTGAATGCACATGAGTCCTTACAAGACTTGGCATTCATTGAAGACGTTCTGCAAAACAATGCGCTTGAATTGAATCTGTATCGCCCCAGCAAGGCCACGCAAGAACGCATTCACCTGAAATGGTTCTCCCCTAATGTGCCATTATCCTTATCGCTTATTCTTCCCATCATGCAGGATATGGGGTTGAAGACCAACGCGGTGCTTGGTCCTTACGAAATCAAACCAGCGGGTTCTGAAAAATCGGTATGGATTCAGGATTGCCATGCGGAAGTAAAACCCGGCATCCCCATTAATCTGGAACGGGTGAAGGCGAAGTTCGAAGAATGCCTGCTTAAAGTCTGGAACAACGAAGTTGAAGCGGATGCCTATAACCAGCTTATTTTGCTGGCCGATATGAACTGGCGCGAAGTGGTGATTTTGCGCGCGATTGGCAAATACCTTCGCCAAGCACGCCTGCCCTATTCCGAACAAGCCATCATCCGCACGCTGTCACAGCATCCTGCGGCGGCACGTCTATTGGCGCAATTGTTTATCGCACGTCATAACCCTGAACTGGGTAAAGAAGGCGCAAAGCTTTCCGCAAAACTTGAAAAAGACATCGCGGAATATCTCAAAGACGTCAGCATGCTGGAAGAAGACCGCATTCTTCGCCGCATGCACAATGTTATTCAAAACACATTGCGTACCAATTATTTCCAAAAAGACGAACAGGGTCAGCCGAAATCCTATCTGTCCTTCAAGCTCGACAGCAAGAAGCTGGATGGCTTGCCACTGCCGCGTCCGCACGTTGAAATTTTTGTCTATTCCCCTCGTACCGAAGCCATTCACTTACGTGGCGGCAAGGTTGCACGTGGCGGTATCCGCTGGTCAGATAGACGCGAAGATTTCCGTACCGAAGTCTTGGGCCTTATGAAGGCACAACAGGTAAAGAACACCGTGATTGTGCCCGTGGGTTCAAAGGGCGGTTTCGTTGTGAAAAACCCAAAACCCGCCGATATGGCGAAGGAAGGCGTTGCCTGCTATCAGATCATGATGCGCGGCTTGCTCGACATCACCGATAACCGCGTTGGCGAAAAGATTGTCCCGCCCAAGAACGTAGTGCGCCATGACGAGGATGATCCATATCTGGTGGTTGCTGCTGATAAAGGCACCGCGAAATTCTCCGACATCGCGAATGCGTTATCGATTGAATACGGCTTCTGGCTGGGCGATGCGTTTGCATCGGGCGGTTCGGCTGGTTACGATCATAAAGGCATGGGTATTACTGCACGTGGCGCATGGGAAGGCATCAAACGCCATTTCCGCGAAATGGGCAAAGACATCCAGAAGGAAGATTTCACCGTCGTCGGCATCGGCGATATGGCGGGCGACGTGTTCGGCAACGGCATGCTGTTATCGCAGCACATCCGTTTAGTCGGTGCGTTCAACCACAAACACATCTTCATCGACCCATCCCCTGACAGTGCGAAATCATTCGTTGAACGCCAACGTCTGTTTGATTTACCCGGCAGCCAATGGAGCGATTACGACAAGAAACTGATTAGCAAGGGCGGCGGCATTTATAACCGCGATGCGAAGACCATCCCGCTATCCAAAGAAGCGCGTGATTTATTCAACATCAAGACCGACAGCGTGACCCCAGATGCGCTGATACAGGCGATGTTGCAAGCCACCATCGAACTGCTCTATTTCGGCGGTATCGGCACCTATATTAAGGCCGAAGACGAAAACGATGCTGATGTGGGCGATCGTACCAATGATGCATGCCGTGTGAATGCCGAAAGCGTTCATGCCCATGTGATTGGCGAAGGCGCGAACCTTGGCATGACCCAAAAGGCGCGTATCGCTTACGCCCTTCGTGGTGGCCGTTTGAATACCGACGCGATTGATAACTCCGCTGGTGTTGATACATCCGATCATGAAGTGAATATCAAAATCCTGCTGGCCCCCGTTGTGGCATCGGGCAAGCTGTCGACCAAATCACGCAACGTATTATTGGCGAAGATGACCGATGATGTTGCTGGCTTGGTCTTACGTGATAATCACCTGCAACCACTTGCACTTACTGTTACGCAATCACGTGCAGCAGAACTCTTGCCCATCCACGCACGCTTGATGCATGCATTGGAACGCAAAGGGCTGTTGAACCGTAAGGTTGAATATCTGCCGAATGATGAAGCCATTCAGGAACGCGCAAGACTTGGTAAGGGTCTCACCCGTCCAGAACTCGCCGTACTCATGGCTTACGCTAAAATCGATCTGTACGATGAAATTTTGGCCAGCCAATTGCCGGATAACCCTGCCCTTGAAGATGATTTGTTCATCTATTTCCCCAAAGCGCTGCAAACCGAATACGCATCGGCCATCCGCAACCACCGTTTGCGCCGTGAAATCATCGCAACCTTCACCACCAATTCATTGGTGAACCGTGGCGGCACGCATCTTATCCAGATGATGCAGGAAAAAACCGGCAAATCCCCTGCGGAAATCGCGGGTGCCTATGCCGTGCTGCGTACTGTCTATGGCCTTCGCGTCACATGGAATGAAATCGAGAAGCTGGAAGGCAAAATCGATAGCAAGACCACGACCGAGCTATATACCCGCCTTGCCAAGATGATTGAACGCGCAACGCCGTGGTATGTAAAACATTCCACCATCGCCAACAGCCAAGCCTTGATTAAAAAGCATAGCGATGCCGTGGTGACCTTACGTAAATGGATGAGCGCACGCGCCGATGAATTCATCACCCGCGATGAAAACGAACAACGCGCTTCCGATTTCCGTAAAGCCGGTGTTCCAGCCAAAATCGTGGATGATATTCTGGGTCTGCCCGTTTTGGCGCATATCCCCGAAATCGTCAGCCTGTCGGAAAAAACCGGCCGCAGCCTTGAAAGCGTCGCGGAGTTATACTTCGCCGTGGAACAACGCTTCCGCATCTTCTGGCTGCGTACGCAGGCACGCGATTTATCATCAGAAAACACATGGCAGCGCGAAGCCGCCACCAATCTGATTGATGATTTGTATGATATGCAATCGGTGCTCACCAACCTTGTGCTGCAAGCGAACGGCAAAGTTGCCCCAGCAGGCAAAGCTAAAGGTAAGGGCAAGAAGGCATCCCCTACTTCATCCAGCAAGGCGAAGCCCGAACAGCTCATCGAACATTGGGCGGAACCAAAGACAGACATTGTGCGCCAATATGGTGTGATGCTTGGCGAAATCGCCGCAACACGTCATGCTGATTTCGCGATGCTGAACCTTGCGCTGCGTCACCTGCAACAACTTGCTTATAAAGGCTAAAATCCTCAGTGAAACGCCGTGAACTGTTCAGTCCTTTGGAACCTTACCAAACCGGTAAGCTGGAGGTGTCTGGGCTTCACACGTTGTATTGGGAATGCAGTGGCAACCCGAAAGGTACGCCGGTCATCTTCCTGCATGGCGGGCCGGGCGCAGGCACACAAAGCCTGCACCGCCGTTTCTTTGACCCAAAGCATTGGCGCATCATCCTGTTCGATCAACGGGGTTCCGGTAAATCCACGCCGCATGGCGAAATGGCGGAAAACACCACGCAGCATCTGGTGGATGATATGGAAAAGCTGCGCGTGCATCTGGGCGTTGAACGCTGGCACGTCTTTGGCGGCTCATGGGGCAGCACCCTTGCATTAGCGTATGCGGAAGAACACCCTGCCCGTGTGCTGGGGTTAATCCTGCGCGGCATATGCTTGCTGGAACAATGGGAAATCAACTGGTTCCTCTATGGCCTTTCCACCGTCTTCCCCGATGCGTGGGAAGCATTCGCCAGTTTGGTGCCCGAAGCAGAGCGCGGCAATCTGCTGGATGCCTATCTGAAATTGATGGATGACCCGAACCCCAATATCCGCGTGCGAGCGTACGCCGCGTGGAGCCAGTATGAAAGCAACTGCTCCACCCTGCTGCCGAACCCAGATGTGCAATCCAACCCCGATGAAGGCAAACGCGCCGCCAGCATTTCACGGCTCGAAGCGCATTATTTCAAAAACAATCTGTTCCAACCGGAAACAAAGCTGATTGATAATGTGCACCGCATTCGCCACATCCCCGGCGTCATCGTGCATGGCCGTTATGACATGGTGTGCCCCGTTGCCAACGCATTCAAACTACATAAGGCATGGCCGGAAGCCGATTTCATCGTCGTTCCCAATGCTGGCCACGCCGCGATGGAACCCGGCATCCGCAGCGCACTGATTGAAGCGACGGATCGATTTAAGGATATTGTGGTCTGATTATCCCACTTTTCGTTGATATGATGCGGCCGTTGAATTGGCAATTGATACCAGCCATAGCATCACAGGCACTTCCACCAACACGCCCACCACGGTGGCCAAGGCCGCGCCGGATTGTAACCCGAATAAACTAATCGCCACCGCCACCGCCAATTCAAAGAAGTTCGATGAGCTAATCAACGCAGCGGGCGCGGCGATTGTTTGTGTCACACGTGCCTTATACATCCACACATAGGCGAGTGTAAACATCAGCAGACTTTGCAATAAAATCGGCACGCCAATCAGCGCAATCACCAATGGCTTATCCAGTAATGTCTGCGCCTGAAATCCGAATAGCAATACCACCGTCGCCAACAACCCAAGCACGGAATAAGGCTTTAAATGAGAAAGAAAAGACTGAAGTTTCTGTTCGCCCTGCGCCAATAATTTTTTTCGTGTTACATATCCCGCAACAATCGGAATGATAACGTATAGCCCAATCGATAATATCAACGTTTCCCAAGGCACGGTTATATTGGTAATCCCCAGAAGCAATGATACAAGCGGCGCATAGGCCACCATCAATATCACATTGTTAATCGCAACCTGCACCAGCGTGTAATTGGGGTTTCCACCCACCAACCGGCTCCATACAAACACCATCGCCGTGCATGGCGCAGCACCAAGCAGAATAAGCCCTGCGATATAATTCTGTGCATCTTGCGCCGGAATAAAACCGGCAAAGATGTGCTGTAAAAATAATATGCCAAGCCCCGCCATGCTGAACGGCATCACCAGCCATGTGACGATAAAGCTGATGATGAACGGTTTCGGGCTTTTGGTGACTTCCCTTAGATTTGAAAAATCCACATTCACCATCATCGGGTAAATCATCACCCAGATAAGAACGGCAACAACCAGATTAACGCTGGCCACCTCATAATGTGCGATGGCTTGAAACAGCGACGGCATAAGCGACCCCAGCCCAACCCCAGCGACAATACACAGCCCCACCCAAATCGATAGATAGCGTTCAAAAAAACCTAAGGGGGATGCGTTCATAACTTACCTATATCGTTTAATGTTTGAGCAAAAACGGCTTTATCCAGATTTTCTGGTAACGCAACCAACGCCCGTATACGTGTATGTAATTGATCGAACACAGCATTGAATACGGCCTGTTTTTCAGTATCTGTACCTTGGGCATGTGCGGGGTCTGGCACGCCCCAATGCGCTTTTAATGGCGCGCCAAAAAATACGGGGCACACTTCACCAGCGGCATTATCACAAACGGTAATAACCAGATCAAAAGCTTGCCCTGATAATTCATCCCATGATTTGCTGCGATAGCCTTCGGCGTTTATTCCATGCGCCTTTAACGTAGCAAGACTGGTTGGATGCACAAAACCGGATGGCTGGCTGCCAGCACTATAGGCTTTGAATTTCCCTTCCCCCAACTGATTTAATAAGCCTTCTGCCATGATGCTGCGGCAAGAATTGCCCGTGCATAAGAATAAAACATGCTTCATTATTTACTCCGGATTTTATTTCTTTTTCTTCTTTGGCGGGCAGCACGCCCCGCTTTTATCACGCACACAGCAATTCTCGATTAAATACCCAAGCAAGCCGTCAATCGTTTTGGTGTTTGCCGAATAGATAATTGAACGCCCTTTACGCTGCGACATGGCCAAACCCGCGTGGCTTAAATGCGTTAGATGGAACGACAATGTGTTATGCGGAATGCCCAATTCCTTGCCGATGACACCTGCGGCAACGCCCTGCTCACCATATTCAATCAGCAGCCTGAACACATTCAGGCGTGTTTCTTGTGATAAAGCAGACAGAGCTATGACGGCTTGATTTATATCCATATGTCCAGATATATAGACATATTATCATGAATGCAAGTTTTTTTATGATTTACCCCGTATGAACAACTTCAAAAAATTCTAAAAACAAATTACGCATTTGCATTTTGCAAAGCTTGAAAATGCTGGTGCATTTTCGTCAACCACATTCTTGCTAAACCACTCTTTTCAACCTCTGGATGTGTTTCACGTGAAACATTTTTGATAAGCATCTGTTTCACAAACGCAATTTCGAACTAATCAATTTGGCCCGAAAAAAGATAAGAAAAAAGATAAAAAAAACCCCGCTATTGCTAGCGGGGTTTTTAATTCTTAAGCGATGAAACCGATTACTGAACCAGTATGATTTCTGCGCGGCGGTTCTTGGCTTCACGAACATTGTTCGCGGTTGGAACCATCAACTCGCCTTCGCCAGCACCGCGTGTGGTGATTTCGTCGCGTGGGATGCCAAGGCTAACCATGTAACCCTGCACCATGCTTGCACGGCGATCCGACAAACGCTTGTTATAGCGGCTGCTGCCACGGGTATCGGTGTGACCTGTAACTTGAATACGGGCTACACCGCCACGGCGGAATGCATCTGCTGCGCGTTGGATGGTTTCCTTCGCTTCGGCAGTTAAGTAGGTCTTATCGTAGTCAAAGAATACGATATAGGTTTCAGGAACAACCGGTGGTGGTGGTGGAACCTGCATCATTGGCTGTTGTTGTTGTACCATCATCATGCGTTGTGCAGGAACAACCTGTACTGCGCGTGGCATAGCACGCATCGCAACGGGGGTTGGCACTTCACGTTCGATGCCGAATACATAGCGCAAGCCCAGCAAGAAGCTGTGGTTGCGGTATTCTGCTTCGCTGGTTCTAAAGCCACCCACGGTGGTTTTGTATTCTGGATCAAGCGTTGCAAAATAACGGTAATCGGCGGTTACGTCCCAACGTTCGCTGAGTTCGTACGCCAAACCCGCGATACCTTGGTATGCGAATTCGAATGGATTATTGCTGAACAAGTTGCCACCAAATACGCGGCCTGCATCATTCGCACCAATGATCGCACCACCGGCACCGATACCCAAATATGGGGTTACGCCAGATTGGGTTTGGAAGTCGTAGAACAAGTTACCCATGAAGGCGACTGAGTCAAAATTACCCACGGGTGCACCAGCGCCGGTACCGCTTACTACATCAACGGTGTTGCGGCGATATGCGATTTCAAATTCAGGGCGGAGCTGGTTTTCAAAGCCAAAACCAATCGAGCCATCGAGCAAGAAACCTGGATCTGATTCAATGCGGTTGGTGGTTACGCCAATCTTGGTATCATTGTCTTGAAGGAAGTTCACACCTGCGCCTGCGCCGATGTACCAACCTTGTTTAGGATAAGCTTCCGCAGAACCCGGAATAATAAGCGCGATGGCTAATGCCGCTGCTGCAAGTTTGCTGATGAGAAAATTAGTCTTCATGTCCTACCCTCAATGATCCTTAGTTTGAAACGCTTTAGTTGAATTAGCACTTTT
Organism: uncultured Rhodospirillales bacterium; assembly: GCA_964568585.1. Taxonomy (GTDB): domain Bacteria; phylum Pseudomonadota; class Alphaproteobacteria; order UBA9219; family RGZA01; genus RGZA01. Next base: position 36,567 of record CAZMQI010000004.1, read on the forward strand.
AACGATTTCACCCTAGGCAAAAAACAAATTACCAATGTTAATCAATGAGTCAGCTCATTATTGTTGCAATTATGCAACTATTCTTTTTAACCCTTTTTGATGTATCATCTGCGCTTCACCAGATGGCTGGATGGCCGCCTCTTTCGCAAGATTGGGGAGGAAAGTCCGGGCTCCATAAGATTATGGTGCTGGCTAACGGCCAGCGGGGGTGACCCCAGGGAAAGTGCAACAGAAAGATACCGCCAATTCGCTTCTAAGACGGGGGTTTTGGTAAGGGTGAAATGGTGCGGTAAGAGCGCACCGCGTTTTTAGTGATAAAAACGGCATGGCAAACCCCACCAGGAGCAAGACCAAATAGGGATGGTTGGCTGATCTTACCATTAACCATCCGGGTAGGTTGCATGACATGCGGAGTAATCCGCATGCTAGATGAATGGCCGTCTTAACACAGTAAAACGTGCGACGACAAAACCCGGCTTACAGGCCATCTGGTGATATTTTAATAAAGATGAAATCCTATACTTTCAATTCCGCGTGATACATTTGGATGTCGATTTTAATATTTATCGGGACAAATAATGGTCACCATCGCACAACCAATTGTTGAATTAAAAAGAAGACAACTCGTTGATGCAGTTGCGGCATTCAACACGCAAGATGAATTATACAACAATCTGCACCGCAATATTCCTGAGCTTAGAACCACGTTGCAAAGCGCAGAAGCCGCCCTGCTTGCACGAACAAACGAAAAAACACCACGCGATGAAGCGGTAACTGCTAAAACACGCGCGCATAGCGAAGCAGAAGCATTAGTACAGCCAGCCGTTGATAAAGAAGCCGAAGAAAAAACCAAATCCGAAGCGGCTGAAGAAAAACTAAGAGATTTACGTATCGAAATCGGAAGAGCAAATAGCGAATTAGGCGATGCAACCCGCGACCTCGAAGCGCTCGGTCTTGATATAAGTACTGCCGAAGGATTGCTGACACAAGCAAGACGAAGACTTGAAGAAGTGCGGACCGCAAAAGCAGCATCCGAAGCACGCCTGCGTGAAGCCGAAGCAAAAGCTGCGTTATCGGCTGCTGCCGCCGCTGCCCCCGCTCCTGATGGTAAAATTGCAAGGTTACGTGCAGCAGCTGCTGCACGCATAAAAGGCACACCAGCACAAATCGCAGCCGCCGATGCACTTGCGGTAGAACACGCAAAAGGTGCTAATGCAATTAACCAAGCAACACTTGAAGGCATTGAAGAGAAAGTAACCCGTGATGACGAAGCACTTAATGATGGTACAACCGGTTTAAAATCGAAACTGCCAGCGGCAGAACAGCTAGTTCGCGAGAAAACAACCGCGCATAACGACCTTAAAGGCCAAGAAGCCGGACTAATGCAAGCGGCAACTGAAGCAGCGACAGCATATCAAGAAGCACAAGCAGACACGGGTAGAAAAAAAGCGGATGCAGAAGCAAAACTAAGACAAAAAGAAGAAGCTGTTCGACAGCAAACTGTTGCAGCACAGGCAATCACTGATGCAACAGAGAAACGCGATACAGCGCGACAAAACCTAGACGAAGAAGAAGCAAAGGTTGAGCCCGCAAAACTTGAAAGAGCGCGTTTAAAAGACGCAGCAGAAAAAGCAAAAGCCGCGGTAGAGCTTGCAATAAATGAAGAAGCCGAGCGTAAAGCTGTTGCAGAGCTGGGCAATATTGTAAGCCTTGCAATCGGCGCCGATAATATGGGCAAAGGGGATAGCTTCAACGATCAGCAGATAATAGGGATTGTTAGAATTCTGAATGATCAACTGAAGCGCTCAGGTGCATGGGGTGATACTGTCCATCACACAATTTCACATGATAAAGATAAAATCGTTTTTGATGACCGCATAAAACCCAACAAGCCGGGAACAGTGACAAGAATGATTATTGTTAATCCACGCACCATCGATATCAAAGGCGATATGGATGACAAAACCATTCAAGCCGCATTAATCGCAGCGAATGCAATGTGGGGTGAACAGGGCATTCAAATCAAAACCATCGACCCATGGTTGAAGTCACGCCTTCTGGCAAATGCCGACCATTTGCACAAATTGGGCTTAATTAAAAAATACAAAACCAAAACACTGTTTGGAACTGTGGGTGAAGGATTTGCAAACGCAAAAGGGTTGGTCACTGCACCGCGCGACACATGGCGTTTTGGCACAAAGGGGATCACCTATCGCCATCGTTTGGATTGCCTTGAACACGGTTTGGAGAGCAACACATTGCGCCCTGTTAAGTGGTACAAACTTGGTGGCATGAAAAACGGTATCAGCGCAGCCGCCCCTGCCCCTGGCAGAACCGCATAAATCCTACATATTTTTGAATTTGATAATTGAGCGCTGAAAAGCCGCTTAAACGCTGTGAATTTCATCACTATAAAGAACAAATAAAGAACATAAAATCCTTTAGAATCAGTTGTTTATTTGGTTAAAACAGCAAAATAGCTGTTGATAACCCATAAAATTCCATGCTATACCATAAAGACCCAGAAACGATCCAACTTATCCACAGAGTTATTCGTTTTTACTGCATAATAATTAAGCAAAGTTTAAACGACGGCGTCCTTAGATATGTCCCTATTCCTCTCCACCACCACGAATAAAGTCGATAAGAAAGGCCGCGTTTCCGTGCCTTCGACATTTCGGGCGGCTTTGGGTGATGATGTTCATCACGGAATTGTGATTTTTCGTTCCTTGCAGGTTGATGCGCTGGATGCATGTTCGTTGAAGCATCTGGATATTCTTTCCCAATCGCTGGAACGCCTTTCGCTTACCCCTGAAATGTACGAGCTGATTGAAACGACGATTTTCGGCGGCTCCGTTCAATGCGCGATTGATGCCGATGGCCGCATCATCATCCCCGAACATTTCATGGAAGCCGTTGGCATTGATGATGAAGCAGCATTCGTTGGCCGCCGCCGCACCTTCCAAATCTGGAACCCGAAGAAATTCAAAGCATTCGAAAACAAGGCACGCGATGCCGTTCGTTCGCACAATATTTCACTTTCCAAAATCATCGCCGATGCTTCCGCACTGAACGGAGGCGATCAATGAGCTTTAGCCATATCCCCGTGATGCTGAAGGAAGTTTTGCAATGGTTGAAGCCAAAAGCCGAAGGCGTTTATGTGGATGGAACCTTTGGCCGTGGTGGATATAGCAAAGCCATTCTGGAAACGCCAAACACCAGTGTTTACGGCATTGATAGAGATGCACAGGCGATTGAAGCAGGCCGTGCATTGGAAAAAGATTATGATGGCCGTTTGCAAGTGCTGCATGGCCGTTTTGGTGAAATGGATACATTGCTTGCCGATAAGGGTGTTGGCGCGGTGGATGGTGTGGTTCTGGACATCGGCGTTTCATCCCCGCAATTTGATGATGCGGAACGCGGGTTCTCTTTCCGTCATGATGGCCCGCTCGACATGCGTATGGGTCAAGACGGCCAAAGTGCTGCGGATGCCGTGAACACCCTTCCTGAAAAAGATTTAGCCGACATCGTGTTCAACTTTGGCGAAGAACGTTTTGCCCGCCGTGTTGCTAAAGCCATTATCGAAGCACGGATGGAAAAGCCCATCACCCGTACCGGCCAATTGGCCACCATCATCCGTGGTGTGGTGCCATTCGCCAAGGATGGATTGGACCCCGCGACACGCAGCTTCCAGGCCTTACGCATTTACGTGAACCAGGAATTAGACGAATTGAGCAATGGATTAAATGCTGCTGAAAAGCTTTTGAAGCAAGGCGGATTATTGGTGGTTGTCTCCTTCCACTCCATCGAAGACCGCATCGTGAAGAACTTCATGCGCGAACGCAGCGCAGGAAAATTTAACGTATCGCGTCATATGCCGATGCCGGTGAACGAGTCGAAACCAGGTCTTCGCATCCTCACGCCAAAACCCATCAGCCCAAGTGATGAAGAAGTTTCATCCAATTCCCGCGCGGCTTCGGCACGCCTTCGTGTGGCAGAAAAAATTACCGAAATCCCCAATAGCAATGTGAATACGGAATCACAAAAACAAAGGACTCCGGCCGGAATCATTTGTGAAGACTCTGAACGCTCTGACACAAAAGGAGAATGATTATGATGGTATTACGCGACGCAATCACCAGAAACGCCAAACGCAGCAACTCGTTACAAGTTCTGCTTTTGTGGATTTGCATCATGATCCCTGTCAGTGCATTGCTGTACGGCACCAGTTCGAACGTTCGTGAAAAAGAAAATCAACTAAGCATCATCAACGCACAAATCGCCGCTGAAAAAGACAGCCTTCGCGTGCTTCGCGCGGAATGGGCGTATTTGAACCAACCACAAAAGCTTGCATCCCGCGCACAGCGTTATCTGGTCGCCAAGAAAGCTGCCATTCCAGCACAAGTACTTAGCGAACGCCAAATTCCAACCAAGGTCGCTTACCGCGCTGCGCCATCTGTTGTGGCAAGCAACGTATTGCAAATCCAGCCATCAAGCACCCAGCAGGTTGCGACCCGCTTGCTCGCCAAGCCAATTGTATATGATGACCACGCGCTTGCTGCACTTCATACCCAAGAGGATGCGAAACTTCCTTCTGCGGTGACATGGTCACAAAAAGTTGTGAGCGCATTCGGGCTCTCCAATAATTTCGTGGCGGGCGAAGCTCAGAATAAAAACCGCTTGGCGCCATGAGTCTACTCGGGAGTTTCTTGGGCTTTCTTAATTCAAAGCCAACCCCACCCTCTCGCCCTGCACCCGCATACCCTGCATATCCCACATTAAACGCTGGTTGGAATACGCAGCATGGCCGCAGCTTTGCTGCCGCACTCCCCGCTTTGGAAAAAGCCCGTGGCCGCCTCGTTATCATCGGCATCTTCTTTATCCTACTCTATTTGTATGTCGTGGCTGGCCTGTTCGACACGATGATTTTTAATACCGATACGGAATTGAAAAACGCCACGCCTGCGCCGGAACCTGCCATCGTAAGCCGCGGGGATATTGTGGATCGCAATGGCGAATTGCTGGCCACCTCGCTTCAAATGGCATCGCTTGCCGCAGACCCTGCCTTAATCATTGATGCGAATGATATGATTAAAAAACTAAAGTCCGTGTTTCCGGATTTGAATGGGCCAGATATTTTAAAAGAGATGAACAGCAAAAAACGCTTCATCTGGATAAAGCGCAATCTATCGCCCAAACAACAGGATGCGGTGAATGCACTTGGTATTCCTGGCCTTTCATTTGAGCCGGAAGAAAAGCGGTTATATCCAAAGGGTTCCCTTACCGCACATATCACCGGATATAGCAGCGTTGATCACACAGGTATCGCAGGCTTAGAAAAAACATTCGATGCGTTTTTAAGGAAAAAGAACCAGTCACTTACCCTTGCGCTCGATATTCGCTTACAAAACATTATGCGTGACGCGCTAGCCGAAGGGATTAAGACCTTTAGCGCGCTGGGCGGTGCCGGCGTGATTATGGATATCCATAATGGGGAAATCCTCTCCATGGTATCCCTGCCCGATTTCGACCCCAATGACATTAATAAAGCCAATGATAATGCGCGGTTTAACCGTGCATCGCTTGGTATTTATGAAATGGGCTCGACATTTAAGACGTTTACGCTGGCGCAGGCACTGGACCGCGGCGCCATTAGTATCTCCAGCAGTTTTGATTGCACCCACCCCATCTCCATCGGCCGATTCAAGATCAACGATTATCACCCGATGCATCGCTGGCTTAACGTGCCGGAAATTTTCCTCCATTCATCCAACATCGGCGCCGTGCAAATTGTCGAGAAAATTGGCATCACCGCGCAGCGCGAATTTTTGGGCAAGCTTGGTCTTTTGAAACAAACTTCAATCGAAATACCTGAAGTCGGTAAGCCGATGATTCCAGCCGATTGGCAGGAAATCAGCATGATGACCGTGTCATACGGCCATGGTATTTCGGTAAATGCTGTGCAACTGGCAAGTGCCGCCGCCAGCGTGCTGAATGGCGGGACATTGGTCACCCCCACCCTGATCAAGCGCGACCCGTCCATTCCATTGCCGCAAACACGCGTGATTTCAGAACATGCATCGAATGTGATGCGCCAGCTTTTCCGTGTGGTGGTCACGGCTGGTACAGGTAAATCGGCGAATGTCCCAGGGTATGTGGTGGGCGGCAAGACCGGTACCGCCGATAAGCAATCCGGCAAAGGATATAAGAAGGATGCGCGGCTTTCGTCCTTCCTTGCCGCTTTCCCGATGAACGACCCCAAATACGTTGTGTTCATCATGATTGATGAACCCAAGGGAACCAAGGAAAGCTATGGCTTTGCGACAGGGGGCTGGGTCGCTGCCCCCACGGTTGGACGTGTTATTTCGCAAATTGCACCCTTGCTAGGGATTAGCCCAGTGGATGATAATGATACTAGCATCACTGAGAAGTTGCGCCTGCCGATACCGGTTAAGGGCGAATAGATTTAAAAAGCACGTTATAAAGTTTGGCATATGAAGATTTCGGAAATTGCAACAGGCTGCGCGGTCAGCGGCGAAGATAAAGACATCACTGGCTTGGCTCAGAATTCGAAAGCTGTTGCGTCCGGTTTTTTATTCGCAGCATTGCAAGGCGAGAACGTCGATGGCCGCGATTTTATTGACGCCGCGATTGCCGCAGGTGCGAATGCGGTGCTGGCACAAACCGGAACCAATATTCCAAATTCAGTTACCGCGATTACGCATGATGAACCCCGCCTCGCCTTAGCGAAAATCGCTGCGAAGTTTTATAAGGTGCAGCCCAAGACGATTGCAGCAGTGACAGGTACCAGCGGCAAGACATCCACCGTACAATTCGTGCGCCAGCTTTGGCAGATGCTGGGACACAAAAGCGCCAGCGTTGGAACACTGGGCATCATTGGTGACGGAATTGAACGTTACGGTTCGCTGACCACGCCTGATAGCATTACATTGCATCAGGATTTGGCGATGCTGGCGCTGGATAAACGCATCACGCATCTGGCAATGGAAGCATCCAGCCACGGATTAGAACAATACCGTTTAGATGGCGTGAATGTTACGTTGGCAGCGTTCACCAACCTGTCGCGTGACCATCTGGATTATCACAAGACAATGGAAAGCTATCTAAAAGCGAAGCTTCGCTTGTTCAACGAGTTACTGCCAGCGAACGGTACAGCAGTTGTCAATGCCGATATGGCGGAGTTTGCGGAAATTTCTGCCGCAGTGCGCGCGCGCAATATCAAAATGTTATCGTATGGCACCAACGGCAACGAAGTGCGTTTGGAAAAACGAACCTTCAACGCACATGGTCAGGATTTAGAATTAAAGGTATTGGGGAAAAAAGTTTCAACGCATATCAATCTGGTCGGTGCGTTTCAGGCTGCGAATGTTTTATGTGCCTTGTCACTGGTCATCGCCAGCGGCGCGGACGCGAAGAAAGCCATTGAATGTTTGCCAAAATTACAACCGGTTCGTGGCCGCATGGAATGGGTTGGCGAATATAAGGGTGGCGCGGTGTATGTTGATTACGCGCACAAGCCCGACGCATTGGAACAGGTATTACAGGCCTTGCGCCCGCACACACAAAACCGCCTGATTTGTGTATTTGGATGCGGCGGCAATCGTGATGCGGGCAAACGCCCCATTATGGGAAGTATCGCCAAGACATTCGCCGATGTTGTGATTGTAACGGATGACAACCCACGCAATGAAGATGCGGCAAGCATCCGCAAAGCGGTAATGGAAGGCGCAAGTGGAGCAACCGAAATTGGCAACCGCAGCGATGCGATTGCAGCGGCACTAAATATGATGTGTGCTGGGGATGTAGTGGTGATTGCAGGTAAAGGCCATGAACAAGGCCAGATTATCGGCACGCAGACATTGCCGTTTGACGATGTGGCGGTTGCCAAAAAAGTAATGAATGGAAGAGCAGCATGAGTAGTAGTTTGTGGATTAGTAGCGATATTGCCAAAGCGACCAAGGGAACCTGTTCTGGCCTATGGCGCGCCAATGGCGTTTCAATCGACAGCCGCAGCGTTGCACAAGGCGATTTATTCATCGCATTAAAGGGCCCAAATTTTGATGGCCATGATTTCGTTGCTGGCGCGATTGCTGCGGGCGCAAGTGGCGCGATTGTAAGCGCCATTCCAACAGGAGTATCCGCCGATAAATGCGTAGTAGTCGCGGATGTGTTCAAAGCATTACATGATTTAGGCCAAGCTGGCCGCAACCGCAGCCGTGCAAAAATTATCGCTGTCACAGGTTCGGTTGGAAAAACCGGATGCAAAGAAGCCTTGCGCCAAGTATTGACCGCGCAAGCCCCGGCTTACGCGAACGAAGGAAGCTTCAATAATCATTGGGGCGTTCCATTAAGCCTTGCACGCTTGCCGCAAGATGCCGAATACGGCGTATTTGAATTGGGCATGAACCATGTAGGCGAACTTGGTCCCTTATCGCAGCAAGTACGCCCCGACATTGCGCTAATTACCAATATTGCACCGGTACATATCGGCAATTTCAATTCATTAGATGAAATCGCAACTGCAAAAGCGGAGATATTCGAAGGATTTTCAAGTAACGGTCACGTTGTGTTGAACGCTGATAATAGTTACGTGGAATTTTTAAAACAGCGCGCTATCCATTTTGGAATTAATGCCATCGCCACCTTTGGCGAAAAAGGCACCGAAGCGCGATTGGAAAATTGTGTATTAAAAAGCGACACCAGCGATGTGACCGCCATTCTGTTCGGCAAAAAAATTAATTACACCGTTGGTGCGCCGGGCATGCATTGGGTTACCAATTCATTGGCTGTATTATTATGTGCAGGATTGGCAGGCGCGGATGTGGCAAAGGCCGCGCAAAGTCTAAGCACACTGGCCTTGGCGCAAGGACGCGGCACCCCGCAGCAGATATCTATCTCCAATGGCAGCATCACGTTAATCGATGAAAGCTATAATGCCAGCCCTGTTGCCGTTGATATGGCCATTCAGGTCTTGGGTAATAAAGAGCCCAAGGGCAGACGCATTTTGGTGTTGGGTGATATGCGCGAGCTTGGCGAACATTCGCAAACATCCCATGTTGCATTGGCCAAACCCATTAAGGATGCTGGGATTTCTAGCGTTTTTTGTTGCGGCGAGCATATGAAGCATTTGTTCGACGCATTGCCGGATGCGATTCGTGGCGGCTACGCCTTCACTAGCGCGGAGCTTGCACCAATCGTTGCAAGTGCGGTGCATGATGGCGATATGATTACGGTCAAGGGTTCGAAGAGCGTGGGCATGCAAAAGGTCGTGGATGCGCTATTGAACCTTGATATCTCTAAAACCAAAAAAGCTGGATAATCAATGCTACATCTGTTGCTTAGCCCCTACGCTAAAGAATTTATTTTTTTCAATTTGTTCCGTTACATCACGTTCCGCACGGGCGCGGCGATTTTAACAACGCTGCTCCTCGCCTTCTGGCTTGGCCCGAAACTCATCCGCTGGCTGAAAAGCAAACAAGGCGAAGGCCAGCCTATTCGTGAAGATGGCCCAGAAACCCATTTCGTTAAAAAAGGCACGCCGACCATGGGCGGCGTCATCATTCTGGTGCCGTTCTTCATCGCGGCTTTGTTATGGGCGGATTTAAGCAATGCTTATGTTTGGATCGTGTTGTTCGTCACGCTTGGCTTTGGACTTGTCGGATTTGCCGATGATTATTTGAAATTAACAAAGCGCAACACAAAAGGCGTTTCGGGGCGCATGCGCCTTTCCATTCAAGCGGCGGTTTCGGGTATCGCAGCCTATTTCGTCAGCATGCAGGCAACGCCGGAACTCGCCAACACGCTTGCATTACCGTTCTTCAAAGAAGCGCTTATCCCGCTGGGCATTGCACTATTCATCGTCTTCTCCGTGCTGGTGATGGTTGGGGCTGCTAATGCCGTCAATTTGACCGATGGATTGGATGGATTAGTAACCGTTCCGCTCATTCTATCGGCAGGAAGTTTTGGGCTTATCGCGTATCTGGTGGGCAATGTCGATTTTGCAAAATATCTGCAACTGCATCACGTACCGGGAGCTGGCGAGATGCTGGTGCTATGCGGGGCATTGATTGGGGCATGTCTGGGCTTTTTATGGTTCAACGCACCGCCTGCACAGGTGTTCATGGGTGATACGGGTTCGCTTGCCCTTGGCGGTGCGATTGGCAGCATTGCGGTGATTACCAAGCATGAAATCGTACTTGCGATTGTCGGCGGGTTATTTGTCATTGAAACCCTATCGGTCATGTTACAAGTGGCGAGTTTTAAATTGACTGGTAAGCGCATATTCAAGATGGCGCCCCTGCATCATCATTTTGAAAAATGCGGATGGTCGGAACCGACTGTAGTTATCCGGTTCTGGATTATCGCGTTCATTTTTGCATTGATTGGTCTTGCCACACTAAAATTACGGTAAACCATGGTCGCGATTACAGGATTAGCCGGAAAAACGATTGCAGTGTTTGGTCTTGGTAAGTCGGGCATGGCGACGCTTGATGCGTTGAAATTCTCCGGTGCGACGATATTGGTGGGCGATGATAATGCGGGTAGCCGTGAGAAGGCCGAAGCTGCGGGCTTTCCTACCACCGATTTGACAAAAGCGGATTGGACGAAGGTGGATAGCCTGATTTTATCACCGGGCATTCCCCATACGCACCCTGCCCCGCATCCGGTTGCGGCACTTGCCAGACAGCATGGCGTAGAAATTGTTGGCGATGTGGAATATCTGTTCCGCATGCTGCCGGAGCCAGTCTATATCGGCATCACCGGAACGAATGGCAAATCAACCACCACCGCACTGATTGCACATATTTTGACCAATGCAAAACGTAAGAATGAGGTCGGCGGCAACCTCGGTATTCCGGTTCTGTCATTCAAGCCATTTGGTAAGGACGGCGTATACATCATTGAAATGTCCTCGTTTCAATGCGAGCTGACACCATCTGCTGCATTCGATGTGGTGGTATGGCTCAACATCACGCCGGACCATATTGACCGCCATGGGGATATCAAAGGGTATGTCGCCGCCAAGAAGATGTTATTGCGGAATGCTTCCAAGAAACAGGTATTGGTCATCGGTGTGGATGATGAATTCAGCGCCGCGGTCGCCGATGAAGCCGAACAGGCCGGACCCGAAAATACTAATCCGTGGCGCGTCATACGAATAAGCAGCAAAACCATGCTTTCGAACGGCGTTAGCGGCATAAATGCCAAGCTATATGCCAATGGCAATGAGCTGTTCGATATTAGTAAAGCGCCAACATTGCCCGGCGCCCATAATTGGCAGAACGCAGCGGCGGCATTGGCAGCAACCAATGCGCTGGCCATTGATATTGGCACAATTAACAAGGCCATTCATAGCTATCCGGGCCTTCCCCACCGCCAGCAACTCATCCGTACCATCGACGATATCCGCTTTATCAATGACAGCAAGGCGACCAATGCGGACGCGACCAGTAAGGCATTGTCTTGCTATGATGCGATTTACTGGATTGTGGGCGGCAAGGCGAAGGATGGCGGGCTTAACGGGCTTGAGGAATATATGCCGCGTATCAAACACTGCTTCCTTATCGGGGCTTCAGCAGATGAATTCGCAAGCTGGCTGGCGGGGAAAGCTCCAGCCACCATCAGCACGACTCTGGACGTTGCCGTACGTGATGCCGCAAAAATGGCCCGCGACGCGGCCAAGAATACTGGGAGTAAGAATGCTGTTGTGCTTCTATCCCCTGCTTGTGCATCCTATGATCAGTTCAATAATTACGAACATCGCGGCGAAGAATTCGCACGCTTCGTAAACGCCCTATAAGAAAGCCGCCATGCCCATCACACGTTCAGACCAATCGATTTTAGGCCGCTGGTGGTGGACGGTGGATCATTGGACGCTGGGCGCAATTGCGATTTTATTGATTGTGGGCGTCTTACTCATTCAGGCTGCATCGCCGCCCGTTGCCATGCGTATTGGCCAAGACAGTTATTATTTTGTGGAGCGGCATTTATTCCAACTGCTGCTTGGCGTTATCATGATGGTAGGATTGTCGCTGTTATCACCATCGCAAATCAGAGCGTTGGCACTGGTGACGTTTATCATTTCACTGGCGCTCGTCATTGCAACGCATTTTTGGGGCGTGGAGATTAAAGGCGCAAAACGCTGGATCCATCTGCCCGGACTTTCCATCCAGCCATCGGAATTTTTAAAGCCGTGCTTTATCATTCTATCGGCACGGGTGTTCTCAAAGCGCCTTGAAACACAGAACTACCCCGGCTTCTGGATGGGTATTGCCCTATATATATGTGTCGCTGGCGCGTTATTGATGCAGCCCGACATGGGCATGACATTCCTTGTTTCAATCGTATGGGCAACACAGTTCTTTTTAGCGGGCATGCCATTCTTCATCATGCTTGGCTTCGTCGGGCTTGGCGCAACGGGCATCCTTGCTGCATATTTCTTTTTCCCCCATGTGACATCGCGCGTAGACCGTTTCTTGAACCCCGATGCTGGCGATAATTACCAAATACAGAGATCGCTTGAAGCGTTTCATAATGGCGGATGGCTGGGCGTTGGCCCGGGCGAAGGCCAAGTGAAGATGACTATTCCCGATGCCCATGCCGATTTTATCTTTTCAGTGGCGGGGGAAGAATTCGGGCTCATTAGCTGCGTTATCATCGTTGCCTTATTCGCATTCATTATCCTGCGCGGGTTCTGGCGCTTACGCAGTGAAAATAATTTCTTTATATTCCTTGCGGTTGCAGGATTGCTGACCGAGTTTGGATTGCAGGCTATCATCAATATGGGTTCATCGCTGCATTTGTTACCCACAAAAGGAATGACCTTGCCGTTTATTTCCTATGGCGGTTCATCGCTGCTTGCACTATCTCTTTCTGCGGGTATGCTTTTATCACTGACGCGCAAACATTACGGCCAAAACACATAATGAATAAAACCAACTCATCTTTTCCTTTAGTCATGCTTGCAGCAGGCGGCACGGGCGGCCATATTTTTCCAGCCGAAGCGTTGGCGCGTGAATTATTGAAGCGGAATGTGAATGTATGTCTGGTCACTGATAAACGCGGCGGCCAGTTTAGCGCGGATATGTTGGACGTGCCTGTACTCCGCATCCACGCGGCAGGATTAGGTAGCAGCTTTCTTGGCAAGCTACGCGGTGTTATTGAAATGAGCATCGGTGCGTTTGAAGCATGGCTTGCGATACGCAAACACAAGCCATCGCTGGTAGTCGGTTTTGGCGGCTATCCATCCGTTCCCACCGTTTTTGCTGCATCACGCTGCGGTATTCCCATTATGCTGCATGAACAAAATGCCGTGGTGGGACGAGCGAATAAAATTTTGAGCCATTTGGCGCAGTCCATTGCCACATCATTCCCGAATGTAAAGGGGTTGGAAAACAGCAAAACGCGCATTGCATTAACGGGCAACCCCGTGCGCCCGGCCATTCGTGCGCTTTATGATGCAGCCTACCCGCCTGTTTCTGAAACTGGCACCCTCACATTATTAGTATTAGGCGGAAGCCTAGGCGCGACGATTTTCAGCGACGTTGTTCCCAAAGCCGTGATGCGTTTGCCGGAACCGCTTCGTAAGCGCCTGATTATCCACCAGCAATGCCGTAAGGATGATCTGGAAAAAGTTCGCGCAGCCTATGGCGAAAACGGAATTCACGTTGAACTCGCCACATTCTTTCACGATGTTCCGGAACGTCTGGCGAATTGCCATTTGGCGATTTGCCGTTCGGGCGCATCCACCGTTTCGGAATTGGCGGTTGCAGGACGCCCTGCCATTTTGGTGCCATACCCACATGCCTTGACGGGTGAACAAAAAGCCAATGCGGAAGCTTTGGCGGAAACCGGCGGCGCATGGCTTATCCCCCAAGCGGCATTTACGCCGGAAGCTTTGGCCGTTCGGCTTGAATCCCTCCTCACCCTGCCCGCCACGTTAATAAAGACGGCAGCCGCCACTAAAAACATGGCAAGGGTCGATGCAGCCAGCAAATTAGCGGATTTAGCGTGCGAGATGATTGGCCTCTCGCATGATGGACAAAAAGCAGGCTATAATGACGGCGGAACAGATAAGAACCTTGCCGCTTAAGTCAGGCCCGTTTGATGAACACTATTTCGCCGCTTCATAATAAAACACGCATTCCACTTGCCGTGGGTGCCATCCATTTCGTGGGCATTGGCGGCATTGGCATGAGCGGTATTGCCGAAATCCTCCACCATCTTGGCTACACCGTGCAAGGCAGCGATGCGGCGGAGAATGCGAACGTCAAACGCCTGCGTGAACGTGGCATCAAGATATGGACAACCCATGACGCATCCCATTTGGGCGATGCAACGGTTGTCGTCATTTCATCTGCGATTAAAAAAGATAATGCCGAACTGATTGCTGCGCGCGAAAAACATATTCCAATTGTACGCCGCGCCGAAATGCTTGGCGAGCTCATGCGTCTTAAATGGGCGATTGCAATTGGTGGCACGCACGGAAAAACGACCACGACATCACTGGTTGGCGCGATGCTGGAAACCGCACAGATGGATCCCACCGTCATTAATGGCGGCATCATCAACGCCTATGGCACCAATGCGCGGCTTGGCGATGGCGAATGGATGGTGGTTGAAAGCGATGAATCCGATGGCTCATTCACCAAGCTGCCAGCAACCGTTGCGGTTGTGACCAATATCGATCCGGAGCATATGGAGCATTACGGCACGTTCGATGCTGTGCGGAAGGCGTATGATACATTCGTAAGCAATATTCCCTTCTATGGCTTTGCGGTGTTGTGTACTGACCACCCGGAAGTTCAGGCGATGATCCCGCGTGTGTCAGACCGCCGATTAATAACCTATGGAACCAATGCACAGGCGGATATACGCGCCAGCAATATCGAAACTGGCGCTTTTGGCGCACGGTTCGATGTTGTCTTTACTGACCCGAAAACTGGAACTTCGGAAACCGTAAGTGCAATCGATTTGCCGATGTATGGGCATCATAATATTTTGAATGCACTGGCATCTATCGCTGTTGGACGTGCATTGGGCATTGCAACGCCGGTAATGCGCGAAGCGTTGGCGAAGTTCAGCGGTGTGAAACGCCGCTTTACCAAAATCGGCACGGTCAATGGTATCACCATCATTGATGATTACGGCCACCACCCTGTTGAAATCTCCGCTGTGCTATCCGCAGCACAAAGCGCACGCGGTGGCCAAGGCCGCACCATTGCCGTGGTGCAGCCGCACCGCTACACACGCTTGCAATCATTGTTCAATGAATTCTGCACCTGCTTTAATGAAGCGGATATTGTGATTGTCGCTGATGTATATGCCGCAGGCGAACAACCGATTGAAGGCGCAAGCCGTGATGCGTTAGTTGAAGGTCTTCGTACCCACGGCCACCGTCATGTGCATGCCCTTAGCTCACCTGAAGCACTACCCACACTCATCGCCGAGCTCGCCTCCCCCGATGATCTGGTTGTATGTCTGGGTGCTGGCAATATCACCAGCTGGGCGCAGCAATTGCCCCAAGCATTGGAAGAACACTATAATCAAGCGCCGAAGAAGACGGCATCCGCCACATGAGTTTGGTTCTGCCAGAAGTGCGCGGCGCATATATCAAGGATGCGCCATTAAAGGACAGCACATGGTTCAAGGTTGGCGGCAATGCGGAAGTATTATTCAAACCAGCTGATGAAGAAGACCTATCGCAGTTTTTAAAACATGTTTCGCCGGAAATTCCTGTCACTATATTGGGATTAGCATCCAACGTCATTGTACGCGATGGCGGGATTGATGGCGTTGTCATCCGCATGGGTGCGGAGTTTAAAAAGATTGCAATCGATGGCGACATCATTACCGCTGGCGCAGCCGCTGTGGATTTAATGGTGGCCAAGGCAGCAGAGAAAGCAAGTCTGACCGGACTTGAATTCATGAGCGGTATTCCGGGCAGCGTTGGCGGCGGATTGTTCATGAATGCTGGTGCCTATGGCAGCGAATTCAAGGACGTGGTGATTGATGCACGGTTGATGGACGAAAAGGGTAATATAAAAACCCTTTCCAATGATGAGCTTGGCTTTACATACCGCCATTCCAATACGCCAGACCGACACATTTTCCTTTCTGCGCGGTTTCAAACCAAACCCGGGGATGCCACGGCCATAGCGGCAAAGATGGCTGAAATCCAAAGCAGCCGCCAAGGCAGCCAGCCTATTCGCAGCTACACGGGTGGTTCGACCTTTGCGAACCCACCCTTAGATATTTCTGGGGGTAAGAAAGCATGGCAGCTCATCGATGCGGCGGGTTGCCGCGGGTTAAGAATTGGCGGTGCGGAAGTATCGAATCAGCACTGCAATTTTTTAATAAACACGGGCGATGCTAACGCGCATGATTTAGAATTGCTCGGTGAAACGGTACGTGAACGCGTGGCGGGGCACAGCGGCATTGAATTGCGCTGGGAAATAAAACGATTAGGAAAAGAAGGATGAGGGTGTGTCATCAATTATAGCGTGGAGTATTGTTTCAAAATAAAAGTAATATGCTAGGAAGCAAGCGCAGCTGTAGTATTGCTACAGCAAGTGAAGGTGACAACGCAGATTGCTTTTATTTTGAAACCCTAAAGGGCGCGGCAGAAAAACGCCCCGACTACTTCAGAAAGCTTGGCCGTAGCACCACTACGACCATCGCTTTCTTCATAGTCGGATACGCTTTTCTGCTACGTGCAATACCCACGTTATAATTGAGGACACACCCCTATGACCATTACGCCCAAAAAAATTGCTGTCCTGCTGGGTGGCTGGTCGGCTGAGCGCGAAGTATCGCTGACCGGTGGCGCATTAATCGTTGAAGCGTTGAAAAGCCTTGGCCACCAAGTTAGTGCGATTGATGTGCAACGCGATCTGGTTGGATTATTGCAATCGATTTTACAACACCCGATGGGTAAGCCTGATGTCATCTTCAACGCACTGCACGGGCGCGGCGGCGAAGATGGGTGTATTCAAGGCGTTCTGGAATTTCTTGGCATTCCCTATACCCATTCCGGCGTTTTATGCTCCGCAATGTGTATGGATAAGCCGACCGCCAAAAAAATCGTATCGTCCTTTGGCGTGCGCTGCCCCGAGGGCAAGGTGATGACGCGTGACGAAATTTTAAAAAACGGATTTCCATTCGAAGCACCGTTTGTCATCAAACCCACCAATGAAGGTTCCAGCGTTGGCGTGCATATCGTACGCAAAGGCGAGAATTTCGATATTGCAAGAGAAGGCTGGGTTTACGGCCATGAAGTATTGGTGGAACGCTATATCCCTGGCCGCGAATTGACCGTTGGATTACTTGGCGGCAAGGCAATGATGGTAACCGAAATCAAATTCACCGCAGATTTTTATGATTACACCGTGAAATATACTGCTGGCCATTCAACGCATGATTGCCCTGCACATATTCCGCTTGCCGTTGAAAAGGAAGCGATGCGTATGGCCGAAGTTGCCTATGCCGCGCTTGGATGCAATGGCGCGGCACGTATCGATTTGCGTTTTGATGAAAGCCGCAAAGAATCCGAAAGCCTGTACTTCCTTGAAATGAATAATCAGCCGGGCTTTACGCCCATGTCGCTTGTTCCGGAACAAGCAGCTGCAAAGGGCATGCCTTACGCACAATTGTGTCAGTGGATCATCGACCATCCTATCCAACCAGATTAACGCTGCATGAAACGCAAAGTTGTTATTCGTCGTTCAAAGCCAAGACCCGCACCCCGTTCCACGGAAACGGTGTGGAATTGGCGTTCGACTGCGCTAGCCGCCAGCGTGTTTTTAGTATTGGGATTATTGGTCAGCGGATTATTGCTGTGGCGTTCGGGCTGGTTTCAAAAACAAGCTGAACTGATTACGGCCAGCAGCCTTGAGCTAACCCGCAAAGCAGGTTTTTCGGTTGAGGACATTCTGGTCGAAGGCCGCAGCCAAACCGATAAAGAACAGATTGTCAGCGTGCTGCAGGTTGAAAAGGGTTCCCCTATTCTTGCATTCAATCCGCATGATGCATTGAAACGTCTTGGCGATATTTCATGGGTAAAAAGCGGTGTCGTTGAACGCCGTTTGCCAAGCACGATTTTCGTGCGGCTATATGAACGCGAGCCAATCGCCATCTGGCAGAACAAACACATCATCAAACTGATTGATGCGGAAGGCCATGTGCTTCGTGACTTAGGCGATGATGAACCCGTGCGCTATCCGCTAGTGGTGGGTGAAGGTGCAAATACCCATGTAGCCGAGCTTTTAATCCAGCTGCGGCAATATCCATCGGTACTGACACCGCTCACCTCAGCCGTGCGCGTTTCCAACCGCCGCTGGGATTTGCACATGAACAATAATATCATCGTGAAGCTGCCGGAAGAGAACGTAGCAGCCGCATTGGACCGCTTGTATAAAGCCATTACCGAACAACATATTATGGAGCGCAACATCGTTGCACTGGATTTACGCCTGCCAGACCGTATGATTATCGAGACCAACGACCCGATTGAACAACCTAAAGCCACCAAGTCAGCCCCCAAGATATAGCGGATTAGCCAATGGCCAATGATAACAATCAAAACACGCGCAAACGTTCAAACACCAAAGGCGATATCCTTGCCGCGCTTGATATTGGCACCAGCAAGATCTGCTGCTTCATCGCACGCGCGACGGAAGAAGGTGGCACGCGCGTTATCGGTATTGGCCATCACATCTCCCAAGGTGTGAAGGGCGGCAATATCGTGGACGTGGAAGCCGCGCAAAGCGCCATCAACGCGACGCTTGATAATGCCGAAGAAGTTGCCGGTGAAAAAATCAGCCGCGTCATCGTGAATTTCTCAGGGGGCAAACTGGCATCGCACCATGCCGACATCCACATCAATCTGAATGGCCGCGAAGCAAGCGACTATGACATTGAACGTGCCTTGGCGATGGGCCAGCAGGAAAATCTGGCGGAAGGCTCGGAGCTTATTCATTTAGTGCCAACCGATTTTTCGATTGATGGCCAGAATGGGATTAGAGATCCGCGCGGGATGATTGGCGATAATTTGAATGCGAAATTGCACATGGTTTCGGCTCATTACGCCCCTATCCGTACCCTGTTATCTGCACTGCAACGCTGCCATCTTCAGGTGAGCGATGTAGTTGTATCACCATACGCCAGCGGACTTGCATGTCTGGTGGACGATGAAATGGAATTGGGCGCAACGCTAATTGATATGGGCGGCGGCACAACAACCTTTGCATTATTCAATGATAAACAGATGGTACACGCCGATAGCATCCCCATTGGCGGCATGCATGTGACGAATGATATTGCGCGTGGTCTTACTACGCCCGTCAATCACGCCGAACGCCTCAAAACACTTTTTGGAAATGCACTGTCCAGCTCATCCGATGAGCGCGAGATGATTGACGTGCCGCAAGTCGGCGAAGAAGCACCCGAACATGCAAACCATATTCCGAAATCGCATCTCATCCGCATTATCGGCCCACGCCTTGAAGAAACATTCGAACATCTGCGCGACCGATTGAAGGTTGCGGAAAGCAGCGTTGCAGTTAATCGCCGCGTGGTGTTGACGGGCGGCGCATGCCAATTGCCGGGCATTCGTGAAATGGCGCAACGTATTCTGGATAAACAAGTTCGCATTGGCCGCCCTTATCGCTTGCAAGGCCTCAGCGATAATGCATCCGGCCCGGCCTTCGCCACGATTGCAGGATTGCTGGCCTATGCCACCAACCCCGAAGCAAGCATGCCGCGCTTTGGTCAGGATTTGAGTGCGAACCAAGGGTTCTTCGACCGCATCGGCGGCTGGCTGAGAAACGCTATCTAAGATTTTTTAAATTGTCATATTGAGGGTGATGCCTACGGCGTTCGCGCCGCGTCCATCCGCTTTCAAACTGCGTTTAATCTCGTCCGCGATTTGTTGTTCAACCTTTTTCTGCTCGTCGGGCAGCATGGCCTTTAAGCTTTCTTCGGTCATGTTATGGGCGCGCAGATATTTGTAGCGGATTTTGTCGGCTACCGACATCTGGGAATATTTTACCAGTTCCTCGGCAGGGTTGGCCTTGTCCGCCGCGCTTTTGGCAAGGGCGGAAGTACTGGTTTTACCCGTATAATAGCTACCGGCGTTAGTAATGCCTGATATTGCACTGGTCATAACAACCTCCATGCGCGTGATGCGCTACCCCTTACAAAGCATATTTTGTGCCAAATATAGGCCATGGCTGGCTGCCACAAAAATACCCAGATGAAAGCTAACCACCGGCCAATATGTTAAGGGTTTCAGCCAATCATTACGCAAATCAGTTGATTTGGCCTTGCTTCGAATCCGAGCCGCGGTTTAGCGTTTGGGTCTGATTCAAAAGAAGGATTCATCAGAATGATTCAAATTACAGTTCCAGAAATGCAAACCCAACTCCGCCCACGTATCACCGTTTTTGGTGTTGGCGGCGCAGGCGGCAATGCGGTGAATAATATGATCCGCTCCAATCTGGAAGGCGTTGAATTCGTGGTTGCCAATTCCGATGCACAATCGCTTTCAAGCAATCTGTCCGAACGCAAATTGCAACTGGGCGTGAATTTGACCCGTGGCCTTGGCGCAGGTGCAAAACCCGATGTAGGCAGAGCATCAGCAGAAGAACAAATCGATGAAATCAACGCGTACTTGGAAGGCACCAACATGGCCTTCATCACCGCAGGTATGGGCGGCGGCACAGGTACTGGCGCAGCGCCCGTGATTGCCAGAGCAGCACGCGAACACGGTATTCTGACCGTTGGCGTTGTGACCAAGCCATTCCACTTCGAAGGTTCACATCGCATGCGTATGGCCGAAGCCGGTATCGCCGAATTGCAACAATATGTCGATACACTGATTATTATTCCAAATCAAAACCTGTTCAGAATTGCGAATGAAAAAACAACCTTCGCCGATGCATTCCGCATGGCTGACGAAGTGCTCCATTCCGGCGTACGTGGCGTGACTGATTTGATGGTTATGCCTGGTTTGATTAACTTAGACTTTGCCGACATCCGCTCCGTGATGAGCGAAATGGGCAAAGCAATGATGGGCACTGGCGAAGCAACCGGCGAAAAACGTTCGGTGAATGCAGCAGAAGCCGCGATTGCAAATCCATTGCTTGATGATGTGTCGATGAAGGGCGCACGTGGTGTGCTCATCAACATCACCGGCGGTTATGATATGACCCTGTTCGAAGTTGATGAAGCCGCAAACCGTATCCGCGAAGAAGTTGACCCAGATGCCAATATCATCTTCGGTTCGACCTTCGAAGAAAAGATGGATGGCCGCATGCGCGTTTCCGTCGTTGCAACCGGTATTGACGCCGCAGCAGAAATGCCGCGCAGCCAAGCCGTGAGCATGGCAGGGTTGAATGCTTCGAAATTCCGCGCAGCAGAAACCCAAGCACCACAGCAAGCATCCTTCAATGGTGGCTTCACCGCGCCAGCTGCAGCACAGCAGCATGCACAGCGTCAACAGTCCCAACAGCCAGCGGCATCGTTCTATAACCAACAGCCCGCACAACCGCAGCAGCAAGCTCAACAGCCAGTGGCACAGCCTTCATTCTCTTCGCCGTTCACATGGGGCGCGCCAAAGCAATCCCAACAGCCAAGCATCTCGTCGCAAAGCGCCGCGCTTGACCAATTGCTGGAACGTGCCAAGCAAGCTGAAAGCATCATGAACCAGGCAACTGCCGCTGAACAACAACAGCAAGCGCCACAACCTGTACAACAACCAACATCGATTTCATTTGGTCAACCAGTTCCACAGGCGGCTCCACAACCCCAATTCCCGCAAGCACAGCAACAACAGCAAGCACCTTTTGTACACGTACAGGCTCCTGCTGCTGAAAAGCAGAACACCAAGCGCAGCAGCTCGCTGTTTGCACGTATCGCGGAGTTTGGCGGCGGCAAGCGTGATACCCAATCGGCACCGGCTGAACAACAGCAACAATCACAAGCACCATCCAAGGAATTGGGTGTGAATGCATCGGATCGTCCACGTCTTTCTTCGGAAGAAGAAACACTGGAAATTCCGGCGTTCTTGCGTCGCCAATCGAACTAACGGCTATCCCTTTCAAGACGGCGCGGGCCACTGGTTTTTGTCAGGGCTCGCGCCGTTTTTTTATGTCCTTTTTGAGACATGCCCACTGGGGTTTTATGCTTATTTCCCAGATAGTTATCATTGTAATACGCCGCAACAACCCGTGATTTCAGACTGCCCCGCCCCTTTGTTACTTTGGCGTCAGGATTAAACAATCAACGGATTCCTTTATTTCAATGTTGGGCGATTTGCCACCACTCCTTACCTCACCCGTGCTTTCACGCACGCAAAAAACACTGGCAAGTGCATTGTCATGTGAAGGCGAAGGTGTGCACAACGGGAAATCGGTGCGCGTCTCCATTCAACCTGCTCCTGCTAATTACGGCATCCAGTTCGAACGTACGGATGTAAAAGTTAAAACCAATATCATCCCCGCAATCTGGAGCGGTGTGCGTGTAACGCCGCTATGCACCCAAATCCTGAATAGCGATGGAATTGAAGTACGCACCATCGAACATTTGATGGCAGCACTGTTCGCCAGCGGCATTGATAACGCACACATCACCATCAGCGGTGCGGAAATGCCGATTATGGATGGAAGCTCGTTGCCATTCCTGCACATGATTGCGGGTGTGGGTGTTGTGGATTGCGGAAATACACCGCGCGAATTCATCAAAATCATCAAACCCATTGAAGCAAAGCAAGGCGATGCCTATGCACGGTTATTGCCTGCATCCTCTCCCCGCTTCAGCGTGACGGTTGCTTATCCGCAGCATAATGTAGGCGAACAGCAAGCTACGTTCGATTTCGAAGATGGCAATTTCATCAAGGATATCGCAAGTGCGCGTACCTTCGGCTTTAAAACCGATTTGGAATATCTGCACGCCAAGGGCCTCGCGCTGGGTGGTAATTTCAGCAATGCGATTTTAATTAATGCCGAAGGGAAGATTATGAACCCTGGTGGCTATCGCTCCCCCAATGAACTGGCACGCCACAAGTTGCTGGACGCTGTGGGTGATATTGCGCTGGCTGGCAGCATCATCCTTGGTCATATGGATAGCAACCGTTCGGGTCATACACTCAACAATGCGCTGCTTCGCGCCTTATTCGCGGACGCAACCGCATATACCAAAGTCGAGCTGCCGAATGCCTTGGGCGAATCATTGGACTTTGCTCCCACACGCTCTGAAACAACTGTTTCTGTATAAGCGTTTTAGCCTAGGTTTTTGCCTTATGGCGGCCATCTTTTCGCGCTTTTTCAAGCACGCTTTTTCGTCTATAAACGAGGCATGCTAAAACACATCAGAACACACTACATCCAACATCTCCTTATCGCGCTTATGTTCGTCCTGCTCGCTTCATGCGAAAGCACAACGGAAAAGCCTTATGTTGAAAAATCAGTGGATCAGCTGTATTCGGCTGCATCCAAGTCGATGGAAGAAAAGGATTACGCGGAAGCCGCGCGCCTGTTCGATGAAGTGGAACGCCAGCATCCCTATTCCGAATGGGCATCACGGGCGCAGATTATGTCCGCCTTTTCGCATTACCAGAATTACAAATATGATGATGCCGTCAATACGCTTAACCGTTTCATTCAAATCCATCCGGGGCATGCACAAATCGCCTATGCCTATTACCTGAAAGCGCTGTGCCATTACGAACAAATCAGCGATGTGCGCCGCGACCAAGGCAACACCGCCAAAGCCATGGATCAACTGCGCGAAGTCGCACGTCGCTTCCCCGGCACGCCTTATGCCCGTGATGCGGAATTGAAGATTGGTCTCGCCAAAGATCATCTGGCAGGTAAAGAAATGGAAATTGGCCGCTATTATCTGAACCAGAAGCAATACATCGCTGCGCTGGGGCGCTTCCGCCGTGTGATTGAGGATTACCAGACCACCAGCCATGTGCCGGAGGCACTCCACCGCCTTGTTGAAACCTATTTGCTGATTGGCATCCCCAAGGAAGCACAAACCGCAGCAGCAGTACTTGGCCATAACTACCCCGGCAATAGCTGGTATCAGGATAGTTATGAATTGCTCAAAGGCAAAAGCCTGACCCCACTAAAAGACGAAGCCAGCTGGATTTCAAAGACATTCGGTTCATCCACGCCGCAACAAACGCCCGCCGCCGTAACCGCGCCGCGTGAAACTGTTAAGGCAAACGGAAACACACGCGAAGTCATTCAACCCGTCTTTATCCGAACCGAAACAGCGAAATAGGAACAACCCGCGCAATGCTCACGCAGCTATCCATCCGCAATGTCGTGCTGATTGAAAAGCTGGAGCTTGATTGCACGCTTAGGTATCCTGGGGGCTTGTCGGTTTTAACGGGCGAAACCGGTGCTGGTAAATCCATTTTGCTTGATAGCCTTGGTTTGGGTCTTGGCGCACGCAGCGAAGCGAGTTTAATACGCGCGGGTGCAGATCAGGCAAGTGTGAGCCTCACTTTTCAGCTACCCAAAAAACACCCATCATTGGCATTACTGAACGAACAAGGTCTGCGCGATAGCAACAGCAACGAACCGCTTATCCTGCGCCGCGTGATAGGCCGCGATGGACGCAGCAAAGCATTTATTGATGACCAACCGGTTGCCGTCAGCCTTCTTAAAAAAATTGGCGAGTTATTAGTGGAAGTGCATGGCCAGTTTGAAACGCATGGCCTGCTCAACCGCGAAACGCATATCGGGTTTTTGGACAGCTTTGCTGGTCTAGCGGGCGAATTAGCAACATGCGAATTGCTGTATGGCGCATGGCAAGAAACCGTGGCGGCGTATAATAAAACCAAAGCCGATGTGGATGCCGCGCAAAAACAGGCCGAAGATATTGCAGCCGCGCTCAGCGAGCTTAAACAACTCAACCCCCAAGTAGGTGAAGCCGATGCCTTGGCGGAAAAGCGCACGCGATTACAATCCCACGAAAAGATTATGGATGCGCTGCAATCCGCGCATGCCGATGTATCACAGGATGATAAGGGCGCGCAGCGCATGGCGGCATCTGCACGCCGCGTGTTAACGCGCGCGGCGGAAAAAGCCGGTGATTTACTGAACCCCGCCCTGCAGCAGTTGGATATTGCGGAGAATGCGTTAGCTGAAGCATCCGCAATGCTTGAAAACCTGCTGCATAGCGATGCGTTTGATGCAGCCGCTCTGGAAAAAAGCGAGGAACGATTATTCGCGCTGCGTGCCGCTGCCCGTAAATACCGCGTGAACGTTGATGAATTGCCAAAGCTGCATGATGATTTGGCAACGCAGGCCGATTTGCTGGAGCATTCCGGCAAGGAACTTGGCAAATTAGAAAAAGACATGGCGCAAAAACGCACAGCATTCGAAGCACAAGCCAAGAAATTACATGATGCGCGCCTGCACGCTGCAATCGGGTTACAAAAAGCAGTTCATAAAGAACTGCCCCCACTTAAACTTGAAAATGCACGCTTTGAAGTGAATGTGGATTTATTGCCGTTAGCCGATGCCAACGCCAAGGGTATGAGCCGCGTGACATTCGCCGCCGCCACCAACCCCGGCATGCCCAGCGGCGCCTTGCATAAGGTGGCTTCTGGCGGCGAACTGGCACGCTTCATGCTCGCGCTACGCCTATGTCTTGCCGAAGACGCGAGCGCCACGACGTTGGTGTTTGATGAAGTGGATACCGGTATTGGCGGCGCAACCGCCAGCGCGGTAGGCGAACGTTTGGCTAAGCTTGGCAATACCATCCAAACCCTTGTCGTCACGCATAGCCCGCAGGTCGCCGCGCGCGGCAACCACCATTGGCGCATTGAAAAGCAAACCGTCAAAGGCCAAATGCAAACCAGCGCAATCACATTAACGGGTGATGCCCGCCGCGAAGAAATCGCCCGCATGTTGGCTGGAAGCACCATTACCGAAGCCGCGAGAGCCGCTGCGGATAGTTTGTTAGACGGCGCAGAGCCGACCAAAAAGCGCAAAGCATCATGAGTAGGAAGATTTCCAAGAAGCCTACTGAGGTTGAACTCACCCCGCTTGAAGCCAAGGCCGAATTGGAACGGCTGGCCGAGCGCATCGCACATCATGATAAATTGTATCACCAAAAGGATGCGCCGGAGATTTCGGATAGCGAATATGATGAACTTCGCAAAGCGTTCAAGAAATTGCATGAAGCCTTCCCGCATCTTGCGCCTGCCCAAAACCCTGAAAAAACCGTTGGCGCAGCGCCATTAAGCGGATTCAGCAAGGTGAAACACCGCGTACCGATGTTATCGCTGGGCAATGCGTTTGATAGCGAGGATGTCACCGATTTTATTACCCGCATTCAGAGGTTTTTGAATTTAACAGCCGATACCGCCGTCGATTGCGTGGCAGAACCCAAAATTGATGGCCTTTCTGCCAGTTTGTTTTACGAAAACGGTGTGTTCACCCAAGGTGCGACTAGGGGCGATGGCGAAGTTGGCGAAGACATCACCCAGAATTTGATGACGGTATCGTCTATCCCCAAACAACTATCGGGTAAGTTTCCTGCGACCATAGAAATTCGCGGCGAAGTGTATATGGAACGCGGCGATTTTCTGAAAATGAACGAAAAACAAATCGCCGAAGGCAAACCCGCCTTTGCCAACCCGCGCAATGCTGCTGCAGGAAGCCTTCGCCAGCTAGACCCCAGCATCACCGCAACGCGGCCATTGAAATTTTTTGCCTATTCTCTGGGCTATAGCGAAAACCGCGTGATTGATACGCAAATCGAATTACGGAAAGCCCTTAAAAACTGGGGTTTTACGCTGAATGAGCCATCGCAGCTTTGTAATGGCGCGGATGATATGATTGCGTATCACGCAAAGATTGGGGAGCTCCGCTCCACCCTGCCGTTTGATCTGGACGGCGTGGTTTACAAAATAAATGATTTTGATTTACAGGAACGTTTGGGCTTCGTTTCCCGTTCACCGCGCTGGGCGATTGCCCATAAATTTTCGGCAGAAGAAGCCGAGACAACGCTGAACGATATTATCATCCAAGTTGGTCGCACAGGCGCCCTCACCCCCGTTGCGGAATTGGAACCAGTGAATGTCGGCGGCGTGATGGTATCGCGTGCGACATTGCATAACGAAGATGAAATCCAGCGCAAAGATATCCGCGTTGGCGACCGCGTGATTATCCGCCGTGCGGGGGATGTCATTCCGCAGATTGTTAGCGTGAAGGTGGATGCACGCAAAAAAGACAGCAAAGTCTATATGTTTCCAACGCACTGCCCCGAATGTAACAGCATCGCCATAAGGCCGGAGGGTGAAGCGGTGCGGCGCTGCACGGGCGGGCTGATTTGCCCCGCGCAAGCGATTGAACGGCTTATTCATTTTGCCAGCCGCGATGCGTTGGATATTGAAGGACTGGGTGATAAATCCATTCGTGAATTCTGGGATGAGGGTTTAATCAAAACCCCCGCCGATATTTTCACGCTGGAAAAGCGTGACACAGACAAAGCATTGGAGAAACGTGAAGGCTGGGGCGCAAAATCGGTTCAAAAACTGTTCGATGCGATTAATGCCAAACGCAACATCCCGCTTGACCGTTTTATCTATGCGCTTGGCATCCGCCAGATTGGGGAGACTACCGCCAAATTACTGGCGCGCAATTTCGGCTCATGGAAAAACCTGAATACCCAAATGCGTGAAGCTGTACATCATGAAAGCGTCGCCTACCGTGATTTTGTTGCATTAGATGGTATTGGCAAAGCGATGGCGGATGATTTGATTGGTTTCTTTGCCGATGAACATAACCAAAAAGTCATTGGCGATATATTGAACGAGATTACGATCGAAGATTTCGTACATGTTGCCAGCGCCGCCACGGCATTGACCGGAAAAACCATCGTCTTCACCGGCACCTTGCACGCGATGGGACGCAATGAGGCCAAGGCAAAGGCCGAAAGCATGGGCGCGCATGTAGCGGGAAGCGTGTCATCGAAAACCGATTATGTGGTGGTGGGCGAAGACGCAGGCAGCAAAGGCGATAAAGCCAGAGCGCTAGGCCTGACCATTTTAAATGAAGCCGAGTGGCTTAAACTCGCTGGCTTATAAGGCTGCCGTGGCTGTTTTAAGCCACGCTTTTTCCTGCTCGTTCATATGCGGGGCATGTGTATCAAACACGGTTTTATGATACGCATTCAGCCATGCTTTTTCAGGTGCAGTGAGCAGTGATGCATCCACCAAATTCACATCCAGCGGTGCAAGAGTGAGTGTTTCAAATTCGAACATCGGCTTGCCGTCCAGCTTCTTGTCGCTTTCTTTGACAAACACCAGATTTTCAATGCGAATGCCGTAAGCACCGCCAAGGTAATAGCCGGGCTCGTTCGATATGACCATGCCCGCACGCAGCGGCACTGTTGAACGACCAGAAATGCTTTGCGGCCCTTCATGTACGCCAAGGAATGCGCCAACGCCATGGCCAGTGCCGTGATCGTAATCAAGACCTGCCGCCCATAAATGCTGCCGCGCCAATATATCTAGCTGCCCGCCATGCGTGCCTTGCGGGAAGACAGCCTGTGCGAGGCCAATATGACCTTTCAGAACAAGTGTGAAATGCTTTTTCATATCGGCGGTTGGTGTGCCGATGGCAAGCGTGCGCGTGACATCGGTAGTGCCATCAAAATACTGTCCACCGCTATCAATCAAATACAATTCGGAATTGCCAAGCACGCGGTTGCTTTCGCGTGTTGCGCGGTAATGCACAATCGCACCATGCGGGCCAGCACCGGAAATGGATGGGAAGCTTGGATATAAAAAGCCAGGTGCAGTTTTACGGAAATCCAACAACGCATCTTCGGCGGCGATTTCATTGATGGTGCCGGGTTTTTGTACTGCCAGCCATGCAAGGAATTTGGTTAGCGCCAAGCCATCGCGGATATGCGCGGCTTTGATGCCTGCCAATTCATCCTTATTCTTGCAGGATTTGGGTAAATCACATAAATCCACGCCAGCATCGATAATTGCGCCCGCATCATCGAGCATATCAAGAATGCGCGCGGGCGTGTGGTGGACATCAACGCGCACTTTTGATTTTTTGGTGCCCAATTGTTTGATAGCACCAGCAAAATCATCCGGCGTTTGGATAGTTGCGTCGGCTGATAAGGCTTTACGCGTTTCGGGTTTCAGTTTGGCGGGGTTTACGAACCAATCCACCACGCCGCTGTTGTACAAAATGGCGTAGCTGAGCGGTAATGGGGTGCTTTCTACATCCCCGCCCCGCACATTGAGCAACCATGCGATGGATGGCGGCGATGTCAGCACGAAGGCATCGAGCGCGCTTTCTTTTAATTCTTTGGCAAGACGGGTGCGCTTTGATGCGCTAGTTTCACCGGCATATTTGATGTCGTGTACGAAAATTTCGGCCATCGGCGGCGCGGGTTTATTCTGCCAGATGCAATCGACCAGATTTTTATCAACGCATATCAGCTTCGCTTTGTTCTTTGTCAGCACCGCTTTGATACGTTCGATACCGGGGCGCGTATGAAGCGTTGGATCATAGGCAATTTTATCGCCTTCCTTGATATGCTGCGCCAGATATTCATTCAGCGGGTTTTTGGTGAGGTGGCGCAGTTCGTAATTCGCCGTGCCGACTTGCTGTTCTGCTTGGATGGTGTAGCGGCCATCGGTAAAAAATGCAGCTTTGTCTTTCAAGACAATCGCAAAACCGGACGAGCCCGTAAACCCCGTGAGCCATGCAAGACGCTGCGCGCATTCCGGCACATATTCATTCATGTATTCATCGGCCAATGGAACCAAAAATCCATCCAGCTTTTCATGCGCCAACACATCACGCAGTAAGGCGATGCGTTCATTCTGCTGTGCTTTGGTGGCGGCGAATTCCATGATTTCAAGCTATCCCATCTTCTTTAAGACTAATATACACCAATTGCCAAAGCGTAAACGGCGCTGCACATAAATGCGTTGTAACGCATAGGCACCCGCAACACGCGCCACATCTTTATGTAGAAAACCCGCCAAAATCACGATACCGCCGGGTTTTAAATGGCGGCGCATCTGCGGCGCAAGTTTGGCCAATGGCCGTGCAAAAATATTGCTTAAAATCACATCATAGGGTTTGCGCGCCGTGATGACGGCATGGGCAAAGCCCATCGCTTTACGGTTCGTTACAAAACGCGCAACGCCGTTCTTGCGGCAATTTTCATCAGCGACAATGACGGAATCCGCATCCATATCCGTGGCAACGACGCGTGTTTTAAAAAGTTTGGCCATCGCCATTGCTAAAATCGCGGAGCCTGCACCTAAATCCAGCACATGCGCGTGCGGTTTGATATGCAGTGCTTGTAGCGCAGTTAAACAGCCAAAGGTGGTTGGATGTTCGCCCGTGCCGAATGCACAAGATGCTTCCAGTTCGATTTTGGTGCGGTAGCTTGGAATGGTATCGCGGTCTTTTTGCCCGTGGATGACGACGCGGCCGATTTCAATCGGCGCGAAGCTGTCTTGATTGGCTTTAAGCCAGCCTTGGGCAGGGAGTTTTTGCAATTCGTGGCGATATGGCGCATGGGCATTACCGCTGGCCAGAATGGATAGTTCCATCAGGCATGCCTTGATGTCGGGTTCTGCCAGATACAGGCTTTCAGCAATCCAACACGGGTTTTCGGTGCGGTCTTCGGCATCCGCTTTAAACGCGGTTTGCCCTACTTCGCCTTCGGGTAGAAGCATCAGCGTATCTTCAATCACAGATTGCGGCACATAAAGTGTAAGTGACCAGACGTATTTAACAGCCATTAGAATATCTCATTTAGAATTGGCCCGCTAAATCTTCGGGCACGACGAAATCAGCCATGATTTTTTTTGTGCCACCCAAATCGAATTCGACTTCCAGTTTTTCTCCATCAATCAACGCGATGTTGCCATAGCCGAATTTCTGGTGGAACACACGGTCGCCGCGATGGAATTTACGCGATACGGCTTCATCAGGCTCTACATGTACCGCACGGCCTTCAATCAAATTGGCTTTGGGACGTTGCGGATAATTCGATTTACCAAAGGATGAGCCTTTGAAAGAAGATTGAGCAAATTCAGGAGGAGCGGAAGATGTGCGATTTTTAAAGCCGCCTTCCCCAAAGCTGGAACGGTTCATGGTGCCGAACATGCCTGCTTCGGCGCTTGATTCAATGTGCTGTGCGGGAAGTTCCGATATAAAGCGTGATGGAATGGCATTCGTCCACGAGCCATAGACAAGGCGATTGGCAACCGTGCTGATAATCGCATGCTGGCGCGCACGGGTGAGGCCGACATAGGCAAGTCTTCGTTCTTCTTCCAGACCCTTCATGCCGTTTTCTTCCAGCGTGCGGCGGGATGGAAAAATTTCTTCTTCCCAACCGGGCAAGAACACCAAATCGAATTCTAATCCTTTGGCGGCGTGGAGCGTCATCAACGTCACTTGATCCTGCTGGTCATTATTGGCTTTTTCCATCACCAGACTGACATGCTCCATAAAGCTTTGCAGATTGTCAAATTCTGCAATCGCGCTGATAAGTTCTTTCAAGTTTTCAAGGCGCGTTGGCGCATCCGGTGTTTTTTCCGCCTGCCACATGGCGATATAGCCGGATTCTTCCAGCACGCGTTCGGTTAAATCGGTAGCTGGCAAATCAGGCAATTGCTGAACCCACACATCATAATTACGGATGAAGGTTTGCAACGTGGTACGCATTTTGGGTTTGAACGCATCGCTAAATAATAATTTACGTACGGCCTCCAGCATGCCGATTTTGTTTTCGCGCGCAAAGACAGCAATTTGTTGCATGGTGGCGGGGCCAAGGCCACGCTTTGGCACATTGATGATACGTTCGAACGCCAAATCATCTTCGGGTACCAATATAATACGCAAGTAAGCGATGGCATCGCGGATTTCCTGACGTTCATAGAAACGCGGGCCACCAATCACACGGTAAGGCACGCCGATTTTTAAAAAGCGTTCTTCGAATTCACGGGTTTGGAACCCCGCGCGCACCAACACCGCCATATTGTTCAGTGGCATGCCGCGCCGTTGGTAGGATTCCAATTCGTCGCCAACAAAGCGTGCTTCGCTTTCGCCATCCCACAAGGATTGCACGCGGACTTTGTCGCCTTCGCTGGCAGTTGTCCAAAGTGTTTTGCCCAAACGGTCGCGGTTATGCGCAATGAGCGCAGATGCCGCGCCAAGAATATGCCCTGAGGAGCGATAGTTTTCTTCGAGGCGAATGATTTTCGCGCCGGGGAAATCCTGTTCAAAGCGCAAGATATTGCCGATTTCCGCACCGCGCCAACCATAGATGGATTGATCTTCATCACCCACGCAGCAGATATTGCGCGCCTGACCATCGGGTGTGAGCATCAACAACCGCAGCCATAGATATTGCACCACGTTGGTATCTTGATATTCGTCAACCAAGATGTAGCGGAAGCGATGCTGATATTCTTGCAGCAAGTCTTGGTGATTTTGCAGCAGCACCAGATTGTACAACAGCAAATCACCAAAATCGCATGCGTTCAAAGTGCGAAGGCGTTCCTGATAGATATGATAGACCTTTAGATACAGTCCGCTTTGCGTGACTTCGGTTGGCGGGACTTTATCGGGTGTATAGCCCCTGTCCTTCCAGCGTTCAATGACGGCCAATACCGCACGCGCAGGCGTTTTCTTGGTATCGACATTCTCTGCCTCGAGGATTTGTTTGATAAGCCGCAACTGGTCATCGGTATCTAAAATGGTGAAGCTCTGTTTAAGACCAACGCGTTCAGCATGTTTGCGTAGAATACGTGTGCATATAGAATGGAAGGTGCCGATGAACCAGCCTTCGGTCGGGCGGCCAACCAACGCAGACACGCGCTCTTGTAATTCACGCGCGGCCTTGTTGGTAAAAGTAACCGCCATGATTTGAAACGGGTTAGCAAGACCATTAAGTAATATTGCGGCAAGGCGCGTAGTCAGCACACGGGTTTTTCCTGTACCCGCGCCAGCCAAAATAAGCACAGGGCCATTCACCGCCTCAACGGCGGAACGTTGTGCAGGATTAAGCCCCGATAACATGTCGCCAGAGGACATAGTCGGCACATCGGCTTCGGATGGAATAAGGGCGGGTTGCATCACGTAATGTTAAGTAAGACCGCGATTCACATACTTGATGCCAGCATCAAACATGATCGCGGTCTAAAGATAGAACAAAACGCGAAAAGATACAGGGGGTATTTGATTGATTTGGCAGGAAATTATGGCGCGATTAATTGGCAGCAACGCTATCTTCAAAGCCGCTCGAATCAAGGTCATCGAAGCGGTCGGCATCTTTACCTTTGCCATCCATCAGTTTGGCCATGGTCACGCTATCCAGATCCTGCACCACCACACGGTTGCGGCCAGCGGCTTTTGCCAAATACATACCGGCATCCGCGCGTTTCAGGAAATGCGAGAGCTGTTCATGGTTATGATATTGTGCAACACCGATTGATACAGTCACCTGACCAATCGTCGCATGGGTATCACGGCGGATAATCTTCTTTTGTGATACGGAGGTGCGAAGCGCATCGGCCACGCGCTGGGCATCGAGCAATTTGGTTTGCGGCAATACAATCACGAATTCTTCGCCGCCATAACGCGCCACGCAATCTTTACCCTTCAGATTTTCCATGAGCGTACGTGCGACAAGCTTTAACACCTGATCGCCGACCAAATGGCCGTGGGTATCGTTGAATTTCTTGAAATGATCGATATCAATCATCAATACGCTAAGCGCGGATTTCTGTTCTTCGGATTCCAGCACAAGGCGCTTTAATTCATTGCTTAAGTGCTTGCGGTTGCCAACACCCGTCAATGTATCGGTGAGCGTTTCTTTTTGAACGCGCGTCAAATCTTCCTTCATCACGCTCATCTGCGCGGATGATTTTTCAAGCTGTTCCTGCAATTGCTGGTTCTTGGTAGCAATCGATTTGGTTTCGGTAACCACCTTGTTCACCGCGATGCGGATTTCTTCAACCGATAACGGCTTGTTCATGTGCGATGTGAAGCCGTTCAAGGTTTCATTGAATTGCTGAGTACCCTCATTCGCGGTGGAGATTAAATCCATCACTTTCGCCAGCTCTTCGGATAGCTGCTTCACGTTATTCTGCAGCACTTCTTTTTCTTTATCTGCGCCTAAATGCTTGTCGTAAATCGCGCGCGCTTGTTCGGCAGTAAAACCGCCACCGCGCACCGCGCCATCCACCAGATCTTTAATCTGCGGCAAGCGGCCAGAAACATAGGCATACAGCAATTCGAAATTCTGCGGAGTTGCAGGAAGGCCCAAGAATTCCAGACGCAACATAGTTGCCTTGGAATATTCAGCGGCTTTTTGGATGGAATCTTCGAACATCGACGGGCATTCACATAAGAACGATTTGAGAGGTTAAATTTACCGTGAAAACCCTTAAAAAAGATGAAATGGCAAAAGCCCTTTATAAGTTGAAATAACAGTGGTTTTCGGGGATTTTTAGGATTGCTTTTCGGATTGTTTGTAAACCGAATGTAAATTTTTATTTAAAATACGCAGGGACGCTTATTCAAAGACGCGGTTCCACGATGCTTTAAGCGCATCATCCAACTGCTGCATGGTTGCGTTAATCCCCAATTTTTTAAGCGATGTCACGCCGTAAGTGGAAATGCCACATGGAACGATGCCCGCAAAATGCGAAAGATCGGGATTGAGGTTTATCGCAACGCCGTGATACGCAACCCATTTGCGAATGCGAACGCCAATCGCCGCGATTTTTTCTTCTGTTCCGTTATGTTCAACCCAAAGGCCAATACGCCCATCACGCTGCGCGGCAGTTACCCCAAATTCTGCAAGTGCGCCAATGACCCATTGTTCAAGGTTTTGTACGTATGCGCGCACATCGCGCCCGCGCACGCGTAAATCGGCCATGACATAGGCAACGCGTTGCCCTGGTCCATGATATGTATAGCGCCCACCCCTGCCTGTTGGATAAACAGGAAAGCGCTGCGGCGTTAACAGCTCTGCCTCATCTGCGCTGGTGCCACTGGTATAAAGAGGTGGATGTTCGAGCAGCCAGATTTTCTCATCCGCTTTGCCGGCAATCATTGCATCGACATGCGCTTCCATCGCTGCCAAGGCATGGGGATATTCGACGGGGTCTGATGCGGTATTCCAGTTAATCATTCAGCTTTTGGATGGTTTCACACATAAGTATTTAGGTTGTTTACACATATTTGAATAGTTTGTAAAAACGAAGCGTATTTTCAAGTGATTGCCGCATTTTTTGATTACTTTTTTTCGGGTCATGTAATGACAAAGCCTGCTGAAACGCCATTACCGGGTCTGCTGATTACCAGCAATGAAGACACCGCGGTTAAAGCGATGTTCGCCAGAAATTTTGATATTGTGATTCTGCGCCACCCCACTCCTGCATCTTTTGAAATCGCCGGACAGACCATTTGCAATGCGCGGCCTGACCTTCTTGAAGATGCGCTTGCTGTAGCAACATCGGGAAAGTCAAAGAATGCGGTTTTTGTAGGCGAGCTTTTGAATGATGCCGCATGGCGTGATTGTGCCAAGGATGTTGCGGCGGCACGCAAATTTGTCAAAGACTGGTTTACGAAGGTGACCTATATCGCAACCAAGGTTCAACCCCATGCCAGCCAAGCAGTTTATGGAACGCGCAGCGATTATACGGTGCCCAATGGAGATATGCGTCCCCGCGCAGGATTTCACGCCGATACACTTTTAGAAGTCGCCGCGCATGCACCATTATCGTGGCGTGTTGCCATGACGCTGGTTGGCTGCGGCACACAAGTGATAGATAAGCGCGCACTCCGTGCGCTGTGCAATCAAAACAACCCTCGTATCGCCAAATCACGCGAAATAGCAGCGCATGAATTTCCCTATCCACCGCAAGGCCAAGCTGATGACAATGTAACGCGGTTAAAGCGTAATGCGCAGATGAGTAAAGCACTGTTCGAAGGACAAAAAATCGTCAGTGCCAATTGCGGTGATATAGTTTTTATTGCCCAAAAACGCCCCGAATATCTATGGCACGCAACTCCCCAATATGATGGAAAGCCGCGTCTGGCCTTTGTATTGGATATGGCATAAGGCCAAATATAAAGTGCTTGCGTTTATCGCCAAAAAACCTTTTATTACCCCCCTACCTTGTAAGTGCGGTCGTGGCGGAATTGGTAGACGCGCAGCGTTGAGGTCGCTGTAGGGCAACCTGTGAAAGTTCGAGTCTTTTCGACCGCACCATTATTAAATCCCAGATATACCTATAATTATCCAACAGTCTCGCTGGTGCGGTCGAATAATCGACTGGGCGCACCATTATTTCAGATTAAATTGTCGGATGTTTACGCTGCTTGCGATGGCTTTTCGGAAGGCTCGTCCGCGTGTTCAGCAATGACTTCGGGCGACACATCATTTGATGTCACGGCAACTGTTTGTGGCGCAACGGATGGATCAATCGCGGCTTCGCGTTTACGGCCCAGCATATCCACCATTGATGTTGCCATGCGTTCGAAGCGTTCCTTGATGATACGCGCTTCTTCGTTCACGGAATTACGGGTTTGCTGTTGTTGGTCTGGTGCATATTCCGCATCATCGGCAGGAACGACTTCCTCAATCGCTTCGGCAACGAATGGGTGGCCTGTGTATTCCACCTGCGCCAAACCATCCAAGATATTATCGATATGGTCGGCAAGTGTTGACAGGGTTTCGCTGACCGCTGTGCTTGATGGCAAGCGTTGCATAGCGGTTTGTTGATAGTAAGCAGCATAATCGGCGCATTGACCGTAAACGGATGCAACGCGGCGGGCTAAATCGGAACCCAATAAACCAATGGAACCTACATGCGCCTGATAGACAACAGCGCGAATGCGCGGCCAAAGCTGTGATGGGCGCGGCTGTGTTTCAACTTCAGCAAGGCGGTGCTGACGAACCAGTTCACGCGCGCGCGTACGGCAGATGTGACGCGCGGATGTAAGTTCGCCGTTCAATGCTGCGGCCAAAGCTCTGCGCTTTTCGGCAAGCTGCAACCGGTCACGTATCATTACGACAACACCAAATGCTGCTGCGCCGAATATCCATAACAAACCACCGATGATGCCTTGGTAACGTTCCAGAAAGCCTGCGCCGGATGATGCGCTGGCGGTTACAACGGGAGGTGGAGCGGCCACCACAGGAGCAGCCTCCTTGGGTGTTTCTTTAACAGGTTCTGCAGCAACAGCTGGCTTACTGGTCGCCGCGGTTTCAGGAACGATAAGCGATAAGGCTGTGCGGGGTTCTTCGCCCGGCTTTTGGGCTAGCGGTACAACCTTTTGTTCTTCAGCTGGCTTGGAGCCGCCCTTGATGGTTTCAACCTTTGCACCCATGGCTGTAATCGGGGCAGTATTCGCAGGGGTTACCAGCGGCACGGTCGTAGTATTAGCAGGGTTGCTGAGCGGAACGGAATTCACCATCGGCATCGGGGCGAAAAGGCCCTTGTTCAGCGATTGCGCTTCTTGTTCTACTTTCTCATAAACTTCGGCGAGCGAATTGTTTTTCAACGCTTTTCTATCAACCATCGCCCAGCCTTGGCGAAGCATTTCATATGACAGATCCGGTGTGTCTACTGTTCCGCAGAATGCGATGGGTCGACCATCCTTATCCTTGTCGGTGACCTTGCACAGCACAGCGCCCTTGATGATGGCGTCCAGCTTCTGGCGAGCTTGAGGGCCGTAATTGGATGAAATGCCGGGGGTAACGATGCCGAACAGGCGAATTTCCTTTTCGCCGATCATTAGGCGTTCACCGTCTAACGCTTTGGCTACGCCTTCAAATTCTTTGGGTTCTTTGCCAACGGTGCTTTGCTTGGCCAATTCCTTGGCATTGGCTTTGGCGATGCTTTCCTTTGCTGCTTCTTTAGCAGCTGAGATTTTAGAAGATTTGGATGATGATTTGGACGAGCTTGGTTCGCTGGATAATGCTGTCTTTGCTGCGACCTTGATGGCACCTGCTAAGGCTGCGGCTGGCTTTGGCGGCGGCGTATAATCGGGCGCAGCTTCATATAAGGTGACTTGCTGAACGGGTTCTCTGGGTGCTTTGCGCGGCGGGGGCATAATATCGCTTTTTGCAA
Organism: uncultured Rhodospirillales bacterium; assembly: GCA_964568585.1. Classification (GTDB taxonomy): domain Bacteria; phylum Pseudomonadota; class Alphaproteobacteria; order UBA9219; family RGZA01; genus RGZA01. The sequence continues at coordinate 74,737 of CAZMQI010000004.1, forward strand.
ATGCACTTCCACAGTATGGGCCCGAAGATAAGGCTAACAAAGCTGCGAGAGTGACTGCCAAAACGCGCATGAAAACTATTCCACAAACTGGTCCAAAAACTGGCGAAAAAATTAGCACAAACCTTAACGATTCAGGTCCACGCCCTTCGCGTTAACGGACACTATAGCAAATTGGAGTTAGAAAATAAAAGGGTCTTGAAGGTGCTATTCGCTTGGAATCAAGACGATTTTTTCAGTTTCTCTTCATCAAGGAGGGCTTTGCGCGAAAGTTTTCCAATCATGGTCTTTGGAAGGCTTTCACGGAATTCAACCAGCTTGGGCATCTCGATCGGAGATAGTTTGTCGGTCAAGAATGCCATCAACTCATCCCGTGTCAGGGTCGTATCGGGCTTGAGCGCGATATAAGCCTTCACGGTTTGACCACGATATGGATCAGGCAAACCAGCGACGACACATTCGGCAACCGATGGGTGAAGGTATATCGCCTCCTCCACATTGCGCGGATACACATTGTAGCCGCCGCACAAAATCATGTCCTTGATGCGATCGACGATGAAGATATAACCATCTTCATCAACATAGCCGACATCGCCTGTATGAAGGCGTATGCCCTTATCCGTGGGCACAAGGGTGTCTTTGGTCTCCGCTTCATTCTTCCAATACCCCCTCATCACCTGTGGGCCAATGATGCATACTTCGCCGCGCTCGCCCATCGGCAATACGGTTTTCTTGTCTTCAAGGGAGACGATTTCAATGCGTGTTCCAGGCAAAGGAAGCCCAATAGAACCTGCTTTATTCGTGCCCTCCAATGGATTACATGTGGCAACGGGCGAGCTTTCGGTTAGCCCATAACCTTCGGCAACAACGCATCCCGTGACGGCTTCGAATGCGCGTTTGATGTCGATCGGTAACCCTGCCCCACCCGAGATGCAATACTTCACCGATGAAATATCGTAATCACCAAGGCGGCGGAAATTACTGATCGCGGCATAGATGGTTGGCACAGCAGGAAACAAGGTGGGTTTCTTGCGGTGAATAAGATGCACAACTTGTTTCAATTCAAAACGCGGCACGACAACGATTGTAGCGCCAATCAGAATCCCCAAATTCATCGCAACAGTCATGGCGAAGACATGGAAGAATGGCAATACGCCAAGCAGAACTTCTTCGCCTTCTTTTGCCATGGCAAACCACAAGCGCGATTGCTGTGCATTCACGGTAAGGTTGCCATGCGTCAGCATCGCGGCTTTTGGGACGCCAGTTGTGCCACCGGTATATTGCAGAACTGCAATGTCGTTATGAGCATCAATCGCCACGGCTTCTGGCAAGCCGTTATTGTTAATCACCGCATCGTAAGTCACATGGTGATTATCGCGCGGAATGAAGGAACATTCGCTTTTCTTGAGCAATTGGAACAGCACGCCCTTGATGGATGGCAAGGCATCGCACAGCCTGCACACAATCAGGCGTTGCAATTTGGTTTTACCAACCATCTTGCCGATTTTTTCGTAGGTGACTTTCAAATCGAGCGTAACCGCGATTTCCATTTCACTGTCGGCAATCAGATGTTCCAATTCGCGCGCCGCGTAAAGCGGGTTGAGATTTACAACCACCCCGCCCGCTAATAATGTCGCGTAATAAAAAATTACATAGTAAGGGGTATTGGGTAACAGCAAGCCAACGCGTGTTCCTTTTTTCACGCCGAGTTCCTGCAGCCCCTTGGCAGCATGTTCCACCAGACTTTCAAGTTGCGCGTAGGTTGTGACCTTGTCGAAAAAATCCATCGCGACACGGCGCGGAAAACGCGTGGCTGCTTTGAATAACATTTCATGGGCTGGATATTCGGGTAACGGGGCGTTCCAGTTAATACCGGCGGGATAACTCATCATAGACCTTGTGACTTAAGTATGCTCATACATATGTACTGGCAAATATGATGGCATATCTTAAAGCGGGCACGCAATAAACTTATCATCTATTGGCAACGCATTTGAACCGCGTTGGATAGGCCCTTGTCGCATTCCCCTGTCGGCTGGACGCATAGTGAGCCAACAGGAATGCATGTGCTGCCTGCTGCACCGCACGCTTGGTCGGATTGTTGCGCGGCCACATTGACGCAGTTCAGGTTCTTTTCAAGCACCCAACGACCGGCTGGACGCGGCGCACCACATTGAGCGTTTTCGCCACCGTTTTCGCCAGCACATATCCAGCTGTATTTTTCAGGTGATGGTTCCGAGATAGCAGGCGCACCAACATTGCAAAGCCCCATCGTAGGAATGGTTGGCGTTGACACGCCATCTGCTGGACCGCATTCACCATTTCGTATTATGGGGCTAGCGCATGATGCATCGGTACCGCCATTCAAGCCCTTGCATTCCCATTCCCATTGATGTGTGCCCTGCACCACATCGGTAGGGCTACCTGCAATACATAAATTGCCAACAGGTACCGAAGCCATCGGCACGGTGTTCGAAGCACCGCACATACCATTAATCGCACAACTTCCTTCTGTGCTAACGACCGTCCACGCGCCGCATGTGTTCAGCGCGGAGCACACATACATCAACCGTCTGGTTCCGATTGAATCAACCGTCACACCGATACCGGCACGTGCGCGGGGCAGCTTCTGTATCTTGTTACATGAATCCATGATGGTGGCCGCTTCGCATCCATACGTGACTTTTATTTTATTGTGCAGCGTGCCGCCGGGCTGCGTTGCCAGTTTGAATGCCACCCATTCTTTGACTGTCTGCACGGGAATGAAATAGGAGTTTTTTTCGGCATCCGTGTTGTCGATGTAAATACAACGATCGTAACTTCCGTCGGAATAAGCCAGATTGACCATCTCGCTAGCGGTGCCAGAGCAAGCAAAGGTGGAAATGGTTCCTGAACCGCTTTTGGTATCCGATACGATACCTTGATTACCGCATGCCCCTTGTAACGGCAATTCTGCTCCAGGTAACAACGTGGCATCATCCGCTTGTGCATATGCAAGCGAAGCTGCCAAGGTGAACACAGCAATAAGCAAGGTGCGTTTCATGACCGTGAAAATACCATAGCTAAATTTGACTAAATATTAATATTTTTATATGATTTTCACATCATGCAAAGTAACGCTGGCTTAATCATAACACGGCGCCAATTTATCGCGGCAAGCGCTGTGCTTTTGGCAACACAGGGCGGTGTTTTGCGCGCGGCATCAGCCCCCGTTCGGTACTGTGTAACATCGCCCTGCATCGATGATTTATCACCCGTGCTGATGCCCATGAATAAGGGGTTGGGCGCTGCTGAAACAATACCCACCATTGCCATACCGCATATCGCGGCAAGTGATTTTAAAGACAGCCGAACACTCATCACTATCGCAGATGAAGATGGCAAACGCATTCGCCGTGCGTATGTTCCTGGCTCCCTTCACAATGCGATGTTCAGCGGTAGTAGCATTTTGTTTTTAACCAGAGGTAATCCCGCATATTTTTATTCGCTGGATAGCGAGACATTGGAAGCGCGTTCTGTTGCATTTCCGGAAACCAATACCTTGTTCGGCGGACATATGATCCCGTGGACGCAGGACGGCCAAGTTGCCATCACAGTGAACACACAGCGTGAAGGCGCATATGACCGAGTCGATGTGTATGATGCCAAAACATTGAAGAAAATCAGCCAGATTAATTCATATGGATTTCAGGCTCATGAATTGACCCTGACGCCAGATAAGAAGACGCTGTATGTGGGACATTACGGCTCGAACTATTCATCGGGTCCTTATAAACATATGGCGACAGAACACAGTAAGAAATTGCACGCGCCACATGGCAATGCAAAGGATATGCAGTTTTATCCCGGCAGCGTGTGTGCGATTGATATGGCCAGCGCCAAGTTGGTTGACCGCTTAAGCAGTGACCGCAACGGACCGCAGGGGCATTTGGCAGCGGCGGCGAACGGTGATGTGTTTTTAACGCGCCTGCCCTCGTTCCTTACACGGCGTGGGAATGAAATGTCCAATCCCGTTTATGCAGAAGGCACAGAACATAAAATCTGCACGCAGGAAATGTTTACTAAAAACCGTTTCGCCAGTTCCGGCACAACGGTGGTGATTGACGAGAAGCACCAACAATTCTTGTTGGCCAATACGCGTGAAACAGCCATGGGCGTCGGGCAACTATCAACCCCGCGCGAGATGAAGAATTTCACGCCGGCGGCATTCAACGATTATGAAAAACCACAGGGTCTGGCATTCCACCCTGATGGGATTCATTATATCGCATCATGCACCAATGGATTTATGATGTTCAAACGCCAGTCGCATGAGTTTGTAGCGGAACGTTCATTCAACGTGCGTCTTGGCGAACATAGCCATATGTGCCTTGGCTAGTTATCAGCCTGCAGGCTGGCAGAACACGATATCACGAACAAAGATTTTTGGATTTTTTTCGCCGCGTGGCACATCCGTAAAAATGCCACGAACGGGGATACCTTTTTTTCCATCTGGCAATTCGCATTCGGTTTTCTTCCCTTTAATAACCAACGAGAACAGTTTTCCGTCCTTACCAACCAGAGCAGTTGGCAAATTACTGCGTATCAACTCAACAGTGAGTGTCGGGCGGATTTCATCAATCGTACCATAAAATATAGCGTTTTCCATTGGGCCGCGCAGCAAGCGCACCTCGTTAAATTCGGGCGGCAATGCTTTTTTGAGTTTCTCTGGAAGCGTATCAGCCTTCACCGTTTCATAGACTACACGGCTGGCGATGATTTTTTCAGGGGTTGCAATACTCATTTTGATATTAAAGGGCAGCCCCATATTCAACTTTACAGGCTGAGAAAACACATAGCCCCGTTCCGGCACCATTTTATGGCACGCATGACATGCCGCCGCTTTTTCATTGGGATCACCATCAAACGTTTTCCCGCGTTCATCAAACAGCGCGTAGCCCCAGCCATCGGTATCTTTGAACTTTTTTTGGTTCATGATCATCAATTGATAACGCTGCGCGCCAGATGGAACCAGCGAGCTGGTAAACCCCGGATCATCCGCAGTCATCAGCCCGATTTTGGCGAACATCGCGCCTTCGGGATAATCAATACTGCCCGACATCAGTGTTTTCCATGCCGCATCATTGGCGTAGGTCAGGCGCATCTCGCCCGTATCCTTGCGATAGCGAACAGTCACAAAATTCCATGTGGTCGCAAAATCGGAATAATCCTTGAACGCCATGCCGTTCATTGTATCCAGCCCGCCGAATGCATCGTGATGCATTTCAGGCTGCATTTGCTTTGGCGGTTCAGCCAGCGTATGGCCGCACAATAATGCTAATGTTAACGCAGCTGCGAGGATGGCGGATGTTTTATTCACTGAGCGCATCACAATAACTTAGATTTTCTACGACATCCTTATCTTTTTTTATGCCGCGCTGGATTTCAACAAACACCACTTTTATTTTCGAGCCTTTTTTGCCATTAGGCATGTCGCACGCAGGCTTGGTTGCATCCTTAAAGGCTAGCGAGAAGAAGCGCCCATTATTGCTGACCAAGGCTGCTGGCAAATCACTTTTCAATGCTTCCATGGCCAGCGACGGGCGGATTTCACCAAACGTTCCTTGAAAGAATGTCTTTTCAAGTTCGCCGCGCAACAAACGGATTTTGGTCGCACCGGCAGGAAGTTCTTTTTTCAATTTTTCCGGCAAGCCATCAATGGCTGATGTTTCAAATACAAGGCGGCTGGAGAGAAGTTTTGCATCATCATCTTTTGGATTAATTTTTAATTGCATCGGCAAGCCCATATTGAGTTTTACAGGCTGCGAGAATACATAGCCGCGTTCCGGCACCATTTTATGGCAGGCATGGCAGGCATTTTGTTTTTCAATCGGGTCATCGCCAAAGGTTTTGCCGTTTGAATCGAACACCGCATAGCCCCAGCCATCGGTATCTTTATTCTTCGCTTTATCCATGACCATAAGCTGATAGCGTTTTGCACCTGATGGCACGAGCGAGCTGACAAAGCCCGGGTCATCCGCAGTCATCAGTCCGATTTTGGCAAACATTGCACCATCGGGGTAAACACCATTACCTTCCTGCAAGGCTTTCCATGCGCTGTCATTGGCATAAGTCAGACGCATTTCGCCCGTGTCTTTGCGATAGCGCACGGTTACAAACACCCATTTGGATGTGAAATCTGCAAAATCCTTGATGCTATAACCATTCATCCGGTCAAGTCCGGCAAACGGATCATGCGACACTTGTTTTTCTGCAAACACGGGAGAAGCAACCAGCAATCCAAGACACAAGCTGGCAACGGCCAGGGGCGCAAGCTTTCGGCGAAAGGTCATGGATACTCCGGCAGGATTAAACCGTCAGGGTAAAGACGGGTGAGGACTAAAATACTTTTTTGACTTTGCCTTGACCACCGTTTTTTGCGCCAGGCGCATCAGGACCATCGGGGATTTTATTACACCAGATAACATCATCATCCGGTTTAACGTTGGTATCCTTATACGGCTTTAAACGACCCACGCAGCCTCTGCCAGTTTTAGGTAGCACAACGACTTCTTTTAACATGACGCAGTACACAACATTTTCTGCAGCAGCCATCTTTGTTTCAGGGCCCTTGTAAAGACTGGAACCAGCCGGGCATTTTGCACCTGGGAATGCAAAAATCGATACTTGGGGTTGTTGGCGACCGCCGCGACCACCACCGCCATCACCGCCCATGCCCATTTTGCGTTGGTTGCGGTCAACTTTTGGCGGTTCTTTTTCAGGGTCTTTAACTTCCACTGGAGGGGGCGGAACTACAAATGTTTCCGCCACCACTGGCGCGGCAGGCGCAACTGGCGCTGCATCTTGTGCATAGGCACCATGACTGGATACGAATAATAACCCACCAGATAACATCAGCGTCAGGGCTATTTTTCTAACCATTTAGGTATCTCCATCCACGCAAAAAACTTAAAGTGAAACTTTAAGAAACAAAGTTAGTTCCATGTAATCGCTACGTCACCTTTAGTGCCCGTACCGCCAGTGCCAGCACAAATCGAGCTATATCCATATGGAGCACAGCCACCCGCACCGCCAGAGCCACCATTGCCAACCACAACAGTAATAGAAGAACCGCCCGTTAGCATGGCAGGCGTATAAGCTTTCACAGCGCGTCCACCGGCACGACCTGCTGCACCCGCACTACCGCACACAGAACTATAACCCCATGGTCTGCAACCCGCAGACCCGCCGCTGCCGCCTGCTGCGCCGCCGCCTGTTGTATTCGTATCGCCGCCCGAACCAGTACCTTGTGCACCAGAAGTTCCACCATTCCCAATTAAGGTTCCATTGAATGACGCAGCGCCACCGGCGCCACCACCACTACCACCGGTATAACACCAACTATAACCGCAGGGATACGGGGAGGATCCGCCAGTGCCGCCCGAACCTGAACCACGCACAGTAACAGTGAGCGTGTTATAGGCAGGCACAGTAAATGAGCCAGATGATGTGAAATTCTGTGAACCGGGAACAACGCCAACCGTTGTTACCGACCATGTGGTTGTGCCAGAACCAACATTCACAGTAGCGGTCCGTGCAGTCAGGATCGAGGTGGACGAGGTCATGCGAACCGCAAGGGTTTGGCCATTAAATAAAATCGCGCTACTTGCCCACGCGCCACCACCTACACTGACTTGCGGTGAGCCAGTGCCAGATGCAGTAACAAGCACCGGCACAACACCAAGACCCGTAATCGTAATGGTATTGGATGTAATTGTCGCGTTTAGGGCCTGCCCTGTTACGTCGGTAAAGCTGTAGGCTGCGGGTGTTGACGCGGGCGATGCCGAGCTAAATGCTGTCCACGTTGTACCATCGCAGTAATTATAAGCAGAGCCATTCCAATTCATGGAACCAAGCACACCTGCAGGCGATGTGCATGCGGCAGATGCAATCTGGGGAAGCGCAAACACACATGCGGCTATAAGAAGTAGAATTCTTTTCATAACGCTATTCCTAGTGCTTCGTTTCAATGGTATTTAGGCGAGCCTTCAGTAATTCGTTTTCTTTCTTCAGCTCTTGAACCATCACGCTCAATTCCTGAACCGATTTCACCAGCGGCGCAATCATACCCACATAATTAAGTGACTTGGTTTTGTCGTTGTCATTGGCGGTCTTGACCAGATCAGGGAATACTTCTTCCACTTCTTGGGCAATGAAACCAAATTCAAGCGCGGTTAAATCGGATTTCATATTGAATGAAACAGGGCGCAGCTTCAATATCTTTTCCAGCGAGCCATTGGCCAGCGGGTTGACATTGGTCTTCAAGCGTTTATCGGAAATATCGGTAATCACGCCGGTATATTGAATATCACCCACCACATCGAGCGCGGCGGCTGGCGTGGCAGTGCCGATACCCACATTGGCGGTATTATAATAAATTACGTTGGCTGCGCCGGTTGTCCACTGGCTGCTACCACCCGAACCCACTGCGCCCCATGCCGAACCGTTATAAAGGTTCAGTGCATTGGTGGTGGTGTTATAAACGGTCAAACCGGTTGCGGGGGATGCAATCGCATCACGTTGTACGGTTGTCATGCGTGGCGGTAAGAAGCCTTTGGTTGTGCTGGTGATTTCAAGCAATGCGCTGGTAACTGGTGTGGTTGTGCCGATACCGATATTGCCGTTGGCTATAGCAGTTAGCGCAGCAGCTCCACCCGCCCAAAGCCCAACCGGTGTACCATACATACGCATTTCGCCTATCGCACGCGTTGCGCCATCGGATATCATTGCGATAGTACCCAAACTGGAACTTGTTCTTTGAATTTCGACAGCCGATCCCGATGTTGCATATTGTACGCCACGTACATGAAGTCCGCCGCCCACAACATCAAGCTTAGCTTGCGGCGCATCTGTGCCGATACCTACACTGCCTGCAAAATAGTTTGTACCCGTATCTGCAACATAAATTGGGTATTTGGTTGTTGCCGTCGCAGACGGAACGTACAGACCGTACCATGTTGTTACTGTACCGCCGCCATTATTCAGCAATTCAACCTGCGCGCTGTATGCCGTTGTAATCGTACCCGTAGATAAGTTTTCAACGCGGTTTATAGAACCATAAGCAGTGCCAATTGAACCACCAACCACGTTTTGCACTAGATTGACTACACCATAACCAGTCGTAATGGTACCTGTGCTTGCATTCTGCAACATATTTTCTGCACCGTATCCACTGGTGATACCGACACCCGTTGTTTTATTATTTACAGTAATATTTAGAGCGCCCATTGCCGTCGTCATCAAACCGGATTGCGCTTGAGCAATGTTGTACGCACCATAACCAGTTGTAATTGTACCCGTCGATGAGTTCAACGCTTGGCTATACGTACCGTATGCAGCAGTCAGGGTTCCGGAACCATTATGTTGAGCAAGACTGTAATTAACCAGAATATCGCCGGTATAATTCACCGCGCCAGATGTGCCAATTACGTTAAGCGCTGCGCTCTTATACGCCGAGCTATTCGATGCAGCCGCTAAGGTTAGCGCGTTTCTTGCAATATAGTCACGTGTACCCGACGTAGATGTATCGGTTTTCAGATTATCGAGCGCATATGCGGGCGCACTTGTGCCAATACCCAAACGCTTATTGGTGTTATCCCAAACAATTGCTGAGTCACCAGCCAGCACACCGGAACCATTGTTGAATTGCAACCCACCCGCTGGCGCAGCTGCGGATGCGAGTGATGAACCGATGAAGTTGAAGGCTTGGCCGGTAGCGTAGAGTTGAGCAATCGTTTTTGAAGAACAATTTGTAAGCCAACCAGCCCAGCTCGCGGTTTCTGTTAATACACCTGCAGCTGTGGGGCTAGCAAAAGTCAAATACGGTGAGTTGGTACTTACTGTTCCACCATAATCACCCATCAACGAGTAGTTTGCGGTTGTTCCTGCTGCATTACTCCAACCCAACACAAGATTGGTAGCTCCACTTGCTCCTACACATCGTATGGCATCAGGCCATCCTGATGTCATTGTCGTTGTACCACTGGTTCCTGACAGCAAGGCACCCGGAGTTACGTTCACCCACTTTGAAGTACCAGAATCATATTGTAACACGTTGCCATTGGCGACGCTGGTCAGCACAACGTCGGTAGCAGTTGCAATCGAACCGCCGCCAGCCACTGCGCCCCATGCCGTGCCGTTATAAACGTTCAACGCATTGGTGGTGGTGTTATAAATCTGCAAACCGGTTGCTGGTGATGTGATGGCATCGCGTTGTACAGTGGTCATACGCGGTGGCAAAAAGCCTTTGGTCGTGCTGGTTAGATCAAGCAAGCCGGTTGCGGCTGGGGTTGTGGTGCCAACACCCACATTGCCTGCCGAGTCAAAACGGATACGTTCGGTGCCGCCAGTTGCGATGCTGAGCGTATTTGCAGCTGCCTGGAACAGACCGGTATCAGTATCTACATCTACCTTCAAGCCGGGCGTTGCCGCCGCACCCTGTGCGAAGGTTCCAAGATTTGCAGGGTTGGAAGCGGATGATGCAACCACACGAAGTTTAGAATTCGCAGTGGTGATATAATTACCTGCAGTATCGATACAAACATTTGAACCATATGTAATTTTTACAATCACATTGGTGCTATCAATAGTGATCGATGCTGCACCACCATATACTGAATACCCGTGGGCATATTGCGGCGATACGATACAGGTTTTACCTGTGGTTAAATCCTGTGCTTGCAAGGTAACGTAATCTGGCATCGCGCCCAAACCATGCGCGAAGGTATAGCTGGCGTCTGCAACCGTTGTTTGCCAGCTGCTGGTGTAAACCGATGTAGAACCGCCACCGCCGCCGCCAACCGCACCCCATGCCGTACCGTTATATACGTTTAATGTGCCTGTGCTGTTGTTATAAATGGTCAACCCGGTAGCTGGGGTTGCAATCGCATCGCGTTGTGCCGTGCTCATGCGTGGTGGTAAGAAGCCCTTGGTCGTGCTGGTTAAATCAAGCACTGCTTTTGTGGATGGCGTTGCAGTACCGATACCAAGAGCTTTATTGGAGTTATCCCATGTAAGCGCTGAGTCACCGCCCATAGCACCACTGGAATTCCACTGCACTTGTCCACTACTACCAGCAGGTGTCGCTGTGCCCAATGTTGAATCGCCAAATCCAATGACGGAACATGGATTGCAATCTTCATTTCCAGTTGTATTCGTTAATCCAACAGTAAAACGCACAGAGGATGCAGAAAGCGTCTGTGTTGTACCTGTTCTACGCATATCGGATGTAGCACCACGATTGTTGACGCTGTAAACAGCAGCGTAAGACGCACTGTTCATCGGGGTATTAAAGTTGACTGTATAATCACCCACGCCATTTCGCGTAACCGAAGAAACGTTATACGAGGAGCTTATGCTTCCAGTCGCACCATCAAAATTAACCCAAAATCCTGCAGCCGCGCCCAAAGAACCGCCACCGCCGCTACCCACTGCGCCCCATGCCGTGCCGTTATAAACGTTCAAGGCATTCGTGGTTGTGTTGTAAACTTGCAGACCAGCAACGGGTGATGCAATCGCATCACGTTGCACGGTGGTCATGCGTGGTGCAAGGAAACCTTTGGTGGTGCTGGTTAGATCAAGCACCGCTTTGGTTGATGGCGTGGCGGTACCGATACCAAGCGCACCCGTTGAATCCAGAACCATTGCGCCATTTTGGAAATTAATCGGGTTGGTACCGTAATCTGGGAATGCCAGATAAAGTGTAGCGGCAAGACCCGGTGCCAATATCATATTGCCGGAACTATCAACCCGCATTTGTCCTTTGCTGGTACCACCAAAGCTGAAGCCCAACATGCTTTGTGTGCCAGATGCGTTTTCAATCACCAAGGCACTGTTGGTATTCCCCGTAAGGGTTGAATTCACCTTGGATATGGTCAGAGCGCCGGTAGGCGTTGCTGTGCCAATCCCTAAACGCTTATTGGTATTATCCCAGATAATCGCAGTGTCACCCGCAAGCACACCCGAACCATTATTGAATTGCAACCCGCCCGCTGGGGCAGCAGCCGAGGCTAGCGATGAACCGATGAAGTTGAAGGCGATACCATTCGCATAAAGCTGGGTGACTGACCACGTGTTCGTCACGCAATCATACCCAGCCAAGTTGCTATTAGTACTATAGGCACCAGCGGCTGTGTACCAAATCGCTGCTGTATTGGCGACGTCCCAATACCCGTATGTTCCACCCGCTGCCGTAGGCATCAAGCGTGTAAACAGCATAATCGATGTACCGCCTGCAGTAGTACATTTAATTGCATCCGGAAAGTTTGCAACCATCGTAGTGGTACCAAGGGCCGTGCTCAAGTTCACGTTCTTCCATTTGGATGTCGCACTTTCGTAGCGGAGGATGTCGTTATCCGCTACGCTGGTCAGCGTTACGTCAGTAAGGGAAGATACAGCGCCGCCACCACTACCAACTGCGCCCCATGCCGTACCGTTATAAACGTTCAAGGCATTCGTGGTGGTGTTATAAATTTGCAAACCGGTTGCTGGCGATGCAATCGCATCGCGTTGAACAGTCGTCATGCGTGGCGCAAGGAAGCCTTTAGTCGTGCTGGTGATATCGAGTAATGCGGTGGCTGCAGGGGTCGTATTACCAATACCAACACTACCGGACGAATTGATGGTAAAATCACCCTTGGTTGCTGAGCGCCCAATCCCAAACTGCAGCGTTGTAACCGAGTAGTCCTGCCCAATGAACCAGCTGCCACCCGGGTCTTTAAACTCAATGCTTTGATCATATTGGTTGTTACCGGTGCTCTCGATTATTGCTTTTGCATCGCTACCAGCTTTGAAAAGATGCAACAAATTACCGGGGGTTGCCGTACCGATACCCAAACGCTTATTGGTGTTATCCCAAATGAGCGCGCTATCACCCGCCAGCACGCCCGAACCATTATTAAACTGCAACCCACCCGCTGGGGCAGCAGCCGATGCGAGTGATGAACCGATGAAATTGAATGCTTTGCCTTCGGCATAAAGTGTTGAAATCGATTTTCCAATACAGTCATACGTAGCAGATAATGATGTATAGGTATTATATGCACCAGTTGCAGTCGTAAATTGCAATGTTGCAGAACCACTGAGATTACCGTAATAGGTTTTGCCATCTGACCAGAATGGGTTCCATTGCCATAGTGTTACGGAATTCGAACCGTCAACGCACTTAATAGCATCCGGAAAGTTTGCGTTCATCGTCGTTGTGCTCATCGCGGTGCCGATGTTCACGTTCTTCCATTTGCTGGTCACGCTGTCGTAACGCAGGATGTCGTTATCCGCGACAGATGTCAGCGTCACGTCGGTAGCCGTTGCAATCGAACCACCGCCAGCAACTGCGCCCCATGCGGTGCCGTTGTAAACGTTGATAGCATTGGTGGTGGTGTTGTAAACTTGTAGACCTGCTACCGGGGCAGAAATCGCATCGCGTTGCACGGTGGTCATGCGCGGTGGCAAGAAGCCTTTGGTCGTGCTGGTTAAATCCAGAATAGCGGAAGCATTTGGCGCAGCGCCACCGATGCTAACCGCGCCGGATGATACGCGCGGATTTCCCGTGGGGCATTCCAGATAGCCGCCAGCGTTCCAGTTACACATGCTGGTTGCGGTGACGGTGCTGTTATTAATTGTGCCAACACGTTGCCAGCTTTGCGCGAACAGCGCATTTGGTGCAGCAAGCACCATCAGCAAGGCAAGCGTTACGCTCAATCCGTTCAGTGATAATGGTTGCTTTGTTAATTGGCGACGAAACACGCAATCTCCCAACGTTGAATCTTCCGGATTCTGGCCAAGTCTAAAATAAAAATTTATCATTGGCAAAGCTCCATATACCCGCCGGCGGAGTTAAAGCGCATGGTGCCCTTGGCTGCTGTATTGCAGGTTTCAGAACCCGTGCCAGCAATCTTCGCCGCTCCGTTTACATCAAGCGCTTGTGTTGGCGTTGCAGTGCCGATACCAAGACGATGATTTGTCAAATCCCATGCGAATTGACCGCCCGTGGTGCTGTCATAGGTAACGGCATTACCTGATGTCCACACCGGCACATAACCCGCGCTGCCTGTTCCTGCGACAGTGCCTGAGGCAAGTGGCACCAAGAGTGAGCCTGAAAAATTTGTTTCCGATGTTAAGCCATATAAGTTTGTACCACCATAATTATAAATATTCCCTTCGACATAGTCTGTGGTTCCGTTCATATCAAGAACCATAGAAACGTTATTGCGGTAATAGTTGCCCGACTGAACAGATTGAACTACACCATTTTTAAATATCGCTGCAGCAACCGTTGCATCAGTTTGTGAGCTGACATTCAAAACGAATATGTATTTACCGGCCACCGTTGGCGTGAAGCGATAGTTTGTCGAAGAGTCAAAATTGTTGTTTGTATCAAACACTTCATTGTTAAACTGAATCTTTGACCATCCACCGGATGATACGGTTTGGTTGACGCCATTTCTATTCACAAGGAAGCTTGGGCCAGATGCGCCCGCAACCGCAGATACCAACGGTGTATTCACCCATTTGGATGTGCCGCTGTTGTATTGCAGAATATCATTATTCGCGGGCGATGTGATGGTCGCATCAGTTAACGATGCCAAAGTGCCGCCGCCTACCCCGCCCCATGACGTGCCGTTATAAATGTTCAAGGCATTGGTGGTGGTGTTATAAATTTGCAGACCAGCAACTGGCGCTGTAATCGCATCACGTTGCACGGTGGTCATACGCGGCGCAAGGAAACCTTTGGTGGTGCTGGTTAAATCAAGCACCGCTTTGGTGGATGGTGTGGCGGTGCCGATACCAACGGAACCTGTGGTGTAATTCAAATCAGAACCGGATGTACCCCACTGCCCGCCAATTGGTGACATGTTTTGATAACAGGTTGCTGTGACCATATATGGCCCGCCGCCGCAACCCGAAGTACATGAATTGCCGGAAATGGATGCGCCGCACACCGCATTACCGCCGCCATTATAAGCGGAGCTGTTACAGGTTAGAACCTGATAACCTGCAGGACATGTTGCGGTGGTCCAGTTGCTGACGTTGGAAATCAACGTGCCGCCACTTGCACCCAATTCGCTCCATGCGCTTCCGGTGTATACGTTCACGGATCCAGTCGTGGTGTTATAAACTTGCAAACCGGTTGCGGGTGATGCGATGGCATCACGTTGCACGGTGGTCATGCGTGGTGGCAAGAAACCTTTGGTGGTGCTGCTTAAATCAAGCACCGCTTTGGTCGATGGTGTTGCGGTGCCGATACCCAATGCTTTGTTGGTGTTATCCCAGATAATTGCAGAGTCACCGGCAAGCACACCGGAACCATTATTAAATTGTAACCCGCCAGCAGGCGCAGCAGCCGAGGCAAGCGATGAACCGATGAAGTTGAATGCTTTGCCTTCACTATAAAGGGTTGTGATAGACTTGGATGCTGTTACGCAGTCAAAGCCGGCCATATTAACTTGGGCGGAGTAAGCACCACTGGAATTAAATCCGATTAGAACATCGTATCCCGAGCCAGAGTATGCCGCGCGATAATAATAGTTCCCATCTGGAACATAAGGCATAGATTCAGCATATAGAGTAGTTTTTGTACCAGCGACGTTCGTACACGTAATAGCATCTGGCCAGTTGGAATACATTGTTGTCGTACCACTGGTTCCTGACAGCACAGAACCAGCAGAGACGTTTACCCATTTAGATGTACCGCTGTTGTATTGCAGAATATCGCTGTTGGCTGGCGATGTGATGGTCGCATCACTTAACGATGCTAAGGTGCCGCCGCCTACCCCGCTCCATGCCGTACCGTTATAAATGTTCAAGGCATTGGTGGTGGTGTTATAAACTTGCAAACCAGTTGCTGGCGAAGCAATCGCATCACGTTGCGCGGTGGTCATGCGCGGTGCAAGGAAACCTTTGGTCGTAGAAGCCATATCAAGAAGTGATGATGCAGCAGGTATGGTCGAACCGATACCGACACTGCCAGTATCTGTAATACGCATGCGTTCAGTGCCACCACCAGTTTTAAACATCATGATACTTGAAGCGCCCGAAGCATTAAGCGTCATATAGCCATACGATGTTAATGCAGTGTTTGCGCTTGTATCTGTCGCAATACTAAATATATCCGTTGGCGTGTTGTTTTGCAGAACTATGGAAGCATCATTCGCTGAACTATTACGAATTGTCAGTCGAGGTGAAGTACCATGAACGTGTAATGCTGATGCTGGCGTTGCCGTACCAATACCAAGACGATGATTGGTCAAATCCCATGCGAATTGTCCACCCGCAGTGCTGTCATAGGTAATGGCGTTGCCCGATGTCCACACCGGCACATAACCCGCGCTACCCGTACCGGCAACGGTACCAGATGCCAATGGCGCGAGCATCGCGCCGGTGAAATAGGTAACATTACTTCCGCCATAAAGATTGGTGTCTTGCGACCAGACATACATTTCAAAATAATCTGTTGTTCCATTGGCATCAACAGTAGCTGTAACTGTTGTGCTTAGTTCTGTGTTGCCAGATCCTTGTAAATTAACAGAGCGTTTTGCAAGGCTGCCATTTTTATAGATAGCGCAGTAAACCGTGTTTCCTGCAGATAGCGTATTGATATTACATGTTCCAGATAGTACGTATTTTCCTGCAACCGTAGGTGTAAATCGACCTGATGCAAAATTGTTATTGGTATCAAATTCTTCTGTGCCAAGCGTAACTTTTGTCCACGCCGAAGCAGAAATAGTCTGATTGCTGGCTATATACGCTGAGAAGCTTGGTCCGGCAACGCCCGCAACCGCAGATACCAACGGTGTATTCACCCATTTGGATGTACCGCTGCTGTATTGCAGAATATCATTATTCGCGGGCGTTGTGATGGTTGTATCACTTAACGATGCCAATGTACCGCCGCCTACCCCGCCCCATGACGTGCCGTTATAAATGTTCAAAGCATTGGTGGTGGTGTTGTAAACTTGCAAACCAGTTGCTGGCGATGCGATGGCATCACGTTGCGCGGTGGTCATGCGCGGTGCAAGGAAACCTTTGGTCGTGCTAGCTACGTCAAGCAATGCAGTTGCAGCAGGCGTTGCTGTGCCAATACCGGTGCTGCCAGTCCCATCAACTGCAAAATCAACCGCGCCGCCCGTGTTGCGTTTGAAACGCAAACTGGATGCACCAGTTACGTCATTCAAAATCAAGCCGGTTGCATCCGTATAAATCTGCACCCGCTTACCAGTACTGGTTAAGTCCAGCATTGGGGTTGTGGCATTTAATGCAATGGAGTGATTGAAATATGAACTGCTGCCAAGAAATTGCAATTGACCACTATTTGAATTAATGGTGGCAGTTGAACCTAGCGTCAAATATCCTTCATCAGCTGCATTAGCATATAGACTTGCACCAATGCCTGTGCCTGCTGCATTTTTTGCAATAAACCGATTGCTGGAGGTATTTCCAACAGAAATATTTCCAACAACATCAATTTTTTGCGTTGGCGCCGTTGTGCCGATACCAACGTTACCACTGCCATCAATCACGAAACGATAACTCGCGTTTCCAGCAATCGAAGTATCCCGCAATCCGAAGCTTGCAGCATCCCAAACGTTACCAACTGTCCAAGTGCGGCCTGATGGTGTAGTATTGGTTATTGTTAGCGCAGCTAGATTTGCGCTGTTGGAAGATAAGCTCAGATTACCCCTAACGCGTGCATTGGTTTGTGTATCAGCGCCATATACATCCAATGCATATGCTGGCGTTGCTGTGCCGATACCCAAACGTTTATTGCTATTATCCCACACGAATGCAGTGTCTGCACCGAATGCGCCCGCGTCATTGAATTGCACTTGGCTGGTGGCACCAGCAGGCAAGCTTTGAATGGTAGAAGAATTCACCCATGTGCCATCACCGCGAAGATAGGTCGCAGCGGACGGTGTACCCGAACCCAGATTACCCACGGGGATGATGGATGTTCCGCACACGATTGCGGTTGCGCCAGCATTCGAGGTACAGAAATTGTTTGAGGTAAGCGCGCCAACTTTCGGATCGACTTCAGCGCCCGTTGCACTGCTTACCGCAGAAACCCATGAGGTGCCGTTGTAATAATCCAGCGTGTGGGTCGTGTTGTTATAAAGGGTTAAACCTTCGGCTGGCGTTGCAATCGCGGCGCGATTAACAGTCGTCATGCGCGGCGGCAAGATACCTTTGGTGGTAGATACCAAATCGAGTAACGCCGTTGAAGCAACCGATGTTGTACCAATGCCAAGATAGCCCGATGAATTGAATTGGGTTTGTACAACGCCTGCTGAATTCTGGATTTGCAGTAAATCTGCGGTTTGAGATGCTGCTGCTTTCACCGTTAAGCCGACTGCGCCTGCTGCTTGTGCCGTGGTTTTTACGCTGCCAGTGCCTTTTGCATTCAGATTCAAATCAATATTCGTATCAGAACCGTCTGCCGCAATAATGGGGCCATTTGCCGTAATGGCTGGCGTAGCACTTAGATAATTCACAGCAGAAGCCACGTTATTCCAACGCATCACTTCCGTACCGCCAGCGGTGACTGAAAGCTTATCGGCAACCGATTGATAGAAACCGGTATTACTGTCACCCGTAACATAAAGACCAGGTGCGGTCACGCTACCTTGCGGGAAGCTGAATGCGGTTGCGCCGTCATTTCCTGCAACCACCCAAGCGGTGCCGTTATAAATATTCACAAGGTTGGTGGTGGTGTTATAAACCATCAAACCGGTTGCGGGGGTTGCAATCGCATTACGCTGCACGGTTGTCATGCGCGGCATCAACAACCCTTTGGTGGTAGATGTAATGTCAAGAACCGCACTGGTGTTTGGTGTTGCGGTATTGATACCTACACGATTACCCAACGCATCATACATCATCCGGAGGGTTGGCGTTGTTGCAATACCCAGCCCATCATCCATCGAGATGACGCTGTTATAGCCTGCACCAGTCCAGCTATTTTGAAGTGTGAAACCGTTAGCCATATGTTGGAATTTCCAATGGCTTTGTGCTGGGCGGTAAAATTCCATGCTACCAATACCCGTCAATCTCAGGTTTGGCGTACCACCACCTAAATCTAATGTTGCTGCTGGGTTTGCAGTGCCGATACCCACTTTATTATTCGCAACAATCATCGGGGTATGACGCAAGAGTGTATATGCGTAATTTGATGTATCAGTACCGGTTGCACTTTTTGTTGTGCCACTTGCTGCCACAGATTTAACTGAAGCCACCCAGCCAAGCGCACCCGTTTGATCGGTTGCACCAACTTGACGAACACGCAGGGTCCATGTTGACGCACCCCTTACTGCTTCAAGAGCATATTCGCCACTACCCCAACCGGTTGTGGCGGCACTACGCATACCAGTGCTTCGGATTGGAAGAATACGATAAACAGTGCCAACAGCCACATTGGCATCATCGTAATTCATCACGAAATGATATGTCTCACTGTAGGAATGTGCATTGCTTTGAACTAAATCAACCGCAATATTGGCCATGCCATTATAGGTATTGAAGTCAAAGAATTCTGTAAAATTACCTTGCGGCTGACCCACATTAAATGTGGCTGTATATTGAAATGAACGGCCATCAATATCCAGTCTGGCTGCTGGAATATTGCTACCAATGCCTACGTTACCATTGAAATAATTTTTCACATTAGCATCGGTCTGATAGATACCATATGCATTCGTGACACCAGTGTTATTATAACCTAGATAGACACCATAACGGTTTGTAATCGTACCATTTGAACCTGCAGCAATAATATTATCTGCATAAAAATCATATTGATTTGTGAGCGTTGCTGGGCCAACCGCAAACTGCCCGCGCGAGTAATATCCTATATAGTTTGAAAGTGAGGTTGTGGATGCACCTGCTTGGATATAGTTGTAAGCCGTATAACCATACGAAGTGCCAGTGTTTACAACGTTATACAGGTAATTATGTTGAAAAATACCACCAACGCTATTTGAACCTGATGGCGTTTTAATTGCGTTATACTGTAAATAACCAGAGCCATTCTGTGCATTAATATTTGATGCGGGTGCATCCATACCCAATGATAATGCATGATAACCGCCGTATAACGTACTACCGGCTGTATCTACATACGAACTTAAAAATGCACCGTTACCGGCACCACCAGAGCTTTGTGCAAAATTGCTGGTTACAAATAAGCCGCCTTTTTTGGCGCTGTCCATTTTAAAACCAGCAACCAAATTACCAGTATTATCAATAGTGCTACCGCCATTTGCGGTGAGCAGTGTCGTACCTGTTGTTCCTACAACATGCAACGCCGTACCTGGTGTTGCCGTACCAATACCCAAACGCTTATTGGTGTTATCCCAGTTGAAATTGCTATCGGCACTTAGATTACCGCCGCTATTGAATTGCACTTGTTTATCTGCGCCTGCGGCTGCAACCGTACCCGTAAATGTACCGTTGAACGTACCATAAAAGCCGCCGGTTGCGGTGGCTGCGCCGCCAATGGTCAAATCACCCGAGGTTGAAATTGCGCCAGTGTTACGTGCAATCGCAAGTGCGTTGCCCAATGATGCACCCGCATCATCATAACGGGTGATAACAAAGTTAGAACCAAGATTGCTGCCGCTTTCGGCAACGTTGTTTTCAGAAAGCGCCCAACGTTTTGAACCAAGGGTAGAGAAGAACAATGAACGGTCCGTAGCAGCAGCACCGCGCACACGTATATTACCATTCACATCCAGCTTATCGGCTGGCGTGGCGGTGCCGATACCGACGTTACCGTTTTGATCGACAGTGATGCGCGCAAGGCCTTCGGTTGAAATCGTCACGGTACCATCGCTGCCCGTATCGGAAACGGACACACCTGTATTACCTTGGCTGATGGAATTGGTGGAAAGATTATTTGCAACTGTCACACGGCCATATGCGTCAACCGTACCCCAATTATACATACCAGCCGATGTTGGGCTGATGACCGGAAGCAAGGCAGCATTCAATGTGCCAGTAGTTAAGTTCGATGCGTTATTGCCGCCCAATGCAACAAGTGCGGCATTGGCGGTTGTTTGACCTGTACCACCTTGGGCAATCGATACAACACCTGTAATGCCCGATGCAGGAACGGAGCTGGAGGAACTTGCGTTACCATTGATGTCGCCTGTGAAGGTCACGCCGGTAATCGTACCACCGGTGATGTTCACATTATCCGCGTCCTGCACCGCCATGGTGCCAAGACCAAGATTGGTACGCGCGGTTGCAACGTTTGCCACATCCGACAAGTTGTTGGCGATACCAAGCACCGCGATATTCGCACGCGCCGTCGCCGCCGTTGATGTGAGTTCGGAAAGATTATTCGCAATGCCCAGCACCGCGAGCGACGTGCGTGCGCCCGCAGCGGTCGTCGCATTCGTACCGCCGTTTGCAATTGCCAAGGTTCCGGTCAATGCAAGCGCGACATCGCCTGTACCATCGAATGATGTTGCAGCAGCCGTTAAACCCGTTGCGCCAGCGATTGAAAAATTACGCGCGGTTTGCAATGCTGTTGTGGTTGCAGCGTTGCCTGAAATATCGATGCTCCACAATCCACTTGCGCCGCTACCGGTATTGCTTGGCACACTTAAATTGGTGCGTGCGCCAGCAGCATCAATCGCGCCAGTACCACCCGATGTGATGGCAAGTGGATTAGCAAGCGTAAGGCTTTTTGCCTGCATGGAGCCGTCATCATTGACTTTCACGGCATCGGCTTGAATACCGAATTTTACCTGACTGCTGCTATTAACTTGCCACACATTGGCGCGGTTAATCGCTTCAGCAACAGTGAGTTTGTTTAAACGGTCATCGCCTTGCGCTGCGGTGTCGCCGCATTTGGTCGATAGCAATCCGTCAGGACCGCCCGAGACAACCATGATAGACGGAGCAGAAGCG
This sequence comes from uncultured Rhodospirillales bacterium, assembly GCA_964568585.1. GTDB lineage: Bacteria > Pseudomonadota > Alphaproteobacteria > UBA9219 > RGZA01 > RGZA01. The sequence goes on from CAZMQI010000004.1 coordinate 96,676, forward strand.
TTTGATACCGGATTTTCCCAACGGCAATAGATGTAATATTTGCCCCACGGATCGAGTTGGCGCACGCCCGTGTTGACATCAATCACACCGTAACTGTGCGGTGTACCTGTCGCATTCACGGCTGCGTAATTTCCAGGAAGCCGCGATGTGTCGGTGACGGCACTAAATAAGGCAACGTTTGGTGGTTGCACAATGGTGCTTGTCGCACTATCTAATGCTGCAGAAGCAGAAAGTGTTTGTCCCGCGGAATTCAGTTGTTGGCGAACGGTATTCACCGCAGTCATTTCCGCGTTACTGCGTAGCACTTGCGAATATCCGGAGAACATCACAGCCGCACCAATGCCACCCAATGCCAACATATAAAGCAAAGGCGCCAGCATGAAGCCGGATTGTTTATTTGGTTGATTTCTCAACACAGTTTCCATCAAACGCACAAGGTTTTAGCGGAGAAAATTCCACAATATCGACCATGTTCGGCGGAAAGTTTTAAGAAGTCGTTTAACTTTCTTAAATTGTAATCTAATTGCAGTTAATTTAACTGGAAAACAAAAGCAATTTTTTATACAAAAACGGCCAAATTCATCAGTATTATAGCTAATAATTCGTCAAAACTATTTATGGCAAGACCGTGGCCGATGCTGGAATCAGCCACAAAATAACCGCCCCCAGAACAATGCGATACAAGGCAAAGGGCGTGAAGCCAAAACGCACGATAAGTTTGATGAAATAAGTGATTACCAGCATCGCAAAGATGAATGACGAGATAAACCCGACCGCCATCAGCCCTAAATCATCGACGGTGAGGGACGACCAACTTTTATATAAGTCATATAATGCAGCTGCGGACAGGGTTGGCACCGCAAGGAAGAACGAAAACTCGGCTGCCGTCTTCTTATCCAGACCCGACAACATGCCGCCGATTATTGTGGCTCCGGAACGTGACACGCCTGGAATCATTGCAAGGCACTGATAGAAACCGATTTTAATCGCATCCCACAACGTCATGCTATCGACATCTTTGACTTTGATTTTAAGTGGCAAATAATCAATCGCCAGCATCAACACGCCGCCAATAATCAAACTGTATGCAACCACGGTTGGATTGAACAAATGCTCTTTAATCGCTGTATGCATCAGGAATCCGATGATTGCGGCTGGAAGAAACGCAAGCAACAATAACCAGATAAAATTCTGTGATTTCTTTTCTTTGAAAAACGAGACAGCTACATGCGAGAAGCGTTTGAAATAAACGATAAGCACCGCGGCAATCGCACCCATTTGAATGACAATATCGAACACCGATGCGTTAGGCGTATCAAAACGAATGGCATCACCGAATAGAATAAGATGCCCTGTCGATGACACCGGCAAGAACTCCGTCAAGCCTTCCACCAAACCCATGAGGATTGCTTTTATATATAGGGGCAGTTCCATGCTGTGCTTTCGTATGGTGAGAGTTGCAATAGCTTATGCAGCTACATCAACCAGATCGCTGAGCTTATCAAGCAGATAATTCAGGTCATCTGCATTGAAATCCTGATATTGGGTCAAGATGCGTTCGATGACTTTCGCACGGTAACGCACTTGGTCGTGGTCTGCGCCATCGAGCTGGATTTCCTTCACGACTTCCAGCGCAACGCGGATGATGGGGAACATCCCTTGCGGTAAATTGGTTTTATCATAGATAGATTTAAGGCCGAGCTTTCCGGCATCATGCAACAACACACGTGCATTATGCAGTGGCACACCGCCCAAAACCGACATGCACATTTCAAAGAACGGCATATCTCCCACGCATAGCGCGCGCACAATGAGACTTGGCGTTAGGCGTTCACTGGCCTTTAATTGATGGACCAGTTTTTCAAGCTCTTCTTCATTCTTGGTGATGCCCAACAAGCTCACGGTTGATTGCTCGCGGCTTTGCGAAATCACATCGGTAAGGATGGATGATGGCAGCGCATGCTGCGTGACGAGATATTCCTTTAATGCATCCGATACCTTGCTAACCAAGCGTTCCGCAACCGCCAAGGGTAGATGGTCGCGCTTAGCAAGGGTATCATTGATGTTCTGATTATCGGCAAAGCGTTCAGTCACACGCTCCAATGATTTTTCATTAATCTGCGCGTTTTTATTTTTGACCAGAGTGGTGACAGCTTTTTCTCCGCCCTCTTCCACAATTACACTAGCCAGTTTTTCGGAAACGATTTCGCGGCGCGCAATCGCTTCTTGTTTTTCTGGGGATTGTGATTTGATGATGGAGATTAAATCCTCATCGCTAAACAAGGATGAATATTCCAAAACCGGCAAAGACACTTCTTCGACGTCTTTAGCAAGTTTCAATGCAACATCATGCGGGAGTTTTTTGGCGTTCTTCACGCTGCTGGCCAAAGATGCGCGTACCTGCACCGCGATATCCGCCGCCATGTGGCGAATAATATCCTGCGCCAATTTTAATTCGGTATCCGACAGACCGGCATCATCCAGCGTGCGCCCGATTTTTGTCGCAACCTCCGCCCGAGCCTCTGCCGATGGCTGCGTCATAAGGCGGGTAACGTCTTCTTTGGTCAGTTCCATTGGGTGCGTCTGCATAAGAATGTGTCAGGTTCACTACTTTGCCATCAGTTTCGTTAATTTTTCAATATCGAAGATTCGCAAACACTTGGGTAAGATGCTATCGCACCCACCAACCATAGGTATCCCATGAACCTTAAAGATCACATTCGCTCTATTCCTGATTTTCCAAAGCCGGGCATCATGTTTTATGATATTTCGACGCTTTTGATGAATGGTAAGGCATGGGAACATGCAATCAATGCGCTCGCGGAAGGTATTGCCAAAGAAAAACCCGACCGCATTTTGGGAATTGAGTCCCGTGGGCTGATGGTGGCCGCTGCCGTTGCCTACAAGCTGGGCTGCGGCTTTGCGATGATACGTAAAAAGAATAAATTGCCCGGCCCTGTCATCTCCCATGCTTATGCATTGGAATATGGCCAGGACATCATCGAAGTACAGGCTGACGCCGTATTAAAGGGACAGAAAATTGTGCTGGTCGATGATTTGCTGGCAACTGGCGGCACAATGGAAGCCGCCATCACGCTGGTAAAAAAGCTGGGCGGCGATGTAAAATTGGCAGCATTCATCATTGAACTGACATTTTTGAATGGCACAAAGCGATTGCCAGTACCGCAAATGAGCCTTCTTAAATATGATGCGTAAGATTTTATTGGCACTGCACTCTATGCTTTTTTTGGCACTGCTGCTTGCTACGCCAAATATGTTGGCCGCACAGGAATGGGTAAGCACACATGCAATTTCGATGCATGGCACGCCAAAGCACGAGGAAGGCTTCAAGCATTTTGATTATGTGAATGCCGATGCGCCCAAAGGTGGCACGCTGCGTTTGAATATCACCGGTACATTCGACAGTTTGAACCCGTATATCGTCAAAGGCCGCCCAGCCGAAGGCATGACATATGTATATGAAACACTGCTAGCGCGCACACAGGATGAACCATTCACGCTATATCCGTTGATTGCGGAAAAAATTGATGTGAAGTCCGACCGTTCCGGCATTCGCTTCCACATCAACCCCAAAGCGAAATGGCACGATGGCAAAAATATAACGGCGGATGATGTGTATTTTTCATGGATAAGCTTGCGTGATAAAGGCAAACCAACCCATCGCAGCTATTATAAAAAAGTAGCAAGCGCAAAAGTGAATGATGCACACACCATCACCTTCTTATTGAAGAAGAATGAGGATGGCAGCATCGACCGTGAAATGCCGCTTATTCTTGGGCTGATGCCGATTTTGCCAAAGCATATGTTCAAAACCAAACCGTTCGATGAAACAACGCTTGTTCCGCCAATTGCCAGCGGCCCCTACCGCGTGAAGGAGGTACAGCCAGGTCGCAGCATGGTATTTGAACGTGATAAGAATTATTGGGGCACAGATGTAGCGGCACGTAAAGGCACATGCAATTTCGATATCATCCGTTACGATTATTACCGCGATGAGAATGTAGCGCAGGAAGCATTCACCGCGCATGCCTTGGATGCGCGCCGTGAAAGTGACCCCAAACGCTGGGCAGAATTGCAACGCATATCGTCCGAAAAGAAGGATGCGTTTAATACCACCGCATTCACCCATCACCGCCCTGAACCTATACGCGGGTTCATCTTTAATACGCGCAAAAGCAATTTCAGCGATGTGCGCGTCCGCAAAGCCCTTTCCTATGCGTTCGATTTTGAATGGATCAACCGCACGCTGTTCCACGGTGCTTATAAATGGCTGGATAGCTATTTCGCCAATTCCGATTTGGCGAGCAGCGGATTGCCGGATGCGGCTGAGTTAAAATTGCTGAACGTATGGAAAAAAGATCTACCGGAAGACGTATTCACCAAACCATTCGCATTGCCACGTACAAATGACACGCGCACCCTTCGCGATAATCTTCTGGCGGCGACCACATTGCTTGAGGAAGCTGGCTATCATATTCAAAATGGTGAGCTGAAAAACCAAAAGGGCGAACCATTTGGTTTCGAGATTTTATTATCCGATCCGCAGGATGAAAAAATCGCGTTAGAATATGCGCGCACTCTGCAACGTATTGGTATCGTCGCACGCGTACGCACCATTGATGCATCGCAATTCCAGGCACGCCTTTCCGATTTCGATTATGACATGGTGCTGTTCAAATGGGTGAACAGCCTTTCACCCGGCAATGAACAGACACAATATTGGGGCAGCGCCGCAGCCGACATAAAAGGCAGCCGTAATTATGCAGGTATCAAAAGCGCAGCAATCGATGACATGACACATAAAATCACCGCCGCACAAACGCGTGACGAGCTACGCGCGGCGCTTCGTGCGCTCGACCGCATATTGTTATCGGGATATTACTTGGTGCCCTTATTCTATCGCGGGAAGGATTTATTCGCCATTTGGCCAAACGTTGCCACACCGCAACTAACGCCGCTTTACGGCCCTGTGGTTGAAAGTTGGTGGGCCGCACCTTAGCGCGGTTCTTAAGAAGCGATTAACTCAATCTTTTCTACATGATTTTGGAGTAGAAAAAGACCATGGATATTTCCGATTTAGCACCCACCAAAGACGCCAAAGGCGGCCCGAAATTCAAGATTCCGGACGCGCAACTGGAAGAATTGATTTTCAAATTTTCCCGCGATATTTCCGCGCAGGTTGCGCGCGACCGCTTCGACCCGATCATCGGACGCGATAAGGAACTGTACGATCTGATTATGATTTTGCTTCAACGTGAACGTAAGAACGTGTTGCTGTTGGCGGGTGCCGGTGTGGGTAAGACCGCATTGTTCGTTGGCCTTGCACAAAAAGTATTTAAGAATGAAGTGCCGAAGAAACTGGCGGGCGCGCGTATTCTGGAACTTGAAATGTCATCGCTGTCTGCTGGTGCTGGATCACGTTCCGATTTTGAAGGCCGTTTTGTACCAATGATTAAAGGCGTTGCAGAACGTAATGCATCAAAATTATTCCCGCCCATCATCCTGTGCATCGATGAAATCCACATGATCATGCCAAGCTGTATAGCGTCTGGCGCTGCAGGTGTGGCCGATTTGATGAAACCGTATTTGACTACCGGCGATTTGCTGATGATTGGCGCAACCACGCGTGATGAATATGATGATTACGTGAAGGCCGATCCTGCTTTGGATCGTCGTTTCCAAAAAATCTTTATGGACCCACCATCTGAAGAACAATGTAAGGTTATTCTGCGCGGGCTGAAACAACGCTTTGCAACGCATTATGATTTGGAAGTACCAGAAGATGTGTGCGACCAGATTGTGTACTTAACATCCAAATACCTTCGCCGCAGAAACCATCCCGATAAGGCGATTTTGATGCTGGACCAAGCCTGCGCGCGTTCCATTATGGCCGGTAAAACCGTGCTGGATATGGAAGATGTGCGCGAGTCATTGGGCCATGAATCCGGCATTATTCCAAGCGCACTTATCTAAAACAATTTAAGACGCTTTCTTGAATAACGCGCCCATTTTGCTCTCTACCAATTTTTGCAAATTCGTTTGTGGCCGTGGCCCCAGATGGCTAATCACTTCGGCTGCACAAATGGATGCGATGCGTCCACATTCGGTCAGGTTATGGCCATGCGTGATGCCATAAAGGAAACCCGCCGCATAACTATCCCCTGCACCTGTGGTATCCACCACTTTGGCAACAGGTTCGGCATGCACGATGATGGTTTTTCCGCCGCTTAGAATATATGCGCCTTTTTCTGAACGGGTGATGACCACCAACGGGCAATCGGCTGCGATGAGCGGCAATACGTTATCCAACGAATTCTTTTCATACAGCGCGGTCGCTTCAACTTCGTTCGCGAATAAAATATCCACGCCCTGTTTTAGTAAGGCATGAAAATCAGCACGGTGACGGTCGACACAAAATCCATCCGATAACGTCAGTGCAACTTTGCGGTTATGTTTGTGTGCCAGTTTTACCGCTTGATAAAATGCTTCCTTGGCTGGCGGCTTATCGAAAAGGTATCCTTCAAGATACGTGATTTGGGATGATGCGATTGAATCTTCATCCACATCGCTCATGCTGAAATCGGTGCTGGCACCCAAAAAGGTGTTCATGCTGCGCTGGCCATCGGGCGTTACCATAATGATGCAGCACGCGGTTGGCGCACCGCCAGAAGCCGCTTTTGTTGGGTAATGGATGTTTAATGCCTTCATGTCATGGGCAAAGCCAGCGCCAAGCTGGTCATCATTAACGCGGCCAATGTAGGCGGCCTTGCCGCCAAGCCCTGCAATGCCGGCAACCGTGTTGGCGGCAGAACCACCGGAAACGGTTGTGGTGGGACCCATTTTATCAAATAAATCAGCGGCTCTGGCCGCATCAATCAAGGTCATGGAGCCTTTATGAATGTCTTCGCGGCGCAGGAAATCATCCTCCGCTTGCGCCAGAATATCGACAATCGCATTACCGATACCAACGACATCATATTTTAAAGGCAGGGCATTTTTAACTTCGGGCATTATTTATCCTTATACTTCAAGGTGGGTTTTCAAGTTACAGTCTCACATCAGAGCGCAAATATGGCGCAAATCACGCTAGGTCGCTGTTGAATCCGTTTCGGGAAACGTGCTACGTTACCCTTGCTTGTGAGGCCGATACAAGTCCTCAGCTGGCACCGATTTTTATAGTTGTATTTATAGGAAAAACGCCATGAATCGCCCATTCGATCCGCGCTCCGAAACATCCCCCGCCAATCCAAACAATACCAGCAGCGCGACCAATCCGAATGTAGCAAATGGTCCACGCAACGCAGAAAGCGCGCCTCGCCAAGGATTGCGCGCAACACCGCCATCACCATCCGTTCGCCGCGTCGTTGATATGCCAGCTGGCCCAAGCATGCGCCGCCCACCGGCAGATGGTCCACGTTTTGGAACCAATAGCAGCGCCGAAGGTGGCCGCCGCATGGTGATTGCAAAGGACATCACGCTTGCCGGACAAATCTCCAAATGCGATTACCTCGTGGTTGAAGGTGGCGTTGAAGGTATGCGTTACGATGGTCAAGCGTTGGAAGTGACCGAAGGCGGTACATTCAATGGTTCGATTGAAGTGGATACCGCAGAAATCGCCGGAACCTTTGAAGGTGTTGTTGTGGTGCGTGGTCGTCTGACCATTCGTCCGACGGGCCGCATTACCGGAACCGTGCGTTACGGCGAAATCGAAATCAATGCAGGCGGACAAGTGAATGGTGAATTGCAAGGCATGCAACCAACTGCACGTCCGGTCGTGACATCATCCTATAGCGCTTCATCCGATGAAGATGCTGAACCAACCAGCGATCGCTTAGTCGGCGAATAATCATAGCTTCTTATAAGGCTGCAAGGCAGCCCGCAAGCTTATGCGAGCGAAGCCTTGCGGCGATTGAGCAACCCTAAGTTTTATCCTTATATTTACAGTCTTTTTTGACTACGCAACTGGCACATAATGGCTTGCGTGCTTTACATACATAACGCCCATGCAGAATGATCCAGTGATGTGCGCCTGCTAAAAATTTCTGCGGCACAACCTTCATCAACTTCGCTTCCACTTCGTTGGGCGTCCTACCTGTCGCAAGCCCTGTGCGATTGGCAACGCGGAACACATGTGTGTCTACCGCGATGGTCGGGACACCGAACGCTTCGTTCAACACCACATTCGCGGTTTTGCGTCCAACGCCCGGAAGCGTTTCAAGCGCATCACGGTCCGCTGGGACTTCACCACCGAAATGATCGATGAGCATTTTCGACATGGCCATGATGTTCTTTGCCTTGGTATTGAACAAGCCGATGCTTTTGATGTGTTCCTTCAGATTGTCGATACCAAGATCCAGCATTGCTTGCGGGGTTTTGACTTTTTTGAACAGTGATGCGGTTGCTTTGTTCACGCTCACATCGGTCGCCTGTGCTGACAAAGACACAGCCACCAGCAGCGTATAGGGATTCAAAAAGCACAGTTCGGTCTTTGGTTGCGGCATCTGTGCCGCAAGAGCCGTGAAAAAGTGAAGTACGGATTCTTTGTTCATTGACAAGTTTTTAACTTCTGATTCATTGATAGACATGCGGTTCGCGAATCACTTTTGAACCGTTTGCACATTGTATATCGAGCAGATTCACTCGATCCGGTGAAATCACCGGACCAAGTCTGCTCTGGGGATTTCAGGTTTAACGCGGATGATGGCAGTTGCCAAACATGATGAGCTAAGAAACAGCCAAAATGCTTTGGAATCCAACCCTGCACGCGTGTTTTGGGGATGCCATGACAGCCCGCTGGGCCCCATTATGTTGGGGATAAGTGAAGAAGAAGGCTCCCTTAGCACAACCTTATGCAAAATAGGTTTCTCCTCCGGTTATGGCACCTTATATGACCTTTCCGCGTGGAAGGATGAATGGCCGGACACGGAATTTGTCCCTGACTCGTCACGTACAGCGCCCTATGCCTGCCGTATCAGCCAGATGAACCCGCAGAACATCAGCCCTGCGACCTTTGCTCTATACGGTGCATCGTTCCAGTTGAATGTATTAAAGGCGATGCTGAAGATGCCGCAAGGCCAGGCAATGAGCTATGCGGAAGTAACGAAGCTGGTCAAAAAACCCCAAGCTGCGTAATCGCTAGAACCCAAGAACATCTTTCATGGAGTAACGGCCAGCTTGCTGGGCTGACACCCATTTAGCGGCAACGACAGCGCCTTGAGCAAAGATGCGGCGGTCGGAAGCTTTATGGGTCAACTCAACACGTTCGCCGTCGTTGGCAAAGATAACCGTATGCTCGCCAACCACATCGCCGCCACGAAGCGTGGCAAAGCCGATATCACCGCGTTTGCGGGGACCAGAATTTCCCTTGCGGTCATAGACCGCACGGTTTTTTAAACTGATGGCGCGGCCTTGTGCGGCGGCTTCACCAAGCGCAAGAGCAGTTCCCGATGGGCTATCAATCTTATGACGATGATGCATTTCAACGATTTCAATATCGTATTTCGTATCTAACGTACGAGCGACCACTTCGGTAATAGCGGTGAGAAGCGTAACGCCCACACTCATATTCGGGGCAAGCACAATGGGAATATGGTTTGCGGCATCAGCCAGCATTTGCACCTGTTCCTGCGTGAAACCGGTTGTGCCAATGACGATGGGCTTGCCCATGGCCGCTGCAACATACGCGTGATGTACCGAAACTTCGGCACGGGTGAAATCAATCGCCACATCGCAGGCGGCCAATAATTTTTCAGGAGAAATAGTATTGATCGCGGTTTTTGGAATGGCGACGCTGGAAGCAAAGCCAAGCGCATCATGCAATGACTTATCCATGAACGGGCTGCCTTCACGAACGGTACCGCCCGCAAAGGTGCATTGCGGATCATCTAGGATTTCACGGGCAAGCATTTTACCCATGCGCCCTGTGGTTCCAAAAATGCCAATTTTAATCGTCATGAAACGTTCCTATTTATTTTTGGGCGCTTTGTTTTGTACTTTCAGCTGCTTCTTTTTCTTTATCATCTTTTTGAAAGAAGCCCTTTACCTTTTCCAAAAACCCGTGCATGTGCGGGTTGTTCTTTTTGGCGTCGGATGCGGTATCGAATTCTTCCAAAAGCTGCTTTTGCTTTGCTGTCAGGTTAACCGGTGTTTCGACGCTTATCTCAACAAATAAATCGCCGCGTGTCACCTCACCGCGCACACGTGCTTGCTGGAGCATGCTCATGCCTTGCCCTTTTAGGCGGAATTGCTGGCCGTTTTGCGCCCCTTCGGGGAGGGTTAGATTCGCCGGCTTGCCATCCAAAGTCGGCACTTCGAGCGTTCCACCAAGGGAAGCCAACACAAAACTGATGGGCATGCGCGCCAGAAGATTTGCTCCTTCGCGGTGCAGGAATGCATGCGGCTTCACCGCAATGAATACATATAAGTCGCCGGATGCGCCGCCGCGCATGCCTGCTTCACCTTCGGATGCGATGCGAATGCGTGTTCCGGTATCAACACCGGCAGGTACAGTAATTTTCAATGTACGTTCTTTACGTGTGCGGCCTTGGCCACGGCAATCCTTACACGGATCATCAATCACGCGGCCTGCACCGGAACATACGGGGCAGCTGCGTTCCATCAAGAAGAAGCCCTGCTGGATGCGAACCTTGCCTGCGCCTTGGCATTGCTTACAGGTAGTTGGTGAGGAACCGGGTTTTGCGCCGCTGCCCTTACATGTCTCGCAGGTTTGCGGTGTGGAAACTTTTATATTTTTTTCAACGCCTTTGAATGCTTCTTCGAGCGTCAATTCCAAATCATAGCGCACATCATTGCCGCGCTGTGCGCCATTCGCGGCACGGCTGGAACCGCCGCCGCCCATCATTTCGCCGAATACTTCGTTCAGAATGTCGGACAAACCACCGGGAAAGCCGTTGAAATCGAAACCGCCCATGCCAGCGCCGCCGCCCATTCCACCCTGTTCAAAGGCAGCATGGCCAAAGCGGTCATAAGCCGCACGTTTCTGGTCATCGGAAAGGACTTGGTACGCTTCAGTGATTTCGCGGAATTTTACTTCGGCTGTTTTATCGCCCGGATTTTTATCGGGGTGATATTGCATCGCCAGCTTGCGATAGGCGC